>DUBD01000176.1 GCA_012960515.1 Bacteroidota bacterium | reverse complement strand
CATGTCGTACGTGCCGCTGCGGATGCTGGGCATGGCCGAGCCGTTCGGCCTCGGCGTGCTGGACGCGTGGGCCATCATGAACCTCGGCGCCATCGGGATGTCGCTGCCCTCCCCGGGCGGGACGGGCTCGTACCACTACGTGGTGGTGCAGACGCTCGTGCTGCTCTTCGGCGTGACGCAGGCGCCCGCGGCGTCCTACGCCATCCTGACGCACGCCGCGCAGCTCGTGCTGATGTGCCTGCTCGGCGTGGCCGCACTCGTCTGGCAGGGCACCACCTTCCGATCCGTGACGCAGAGCGCGCGAGAGGCGCAGGCTGGATGAAGCGCGCCCTCCTGATCCTCGCCGCGCTGGCGGTCCTCGCCGGCGGAGCCGCGGCCGTGTATTTCCTCGGCCCGGAGTCCATGGGCGGCCCCACCCGCGTCTCGCTGGGCGACGTGCCGCTCGCGCAGTTGGATACCGTTGCGCTCCGGCGCCGCATCGTGACGGCGTCTGTGACCGGGCGCGTGGTGGACGAGCCGAGCGACCAGGAGGTGCTCGTGCGCGACGGCAGCGGCACGTTCGCGGTCCGCTTCGACGATGGCGAGCACGGCGTCCGGACCGGCGAGACGCTGCTGGCCGTCGGGCGCGTGCGTGCGCCGCGCGAGGGCGCACGGTGGCTGGAGGCGGCCGGCTGGTCTCGCGTGGAAGGAGCCGTGATCGGCAATCAGGCCGGGCGCGACTCGGTGCGCCTGGAGGCGGATTCGAGCGCGGTCCGCGCCCTCGCAGTGCGGGATTCCGCGCGGCTCGCGAGCGAGTAGAACCGTTCGCGGGAGGCTCCGGACCGTTCGCCGGAGGTGGGCTAGGCTGGCGCAAGAGGCGGCCGTACTGTTTCGTCGCAGTCACGCCGATGCCCTCCCCGCACGATGGAGATCACCACCGCCAACCCACTCTCGGGACTCGTCGAGTCCGACGTGTATGCCCTCCTGGAGGAGCACAACCTCCTCAACGAAAAGGGCGTCCGCGACTACCAGATCCGCAAGCAGTTCCAGGCGATGCGCCGCGAGAACGTCCCCGCCTACGAGGCAATTGAGGAACTCCGCGAGCAGCACCCGTACTTGCAGTTCGACACCATCCGCAAGATCGTCTACGGTCTCCGGCGCCGGTCCTAGCCGCGCCACACCGGTCTCTCCCTGGGTTGGGTGAGAGAACAACGGGACGGGGCCCGGCCCCGCCCGGTCAGAGGGAAGCGCGGCGGCTCGCTCGGCGGGCCGCCGCGTCTGCGTTCAGGCCCACCGCCAGCCGCTGGCGGTAGCGCCCGGCGGTCTACCGGTCCTTCGTGCCGACGAACAGCGCGATGCCGGTCGCGACGCTCGCGTTCAGGCTCTCCACGTCGCCGCGCATCGGGATGGCCGCGAGCGCGTCGCAGGCGTCGCGGACGGAACGGCTGAGCCCGCTGCCCTCACGGCCCACAACGAGGATGGTGGCGCGCGTCCAGTCCCAGTCCCAGACGGTCGTGGCGCGGTCGTCGCCCTCGGCCGCCCCCTCCAGCCCCACGATCCAGTAGCCGCGCTCCTTCGCGGCGGTCAGCGCGCGGCCGAGGTCGCGCGTGCGCGCCAGCGGGGCCTGGAGCGCGGTGCCCGCGCTGGCCTTGACCGCCACGGCGGAAAGCGGCGCCATCCCCTTCTCCGGCACGAGGACCGCCCGCGTGCCGGCGGCGACCGCGCTTCGGATGATCGCGCCGAAGTTGTGCGGGTCTTCTACGCCGTCCAGCGCGAGGAGCAGCGGCGCGAGCGCCTTGACGTCGTCCAGCGTGGGCGCAATGTCGCTGAGCAGCGCGTCCACGTCCTGGTACGCGACCGGCGCGACGAGGGCGACGGCGCCCTGGTGCGTGGCACCTCCCGCGGCCCGGTCCAGCGCCTGCGGCGGCACGAGTTGCACGGGCACGCCCGCCTCCTTCGCAGCCCGGCGCAGCTTCTCGATTCCGCCCTCCAGCTTCCCGCGCCCTCGCGCGAGCATCACCTTTTCGATGCGGCGCGGGTCGCTCTGGAGGAGTTCGCGGACGGGCGTGCGGCCGGCAACGGTCGTGGAATCGGTCATGGAGGGGCAGAGGGCGAAAACGAGAAAGGTGACGCGGGCCACGGCTCGCGCCAAACGAAAACCCCGCCCAGCGGGGGCTACACGCCCGCCGCCAGCCCGCTGATCCGCTCCGCCAGCCGGTCGGCCCAGGCCTCGTGCTCGGGCTTCATGAGCACACTGCGGAGGATGCGCGCGTGCGGTGCGTCTCGCGCGATGGGCTCCGGGAAGCGGTCCGCGTCCACGCGGAAGAGGCTGAGGTAGACCGGGTCCGGCTCGGCCATGCCGCGGCCGAAGACCGCCGCACTGGCGGCGTCGATGGACGAGAGCGAGCCGGCCGCCGGGAAGTAGCCGACGATGTCCAGCGTGGGCGGACGGAGCACGCGCACGGACTCGGAGTCCGCGAGACGATCTGCGAGGCGGCGGGCGGCGCGGAGCGTGGCGGCGAGGATCGGGCCGAGGCCCTCGTCCGCGCGGAGTGGGAGGGCGCGGAGCGTGAGCCAGAGCGCGGCCGCGGCGGCGCCGGGGCGGCTGCACTCCAGCGAGATCTCGCCGAGGTGGAGCGCGTCCGAGGTGAAGTAGGTGTACGGCGAGTCGTGCCGGTAGAACCGGCCCACGGCCGGATCGCGGAAGAGGACGGCGCCGCAGCCGTAGGGCTGGAGCCCGTGCTTGTGCGGGTCCACCACGACGGAATCCGCCTCGGCGATGGCGCGGAAGTCCGCGGCCGGGAAGCCCTCTACCTCCGCCGATCCGGCGAGGAGGCAAAAGAACCCGCCGTAGGCCGCGTCCACGTGGACGCGGACGCCGTGCTCGCGGCAGAGCGGGAGCGCCTCCGCGATAGGGTCCACCGCGCCGAGCCCCGTCGTCCCGGCGGTCAGCACCACGACCGAGAGCGACTCCTCGCGCAGCGCGTCCGCCAGCGCGTCGAGGTCGAGGCGGCCCGCATCGTCGGCCGGAAGTGTCACCACCTCTACGCCGAGGACGTGGGCCATCCGGGCGTGCGTGTAGTGCGCCTCCGCGCTGACGCCCAAGCGCGGCGTCTGCCCGGCCTCGCGCGCCAGCTCTCGCGCCACGAACAGCGCCTCCAGGTTCGCGACCGTCCCGCCGCCGGTCAGGTGCCCGAGCGCATCGGCGGGGAAGCCGAACATCGCGGCGAGGTCTGCCACGACCTCTTTCTCCATGCGGCCGGTGGCGGGGCCGCCGTCCAGCGCGTGGTTGTTGGGGTTGAGCCGCATCGCGGCGGCGTAGGCGGCCCAGGCCACGGGGTGCGGCGGCTTGAGCATCTGCCCCGCGTAGCGCGGGTGCCCGAACGGGTAGATGCCGTCCTCCTCGCCGTCGGTCGGGGCGGTGAGGCGGGCCGTGAACTCGCCCATCGCCTCCGCCAGCCGGGCGGCGTCGGGCGCGAGGCTGGGGTGCGGCTCGTGCGGCTCCGCCCACGCGTCCAGCGCGCCGAGGAGCGCGTCCAGGATCTCGCGGCCGTCCGTCATGCCGTGGCGGCCTCGGCCGGCTGGCGGTCGCCGTCGGCGGGGAGCACGCGGCGCGTGAGAACGGCGAGGCCGATGACGCCGAGCGTGATCAGCCCGACGGAGATCCACTGCGACTGCGAGAGGCCGAGCGCCCACTCGCGGTTGGTGCGGAGGAACTCGATAAAGAAGCGTTCCAGGCCCTGGAACACGAGGAAGAGCGAGAACAGCCAGCCCGCCTTGAACGGGTGCTTCCGCAGCGCCCACAGGATGCCACCGAGGAGGAGCCCGAGCGCGAACTCGTAGAGCATCGTGGGATAGACGCCGTCGGCGGCACCTTCCGGCAGCGCGCAGGTCATCCCGCGCACCTGCTCGTTGAACGCGATGGGGTCCTGGATCTGCGCGGTGTAGACGAAGGCGCGCGGGAAGGTCTCGCTCCAGAGCCAGTCCGGGAGCCACGCTGGCTTGGCCGCGAGGTCGGAGCAGAGGCCCCAGTCGCCGTCGCCGGAGAGGTAGCAGCCGATCCGCCCGATGCCGTAGCCGATGATGAGGCCGGGCGCCGCCGCGTCCGCCAGCCGCGGCACCACGATCCCCTTCTTGTGCGCGTACCACGCGACGGAGATCGTCGCGAGGATGAGGCCGCCGTAGAACGTGAGCCCCGAGCCGGAGAACAGCATCCCGGCGGGGTCGGCGGTGAACTCCTCCCAGAAGTCGATGATGTGGAACAGCTTGGAGCCCACGATGCCCATGACGGCCGCGATGCCCATGAGCGTCCAGATGTAGACGCTGGGGCTGACGCTGGCGGTCTTCTCGCGGCCCTTCGCGTCCTTGACCGTCGCGCGGACGGGCGGCACGAGGCCCCGGTTGTACAGCCGGTCCAGCTCCACGCGCGCGAGCCACGTCGCCACGAGGAGCGCCGTCGCGACCATGAGCCCGAACGAGTAGAGCGGGATGGGGAACTCGAACCCGAAGAGGTCCTGGAAGACGTCGGTGATGCGGGGGTACATGGGCGCGGGGAGGCTCGGCGCAAGATCGCATCCGCGGCCGGGCGGGACGCGGAGAGCCGGAGAACGAGCGACGCCCACCGGTGACGCCCCCGTGACAACAGACGACTCGCGCGCGGCTCCCCGTTCACTCGCTCGCGCCCACCGCCAGCGGCCGGCCCGCAACCGCGCACGCCAGCCCGGATCCACCTGCGGATATCTTCGCGATGACTCACCCCCCGACTCCGTGATCGCCCGACTCTCCCTTCTCGTGCTCCTCTTCGCCGCCGTCGGCTGCTCGTCCTCCGCGGACGAGACGCCCACCACCGGACCCGCCGCGGACGCCTTCGAGCTCCCGCAGGACGTCCACTCCTACGCCGTGCCCGGCCAGGCCCGCGTCACCCACGTCGCGCTCGACCTCGACGCGGACTTCGACGCGCAGGTCCTCCGCGGCACCGCCACGCTCACCATCGACCGCGCCGAGGACGCCTCGGAGATCGTGCTGGACACGCGCGACCTCACCATCCAGCGCGTCACCGCCGCCGACGGCGCCGAGCTGGCGTTCGAGGTCGGCGAGGCCGACGACCTCTTGGGCGCGCCGCTGACGGTGCAGCTCCCCGAGGCCGGCGACACCATCACGGTGGAATATGAGACCTCGCCGGAGGCCGCCGCGGTGCAGTGGCTCTCGCCGCAGCAGACCGCCAGCGGGCAGCCGTTCCTCTTCACGCAGGGCCAGGCCATCCTCACCCGCACCTGGATCCCGACGCAGGACAGCCCCGGCATCCGCCAGACCTACGAGGCGGACATCACCGTCCCCGCCTCGCTCACGGCCGTCATGAGCGCCGAGGGCAACGGCACCGAGGGCGAAGGCGTGGACGGCGACCGGATGCGCTACTCGTTCTCGCTGGATCAGGCCATCCCGCCGTACCTCATCGCGCTGGCCATCGGCGAGTTGGAGTTCCGCGAGATCGGGCCGCGCTCGGGTGTCTGGGCGGAGCCGTCCGTGGTGGAGGCCGCGCAGAACGAGTTCGCGGACGTGGAGGAGATGATGGACGCCGCCGAGGCGCTCTACGGCCCCTACCGCTGGGGCCGCTACGACATCCTCGTGCTGCCCGCCTCCTTCCCCTTCGGCGGGATGGAGAACCCGCTGCTCACCTTCGCCACGCCGACCATCCTCGCGGGCGACCGCTCGCTCGTCTCGCTCGTCGCGCACGAGCTGGCGCACTCGTGGAGTGGCAACCTCGTAACCAACGCCACCTGGGACGACTTCTGGCTCAACGAGGGGTTCACGAGCTACTTCGAGAACCGCATCATGGAGTCCGTCTACGGCGCGGAGTACGCGCAGATGCTGGAGTCGCTCTCCCGCACCGGCCTGGACCAGGAGCTCCAGGAGTTGGACGAGGCCGATCAGCACCTCCACCTCGCGCTGGAGGGCCGCGACCCCGACGACGGCATGAACGCCATCGCGTACGACAAGGGCGCGCTCTTCGTCCGCCACATGGAGACCGTCGCCGGCCGCGAGCGCTTCGACGAGTACCTCCGCGGCTACTTCGACCGCTACGCCTTCCAGCCGATGACCGCCGAGCGGTTCGTCGCCGACCTCAACGAGCACCTCATCCAGGGCGACGCGGAGCTGGCGGAGGCCATCAACGCAGACGCGTGGATCTACGGGCCGGGCCTCCCCGAGGGCGCCCCGCGCGTGGAGTCCGAGGCGTTCGCGCGGGTGGAGGAGCAGGCGGCGGCGTTCGCCAGCGGCACCGCTCCCGCGGAGACCGGCTGGGGCGAGTGGAGCACGCACGAGCGCGTCCACTTCCTCCAGTCCCTCCCCGACGAGCTCACCGATGAGCAGCTGGCGGAGCTCAACGGCGCGTTCGGCCTCAACGAGACCGGCAACAGCGAGATCCGCTTCGCGTGGATGAAGGTGGCCATCGCGAACGAGTACGAGCCAGCGGTCGCCTCGCTGGAGGCGTTCCTGACCGAGCAGGGCCGGCGCAAGTTCGTGCTCCCGCTCTTCGAGGACCTCGCCGCGAGCGAGTGGGGCCGGCCCATCGCGGACCGGATCTACGCCGAGGCGCGCCCCGGCTACCACACCATCACGAGCGGCAGCGTGGACGCCGCCCTCGCGGACGCGTAGCCGCGCGCTGGCGCTCCGCCTCGTCGGGGCTGAACGCGAGACGGGCGGCCCGGATGGGCCGCCCGTCGTCGTTTGGGGATGTGGGGCCGAATCAGCCGCCCTGCATCGCGGCGAGGACCTCCGGGAAGTGTGCCTCCAGCGCATCACCCGGGCACGAGGTCTGCCCGACCGCCCGGTCGCGGTGGCCGCCGACGCGGCTCGGCGGGATGCCGTAGCGCTCGCTCAGCGCGCCCGCCAGCCGGACGAGGCTCGCGAGCTGCGCCTCGGTCGGCTCTTCCTCCATGAAGTTGCCCTCCACCACCACCTGGACCTGGCCGGTGAGGTCGTAGTTCGTGTTCGTGTCGCCCTCGTAGCGCACGTCGCGCGCCTCCACGATGGTGCCGTCCGGCGTGATGTAGTAGTGGTACGGCACGTCCGCCCACGGCTTCTTCGGGCGCCCGTCGTCCAGCGTGTCGGACGAGATGGAGAAGCGCTGGAGCGCGCGGAGGGTCTCTGCTGGGGAGCGCTCCGGACGCTGCGGTGTGGCGGTGTGGTGGATGGTCAGCGCGTCCGGCGTGTGCGGCGTCATCGCGAAGACGGGCGCCTGCGCGCCCCACTCGGACCGCGTGAGCAGGTCGATGCCGGGAAGCGCGGATGGGGCGGGCATCGCGCTGGAGGCCGCAGCGGCGTCTGGCTGTGGCTGCGTCTGCGCGCAGCCGACCAGGAGAAACGGCACGAGTGCGAGGGCACTCGCGCGGGAGAGGAGCGACATGGTGGGAGCGGGTGGGGACGGAATGGAGTACCGAAGGTCGCATGCCCAGCGTTCACAGACCCCGCCGCGCGTCGTGACCCGGCCCGCTCGCGACACAGACCGTCAGCCCATGACGACCTCCGCCAGCGCCTCCCACAGCTCCATCAGTCGCGCCTCCTCCTTCTCCGCCTTCGCGTGGGCCGCCAGCGCTTTCTGGAACTTGTCGGCGTCGGCGTAGAGTTCGGGGTCCGCCATCTGGGCCGCCAGCTTCTCCTTCCGCTCCGTTGCCTTGGCGACGGCGCTCTCGACGGACTCCATAGCGTAGGTCGCCTCCTCCGCGGTGAGCGAGGCCGGCTTGAGCACGGCGTCGCCTTTGAGCGCCTTCGAGACCCGCTGGCGGACCTCGGCGGCGCGGCGCTTCTCCTCCTTCGTCTTCTTCCCCCCAGACGAGGGCTTGGCCGGCGCGGCGTGGCTCGCCTTCGCACCGCTGGCGGTCGTCGTCGCGGCGTCGGTCCCATTGACGCGGGCCGCCAGCGCGGCGGCGGCGGTCCCCTCCTCGCGCTGCCACTCCACCTCGGAATAGGAGCCGCGGTAGGTCCGCACGGTCCGGTCCTCGGCGTACCACACCCGGTCCGCGACGCGGTCCAGGAAGTGGCGGTCGTGCGAGATCAGCACCACGCTGCCGGTGTACTGGCGGATGGCCTCGGCGAGGACGTCCTTGCTCGCGAGGTCGAGGTGGTTGGTGGGCTCGTCCAGCACGAGGAAGTTGGCGGGCGAGAGCAGCGTGCGGGCCAGCGCCAGCCGCGAGCGCTCCCCGCCGGAGAGCACGCTCACTGACTTGAACACGTCGTCGCCGCGGAAGAGGAAGGCGCCGAGCAGCGTCCGGAGTTCGGTATCGCTCTGGTTCGTCGCCTTCTCGCGGAGCGCGCCGATCACGTCCTGGCTCATGGGCAGCGCCTCGGCCTGGTGCTGCGCGAAGTGCGCCATCTCCACTCTCGCGCCGATCTCCAGCTCGCCCTCGAAGGGCTCCTGCCCCAGCAGGATCCGCGCGAGCGTGGACTTGCCCGCGCCGTTCTTGCCCACGAGCGCGATGCAGTCGCCCTTTTCCACCTGCAACCGCGGGGCGTCCTCGAAGACGACGGTTTCGCCGCCCTCGGGCGAGGGGTAGCGCTTGGAGAACGTGGAGAGCTCCGCCACCACGCGCACGCTCGGCGGCGGGTCCGGGAAGCGGAAGTGGATCTCCCCCGCCTCGATGGGCGGCGGCGGCACCCGCTCCATCTTCTCCAGCATCTTGATCCGGCTCTGCGCCTGCTTCGCCTTGGTCGCCTTGTAGCGGAAGCGCTCGATGAACCGCTCGATCTCGGCGATCTCCTTCTGCTGGTTCTCGTAGCGCGCCGCCCAGAGCCGCCGCCGCTCGTCGCGCTCGTCCAGGTAGAACTGGTAGTTGCCCGCGTACTCGTCAATCTGGCCGCGGATGAGTTCCGCGGTCCGGTTCGTCATCCGGTCCAGGAAGTACCGGTCGTGGCTGACGAGGACGACGGCGCCGGGGTACGTCTTGAGGTACCCCTCCAGCCACGCGATGGACTCGATGTCGAGGTGGTTGGTGGGCTCGTCGAGCAGGAGGACGTCGGGCTCGGAGAGGAGCATCTTGGCGAGCGCCACGCGCATCCGCCAGCCGCCCGAGAACGTGCTCATGGGCCGCTCCATCTCGTCCGCGGTGAAGCCGAGGCCGCCGAGCACGGTCGCCGTTTTCGCCTCGATGGCGTGAACATCGTGGACGGCCATCTGCTCCTGCACGCGGCCCATCCGCCGGACGAGGGCGCTGTACGCGTCGCTCTCGTGGTCGTCCATGGCCTCCATGCGGTCCGCCAGCTCGTGGGCTTCGCGCTCCAGCGCGAGGGCGTCCGCAAAGGCCTCACGCGCCTCCTCGATGGGCGTCCGCGAGGTGTCCGTCTCCTGCGTGTCCTGCCGGAGGAATCCGATGGAGGCGTTCCCCTCGCGCACGACCTCGCCGCCGTCTACGGGCTGGTCCCCCGCGACCGCTTTGAGCAGCGTCGTCTTGCCGGCGCCGTTGGGCCCCACGAGCCCGACGCGCTCGCCCGGCCGGATGGTCCAGGTGAGGCCGTCGAAGAGATGGCGGCCGCCGAAGGCGAGGCGGAGGTCACGGATCAGAATCATCGGTCGAGAGCAGAAGGCAGAACGGCGAACGTGGAAGGGTCGCCTTCCCTGTGCGCTGCCGGGTTGAAGATCCG
The DNA here is from genome assembly GCA_012960515.1 of Bacteroidota bacterium. Taxonomy (GTDB): domain Bacteria; phylum Bacteroidota; class Rhodothermia; order Rhodothermales; family Rubricoccaceae; genus Rubricoccus. Next base: position 8,691 of record DUBD01000176.1, on the reverse strand, counting down.
GGCGTGAACGTAGAATTCAGAACGCAAGCGCCGCCGCTCCCAGGCTACGCCTCCGTTCGGAGGGACGAGCGCACGATGCTGACGAGGATCCGGATGAGTTGGTCGGTCTCGTCCATAAGGTCCGCCAGCCGGGCGGCAGGCAGGACCTCCGCTTCCGCGAGGAGCCGGAGCCAGTACAGCGACTCGCACGCTTCTATCAGAGCGATTTGGAGCTTGTGGACAAAGTCTTTCCGGCTTTCTCCCGACCTCGCCTCCGCAACGTTGGCACCGATAGAGGTCGCTGAGCGGAGGAACTGTTTGCCGATCAACCACCCCGCGCGGTCGTCGCGTTCCTGCAGCACTCGGAACAAGCGGACGGCACGCACTGCGTACGCCAACGTCCGTTCCTCGATGTCCCGCCGCGCCGCTGGCGGTCTCTCCTGGCGCGACGATCGGTCGCCCTCTTCTCCGTTCTGCGTTCGCCGCTCTGACCTCTAATACGCGTTCTCGTTGACGAACCCCTTGACGACGGTCATGGCCATGATCTTGAGGTCGAAGGTGAGGCTCCAGTTCTGGATGTAGTAGAGGTCGTACTCGATCCGCTTCTCCAGGCTCGTGTCGCCCCGCCAGCCGTTGACCTGCGCCCAGCCCGTGATGCCCGCCTTCGCCTTGTGGCGGAGCATGTAGCCCGGGATCCGGTGGCGGAACTCCTGGATGAAGACCGGCCGCTCCGGCCGCGGCCCCACGACCGACATGTCGCCGCGGAGCACGTTGAAGAACTGCGGCAGCTCGTCCAGGCTCGTCTTGCGCAGGAACGCGCCGACGCGCGTCGCGCGGTTCTCGCCGGCCTTGGCCCACACCGCCCCGCTGGCGGACTCCGCGTTCACGGGCATCGAGCGGAACTTCAGCATCTCGAACGTCTGCCCGTTCAGCCCCATCCGCCGCTGGCGGTAGAACACCGGCCCCGGGCTGGACACCTTCACGGCCACGGCGATCGCCAGCAGCAAGGGGGACAGCGCGAGGAGGACCGCCGCCGAGAACGCCACGTCCAGCACCCGTTTGAGGACCGTCCGGATGTCGAACGGCGCCTCGTCCATGAGGTGGATCACCGGCATCCCGTCCACGTCTGAGACGCGGCTGTTGAGGAGCAGGTCCAACTGGAACAGGTCCGGCACGAGCGCGAGCGAGGCCGTGTGCGTGGAGCAGACGTCCGCCAGCGCCTGAAGCTTCCGCGAGGCCGAGAGCGGGAGCGCGGCGTAGACGAGGTCCACCGGCCGCCCTTCGTCAATGAACCGATCCAGCACGGCGTCCGCCTCTTCCAGCGTCCCGATCACGCGCGGGCGGCCCGTCTGCTCCGGGTAGAACGGGTCCGGCGGCTCCGCCTCCACCTCGTCCCCGCGGTCGTCCAGAAAGCCGACGACCTCGAAGCCCATCCATGGGTAGTGGCGGAAGGCGCGCGCGAGGCGCTGCCCCGCTTTTCCGGCCCCTGCGATCAGCACGCGGCGGGTGTTCTGCCCCCGCTGGCGGGCGCGCCGGAGGACCGCGTAGATCCCCAGCCGGAGCCCCACGAGGAACATGGACGACGTGACGCCGAACAGCAGCATGTGCAGCCGCGAGAACGAGAACTCGCGGTAGAAGAACACCGCCCCGAGCGAGACCAGCAGGCTCAGCCCGACCGCCCGCCCGACGGCCCAGATCACGAGCGTCAGCCGCTGCGCCCGGCGCGTCTGGTACAGCCCGGAGAGCAGGAGCGCGCCGCCCCACAGCGCGAGGACGAACGGCAGGAACCGCGCGTAGTACCCGAACGGCACCCACTCGGGTGGCGTCAGCACCTCGAAGCGGAGGACCCACGCGAGGGCCCACGCGAGGGCGATCAGGGCGAGGTCAGCGACGAAGAGGCCGCGCTGGAGGAGCAAGCTGCGCTCGCGAAGCATGAGCCGAACGAAAGGGTCAGGGAGCCGGGCGGGGAAGATAGCGGCCCAGACTCCTGGCTAAAGAGGCCGAACCCGTCGCGATGGGCGAACGGTCACGCCCCGCTGGCGGACGGGCTCGGGCGGAGCTTGTGTGGGAACGTGGCGCGGATGAGGCCCCGCGCGAGGGCCCGCGTAGACGAGACGAACGGAACGCCGGTCGCCTCGTGGACGGCTTCGGGCACCGCCAGCGGCAGCTCCGTGCAGCCGAGGATGACCGCCTGCGCGCCCTCACGGACCAGGTGCTCCGTCGCTGCGTGCAGCGCCTCGCGAGCGCGCGGGTCTGGCGGACTAGAAACCGCCTTCAGCCCCCAGTCCTCGTCGAAGATGGAGGCCTGGACGCGGGCCTGGTGCTCCGCATCCGGCACGACGGCGTGCATCCCCGCGGCCTCCAGCCCGATCTCGTGCAGCCGGTTCTGAATAGACGCGCTCGTCGCCAGCACGCCGACGCGCTCCGCGCCCGGCGCCACCTCGCGCACGCGATCCACAATGGTATCCACGATGTGGAGAAGCCGAAGCTCGCGCCCCTCCTCCGCCAGCCCCTCGCGCAGCGCGTCGAACAGGGGCGGCGCGTGGGCCGTGTTGCATGGGATGCCCGCGACGGCGCAACCGGCCTCGTCCAACTGGCGGAGGACGGCGAGCATGGGCGGGGCCGGGCTTGGCGCGGAGCGGTCTGCGAGCCACGCGCTGCGGTCCGGGATGCGGCCGGGCACGGAGACCAGGACGACGGGCAGGTGCTCCTGGTCGCGGCGGGCGGCCGTCTCATCCAGGATGCTACGGACGAGGTCCAGGCCGGCGTGCGGCCCCAGCCCACCGAGCACGCCGATGGCATCGCGGGGGGCGTCGGGGCGGGAGAGAGCAGACATCGGGTGGTGAAAACCGGGGCAAGGGCGCGGCGATCCCGGAAGCGACCGGGCGCGGTCGGTAGTTTCGCGCCGTTCCGTGCCGCTCGCCGCGAAGGTGTGTCGCGAACGGCGTCGGGACCCTGCCCCGTGGTGTAACGGCAGCACAGCGGTCTTTGGAACCGTTAGAGAAGGTTCGAATCCTTCCGGGGCAACCGCCAGCCGGCGGCGGCGGAGGGCTCACGGCGCGCGCCGCCCGGCGGAAATGGGGTGAAACGCTTGCTCTGGCCTAGCCCCATCTCGCGCGCGGGCCTAGTCTGGCGGTTCTGCGTCCCCCACCCCCGCGGCCCCGATGCCCACGCTCCACGAGTCCCCCACCATGCTCTTCGCCGGCCGGTGCGTACCGGCGCTGGCGCAGCGCATCGCGGACGAAGCGCAAGAGTTCGGCGGCCTTCGGGACGTCACGCTCCGCAACTTCTCCGACGGCGAGATCTACGTCCGCTACGAGGAGTCCATCCGAGGCGCGGAGGTCTTCGTCATCCAGTCCACGCCGCCGCCCGCGGACCACTGGATGGAGCTCCTGCTCATGGTGGACGCCGCCCGCCGCGCGAGCGCCAAGACCATCACGGCCGTCATCCCGTACTTCGGCTACGCCCGCCAGGACCGCAAGGACCAGCCGCGCGTGAGCATCGCCAGCCGCATGCTGGCGCGGATGCTGGAGGAGGCCGGCGTGGACCGCGTCCTCACGATGGACCTCCACGCGGCCCAGATCCAGGGCTTCTTCGACATCCCGGTGGACCACCTCTACGGCTCCGTCGTCTTCGAGGAGTGGCTGGAGACGAACCCGCTCGGCGCGAGCTTCCGCGAGAACCTCGTCGTCGTGGCCCCGGACGTGGGCGCCTCCAAGGTGGCCCGCGCCTACGCCAAACGCCTCGGCGCGGACCTCGCGCTGATCGACAAGCGCCGGCCCGTGGCCAACGAGGTGGAGGTCATGAACATCATCGGCGACGTGGAGGGCCGGAACTGCCTCCTCATCGACGACCTCGTGGACACCGCTGGGACGCTGACCTCCGGGGCGGACGCCCTCCACCGCGAGGGCGCGCTCGAGATCCAGGCGTTCTGCACCCACCCGCTCCTCTCCGGCCCCGCCTACGAGCGGATCGAGAACAGCGCGCTCAAGCGGCTCATCGTCACGGACACGATCCCGCTCCAGCGCGAGAGCGACAAGATCGAGGTGATCACCGTCGCCCCGCTCTTCGCCGACGCCATCCACCGCATCTACACCGACGAGTCGATCTCGACTCTCTTCGCGGAGTAACCCCGGCCTCGCCCTGGCCATGAACGAGACGGTCAAGAACGTCCTCCGACGCGCGCGCTGGCGGTTCCGTGCCGCCGCTGGGCGCGACGTGTACGTCCGGCCGGACGTGCACCGGGAGGTCGTGGCCGTCGGTGGGGACCTCGCGAGCGGCTACGGGGCGTGGCACATCGTGGCCGGCTCCCTCACGCCTGAGAGCGTCGTCTACTCCGTCGGCATCGGCGACGACGTGTCGTTCGACATCGAGCTCATCCGACGCTTCGGCGTCACCATCCACGCCTTCGACCCCACGCCCGAGAGCCAGACCTGGTTGGAGGCGCAGGCCCTCCCCGAGCGGTTCCACGCGCGGCCTGTCGCGCTCGCTGCCACCGACGGCCCGCTGGCGCTCTACGCCAACGCCTCGGAGGGGGTCCTCTCGCACTCCGCCCTCACCGGCACCCACACCCGCGGCGAGGCCGTGGAGGTGGACGGCCGCCGGCTGGCGACGTTGATGCGCGAGAACGGGCACGACCACGTGGACCTCCTGAAGATGGACGTCGAGGGCGCCGAGTACGAGGTTCTCACCGACCTCCTCCGCTCCGGCGCCGACGTCCGCCAGCTCCTCGTGGAGTTCCACCACCGCTTTCCCGAGATTGGCCCCGGCGCTACGCGCGAGGCCATCGCGGCCCTCCGAGGCGCGGGCTACCGCGTCTTCCACGTCTCGGCCACCGGCCGCGAATACGGCTTCATCCGCACCTGACACCCTACGATCCATGGACTCCATCACCCTCACGGCTGCCGCCTCCCGCGATACGGGCAAGAAGGCGACCAAGGCCACCCGTAACGAGGGCCGCGTGCCCTGCGTGCTCTACGGCCCCTCCACCGAGCCGGTCCACTTCTCGGTCCCCGCGCTCGACCTCCGCCCGCTCATCCACACCACGGAGACCTACCGCGTGCTGGTCACGGTCGACGGGGAGGAGCACGAGGCCATCCTCAAGGACGTGGACTTCCACCCCATCACGGACGCGCCCATCCACGCGGACTTCCTCGCGCTGACGAAGGGCCAGAAGCTCACGCTCACCATCCCGATCCACCTCGAGGGTGCCGCGCCAGGCGTCAAGGCCGGCGGCAAGCTGGCACAGCCGCTCCACGAGCTCGAGATCGCGAGCCTGCCGAAGGACATCCCGGGCCACGTCTCCATCGACATCTCCACGATGCAGGTCGGCGACTCCCTCCACGTCGGCGACCTCAGCCTCGGCGACACCATCGAGGTGCTGACGGACCCCGTCCGCACCATCGTCACGGTCATGGCCCCCCGCGTGGAGGCCACCGAGGAAGAGGACGAGGGCATCACCGGCCTGGACGCCGTCGCCCCGGAGGGCGATGCGGCCGAGGCCTCGGCGGAGGCGTAACCTCCCCCGCACCCACCCCACGTAGGGGCGATCCTCCGGGTCGCCCCTACGTTCGTTTTCGGCCCCTCCCCCATGGGACTCCTTTCCCGCCTCTTCTCCCGCGGCCCCGCCGCGCCGGCCGCCAGCCCGGAGGCCCTCCTCGTCGGGCTCGGCAACCCCGGCCCGCAGTACGCCGGCACGCGCCACAACGTCGGCTTCGCCGCGATCGACCGGCTGGCGGACGCCCTCGGCGTGGCGCTGACCGCCCGCCTGGACGGCGCCCTCATCGCGACGGCGCACGCGCCGGACGGCACGGAGCTACTGCTCGCCAAGCCGCAGACGTTCATGAACCGGAGCGGCGGCCCCACAACGGCGCTCATGGAGCGCTACGGCGTGCCCCCGGATCGCCTCCTCGTCGTCTACGACGACCTCGCGCTGGACGTGGGCGCACTCCGGCTCCGCCCCAAGGGCGGCGCGGGCGGCCACAACGGTCTCCAGGACGTCGCGGACGCGCTGGGCTCCACCGAGTTTCCCCGATTACGCATCGGCGTGGGGAATAGCTTCGCCCCGGGCCAGCAGGTGGACTACGTGCTCTCGCCGTTCTCGGACGAGCAGCGCGACGCCGCCGCGGACGCGGTCAGCCTCGCCGCGGACGCCGCCCTCGCCTTCGCGCAGGACGGCCTCCAGGCCGCCATGAACCGGTTCAACCGGCGCTAAGCGGCCTCCCCCGCTCTCACGCACGCGCGCCGCCAGCGGGCCCCTCACCCGAACCTCACCCAGTCTACCCGATGGACCAGAACCTCCTCGCGTACCTCGTGCCCGTCTCGGGAGCGATCGCGCTGGCCTACGCCTTCCTCCGGACCCAGTGGGTCTCCAAGCAGCCGGTCGGCACCGACCGGATGGCGGAGATCGCCGCTGACATCCAGGACGGCGCCAAGGCGTTCCTCCGCCGCGAGTACCGCGTGCTCGCCGTCTTCGTCGTCGTTGTGGCGGCCCTCCTCCTGCTCGTGAACATGGGCCGCGAGGACTCCTCCCCGCTCATCGCGCTCTCGTTCATCGCCGGCGCGCTCTGCTCCGGGCTGGCGGGCTTCCTCGGCATGCGCGTCGCCACGAAGGCGAACGTCCGCACGACGAACGCCGCACGGACGGGCCTCGGCGAAGCGCTCAACGTCGCGTTCTCCGGCGGTCTGGTCATGGGCCTCTCCGTGGTCGGCCTCGGCCTCCTCGGCCTCGGCACGCTCTTCGTCGTCTACAGCGGCATGTTTGACGGCACCGACGGCATCCTCGAAGGCCTCGAGGTGACCCGCGTGCTCAACGTGCTCGCCGGCTTCTCCCTCGGCGCCTCCTCCATCGCGCTCTTCGCGCGCGTGGGCGGCGGCATCTACACGAAGGCGGCGGACGTTGGAGCCGACCTCGTCGGCAAGGTCGAAGCCGGAATCCCGGAAGACGACCCTCGAAACCCCGGCGTCATCGCCGACAACGTCGGTGACAACGTCGGTGACGTGGCCGGAATGGGCGCTGACATCTTCGAGTCCTACGTCGGCTCCATCATCGGCGCGATGGTGCTCGGTGCGGCCTTCGCGGGCGCCCTCACCGCCGCGGGCGGGATGTCGCTCGGCGCGGTCCTCCTCCCGCTCGTGATCGCGGCCGTGGGCATCCTCGTCTCCATCGGTGGCTCCTTCTTCGTCAAGGTGAAGGAGGGCGGCAACCCGCAGCGGGCGCTCAACATCGGCGAGTTCGGCGCGGCCGGGCTCATGGCCGTCCTGAGCTTCTTCATCATCACGATGATGCTGCCAGAGACGTTCGAGGCCACGACCCCCATCGTCGGGTTCAAGGAGTACACCGCACTCGGCGTCTTCTGGGCCGTCGTGATCGGCCTCGCGGCCGGCACGCTCATCGGCCTCATCACCGAGTTCTACACGGCGACCCACACCTCCCCGGTCACCAACATCGCCCGCCAGTCGGTCACGGGCTCCGCGACCAACATCATCGCGGGCCTCGGCGTCGGGATGTACTCCACGGGCCTCCCGGCCGTGGTCCTCGCGCTGGCCATCATCGGCTCGTTCTACTTCGCGGGGCTCTACGGCATCGCGATCGCGGCGCTCGGCATGCTCTCCGTCACCGGCATCCAGCTGGCGGTGGACGCCTACGGCCCGATCTCGGACAACGCGGGCGGCATCGCGGAGATGGCGGAGCTCCCGCCGGAGGTCCGCGAGCGGACCGACACGCTGGACGCCGTCGGCAACACGACCGCGGCCATCGGCAAGGGCTTCGCGATCGGCTCCGCCGCGCTGACGGCGCTCGCGCTCTTCGCGGCGTTCATGCAGCAGGCCGGCATCGACACCATCAACGTCGCCAACCCGATCATCCTCGCAGGCGTGCTCCTCGGCGCGATGCTCCCGTTCGTGTTCTCCGCCATGGCGATGAACGCGGTGGGCCGCGCGGCCGGCGACATGATCAAGGAGGTCGGCCGCCAGTTCAACGAGATCCCCGGCCTCCGCGAGGGCACGGCCAAGGCGGACCACGCGCGCTGCGTGGACATCTCCACCAAGGCCGCCATCCGCGAGATGGTGCTCCCGGGCCTCCTCGCGCTGGCGGCGCCGGTCATCATCGGCTTCATCTCCAAGGACATGCTCGGCGGCCTGCTCGTGGGCGTGACCGTCTCCGGCGTGCTCATGGCCATCTTCCAGTCCAACGCCGGTGGCGCGTGGGACAACGCGAAGAAGCGGATCGAGGGCGGCGTGGAGTTCGACGGCGTGACCTACGGCAAGGGCTCCGACGTGCACAAGGCGGCCGTCGTGGGTGACACCGTGGGCGACCCTCTCAAGGACACCTCCGGCCCGAGCCTCAACATCCTCGTCAAGCTCATCTCCGTCGTCGCGCTCGTCATCGCCCCGCTGATCGCGGGCGACGGCGCCGAGACCGTCGGCGAAGCGGACCTCGTGCCGGTGGACGGCATCGAGGAGGTCACGATGCCAGTCGGCGACCCCGGCCTGGGGGAGCCCCTCGCCGAGGAGGCCGCCGCCTCTGAGGTGGTGACCCCGGCCGAGACGGCTCCGGAGATCGTGGAGCAGCAGCCCGCCGAGACCACGGTGGAGTAGCTCCGGCTCTCTCCGCTGGCGGACGCGCTCCGCCAGCGCGCGGCGCCCCGCTTCCTTTGGGAGGCGGGGCGCTCTGTTTGTGGGGCCTACGCGGGGTCCGGGTCCAGCGGAGGG
>DUBD01000175.1 GCA_012960515.1 Bacteroidota bacterium | reverse complement strand
GTCCCGAGCACGCCCGTCACCAGCACGCCGATGGTGATGAGGTTGAAGACCGCTTTCCCGACCTCGCGTAGCTCGTCGAACCGGAGTGTGAGCCCGCCCTCGAACAGGATGATGCCGACCGCCAGCGAGACGAACGGGAACAGCCACTCGCCCTGGAGCGCCTCCTGCGGGATCAGCCCGAGGCCGAAGTGCCCGCCGACGGGCCCGGCGAGGAACCCGAACACGAGCAGCAACAGGATGGAGGGCAGGCGGAACCGCCAGGCCAACCACTGCGCCCCGATTCCGAGGACGACGACGGCGGCGATGACGACGAGAGGCGAGGGCATTCGGACACGAGAGGCGTCCGGGAATCTACCCGCTCCCCTCGCCTGCCCTCCGCGCCGGTAGCTTGGCGCGGCGCACGACCGCCCTCCGACGCGCCGTTCTGCCCCCATGCTCCGTCTCCTCCCGTTCCTCTGGCTGGCCGGCTGCCTCGGCACCGCCGAGCCCGAGACCGCCGACGTTCCTCCCCCCGCGCTCGCGGACACCGCCAGCGCCCGGCTGGCGGAAGCTCCCGCCGAGCCCGACACGACCGAGAGGCCGCCGCTCCCAGACCAGTTCGTGCGCCTGAGCGAGTACGCGCCGGGCATCGCGCAGGAGATGCGGTATACGACCGCCTACAACTTCGTCGGCGAGCCCATCGATGGGTACCTCGCGCCGGAGTGCATCCTGACCGAGCGCGCCGCCGAGGCGCTCGCGGCGGTCGCGGCGGACCTCGCGCCTGAGGGGTTGGGCCTCAAGGGGTACGACTGCTACCGGCCGCAGCAGGCCGTGGACCACTTCGCGCGGTGGGCTCGCGGCTCGGACGCCTCCATGAAGACGGCGTTCTACCCGGACGAGGCCCGCGGCGCTCTCTTCCGCCGCGGCTACATCGCCAGCCGGAGCGGGCACAGCCGAGGCTCCACCGTGGACCTCACGCTCGTCCGTCTCCCCGCCGCCGACGCCGTTCTTACGTCGTTTCCGAGCCCGGATCGCCTCGCGCGATGCGACGCCCCTCGCGGCGAACGCCTGGACGAGCGAGACCTCGACATGGGCACCGCGTACGACTGCCTGGACCCGCAGAGCGCGACCGCGCGCGCCTCTGGCGCCGTCGCCCGCAACCGCCAGCGGCTCAAGAGCGCGATGGAAGCGCACGGCTTCCGCAACTACTCCAAGGAGTGGTGGCACTTCACGTTCTGGCACGAGCCCTTCCCCGGCACCTACCGCGACTTCCCCGTCCAATGACGGACCGCCTCCGCTACCCCATCGGCACGTTCGATCACGAGGGCTCGATCTCGGACGAGACGCTGCAGACGTGGATCGGGCAGATCGCGGCGCTTCCCGCTCAGATGCGCGAGGCGGCGGACGGCCTGACAGAGGCGCAGTTGGACACGCCGTACCGCCCCAGCGGTTGGACGCTCCGCCAGATCATCCACCACGTCCCGGACAGCCACCTCCACGCGTTCGTCCGCTTTAAGTGGACGCTGACCGAGGACCAACCCGTCATCAAGGCGTACGACGAGGCGGCGTGGGCGGGGCTCGGCGACGTGCAGGCGCTCCCGGTGGGGGTCCCGCTCGCGTTTCTTGACGCGCTCCACGCGCGATGGGTCGGGCTGATGCGGACGCTCCGTCCCGCTGACTGGGACCGCGCGTTCGTGCACCCGGTCGGGGACCGCGTGCTCTCGCTCCGCTACGCGGCGGGGATGTATGCGTGGCACGGCCGGCACCACCTCGCGCACCTGACGACGACCGCCGCGCGCTGGCGGTAGGGGTAGGCGAACGCTCGGCGCGCTTCGTAGCGTCCGCCAGCGGGGCGGGGCCTTCGCGCGAAGCTCACGCCAGCGGCGGCACGATCCCCACCCCGCCGCCGTTGTAGCTTCCGACACGGGGCACCGGAGCTTTCGCTCCCGCCTCGCGCTCTTTTCCATACTGGGGATGACACGGTTTCGACGGGTGAGCAGGTCAGCAGGCTGCGTGCCGGGGGGTTCCCAATACCCCCGTGACCCTCATTGGGAAATCAGGATAGTTGCCAACGACTACTCCTACGCGCTCGCGGCGTAACTACACCCGCTAGCTATCTCTGTCCGGGCTCGCCTATTGGCCCGGGCCGAGGTACCATACTCAGATAGGCTGCGCGCTGAGGTTCCGGCTGGACCGATGCGCTAAGACCCATCAGCCTGCACCTCTCGGGTCGCTCGTCAGCGGCTCACTCCCGAGGGGCTAAGCTTCTGAACAGTTGACTACGCATCGTAGACGCCTGGACTGACAGTTCATTCGGACCCGGGTTCGACTCCCGGCATCTCCACTCTTGCGCCCCTCCCCGGCTCTGCCGAGGAGGGGCGCTCGTGTTTCTGCGCTGGCGGACGCTACCGCCAGCTGGGCGCGCCTTAGGATGGTCGCCTGAAGACCAGCCGGAACCGTTCGTCGTACCGGCCGGCCGCATGGCGCTCGCAGCACGCGCCGCACGCCTGCGGCCGCCTCGGGTGCCTTGCTTTGCGGACCGTCTTCCCACACCCAGGACAGCTCGCCTCGAACCCGGCCCATCCTGCGAATCCCCCCGCCTCCTCCCCACCGGGCCAGATCACCCGCCCCGAACGTGAGTGCGTGACGCGTAGGAATGCAGGCTGACCTGCCCGATGACACGCGCGGCAGCGGTGCGCACGGACAGGCTGGCGGTAGAACCCGACGGTGATCCCGCACGATGGGCATGTCCCCTCATAGGTCGCGTCGGCGTGGGCGAGGTCGCCCTTGAACGTGCGCGAAGGCGACGCTCCGCACGCCCTCGCCACCGCCTTCCACGTGGCGTCGTGGTTAGTGGTGCCGCGCCGCTCCCAGTCGATGGCGTGCGCGATCTCGTGCCGGATGGTGTCCTCCACCTCGGCCTCTGCCAGTTCATCGGCGCGCGCTGCTGACAACGTGATCCGGCGCGAGGCGGGATGGCACGCGCCCAACCGGCGACGCGCCCGATCGTAGCCAAAGCTCCACCCGCGCGCCTGGAGCGGTTCGCCGAGGAGGTCGCGACCGAGGTCCTCCATGAGCCGGAGGGCGAGGCCGCGGACGGGGTCCGTCTCACGGCTCACGACCGCACCTGTCGGGCTGTCGCCGCCAACGCCTGTCGGTCAGGCTTCATCCCGCGCGCGCCGTCCCACGCGAGGAATGCGACCGGCACCATGAACCCCGGAAGCGTCTCGCGAAGCGCCGCCGCCAGCCCGGCGGCATCGGGGGCCGTCCCGCTGGACGTGCGGACGAACGCGACCGGACGCTGCCCGAACTCCTCGTCTGCGACGGGCACCACGACGGCTTCCGCCACCCCTGGGAGCGCCAGCAGCGCGCGCTCGATGGCTTCCGGCTGCACATTCTCGCCTCCGGAGATGAACCGGAGCCCAGCGCGCCCCTCCACGAGCAGTCGCCCCTCCGCATCGAACCGCCCGAGATCGCCCGTCGCGAACCAGCCGTCCGCGTCGAAGGGCGCCGCCAGCCCGTCCGGCGTGAGATAGCCCGCGAACCGCGCGGCGCCCCGGACCTCGATCTCGCCTCGCTCCACGCGGACCTCGCGGCCGGGGAGCACCCGCCCGGATGTCCCCAGGTCTGTCCGGCTGGCGGATGCCGTCACCGTAGACGCCATCTCCGTCAGCCCGTACGAGGTCGCGATGGGAAGGCCCGCCTCCGTGGCGCGGCGGAGGAGGTCGGCCGGGATCGCGCTGCCCCCGAGAAGGACGGCGCGCAGCGACGAGCGGTCGCCGCCGCTCTCCAGCAGCCGCCGGAGTTGCGTCGCGACGAACGACACGTGCGTGGGCCGCAACGCCTCCACGGACTCCGCGACGCTCCACCCGCGCTCTGGGACCGCCACCGCTGCCCCCGCCAGCGCGCACCGGATGACGACTCCCAGCCCTCCAACGTGCGCCACGGGCAGATCCAGCAGCCACCGGTCCCCCTCGCAGAGCCCCACGTGCGGCGCTACGCCCTTCGCACTCGCGAGCAGCGCGCCCCACGGCAGCAGCGCGGCCTTCGGCGCTCCAGTGGAGCCGGACGTGAACACCGTCAGCGCCCCGGGGTCCGCGGCCCGCACGGCCGGCTGACGGCCCAGTTCGCCGGGGCCGACCGTCCGGAGCCCGGGGATCGGGAGATCGCTGACAGCGATGCGGACGCCGGCGGATCGAAGCGAGTTCGCCGCGAGAGCGGCGGGCCAGCGAACCGGCACGAGCACGCCCGTCACGCCCGCCCGAACGGCCCCGAGCGCAAGCGTCGCGAGGGTCAGGCGGTCCGCCGCCCGGAGGCCGATCCGCTCGTCGCCGAGCGCCGCCAGCCCGGCGGCAGCCCGGTCGATCTCGCGATCCCACGCCGTCCACGTCCGCGCGCCGTCGCCCACCACCGCGGCCCCTCCGGGGCGCTGGCGGGCGCGTTCAGCGACGGGATCGCGCACGCTACGCGGAGATGCCCTCGGCCATCGTGAGGGGCCGCGCGAGGAGGGCGGGGACGTCCACGAAGGCACCCTCCAGGGGGAGGCGTTCGGAGAGCACGTCGTTCTGCATGATGCGGGCGGTGTCCAGCCCGGCCGGCTCCGCGTCCGTCGCCGCCGCCAGCGCGACGAGCCCGCGCAGGCCGATGCCGCTCTCGTACGCGCTCGAGATCACCGGCCGCGCCCCAACGGAGCGAGCGAGTGCCGCGAGTTGGAGCGTCCGTCCGATGCCGCCGACGAGCGACGGCTTGATCACGGCGGCGGCCACCCAGCCGCGCACGAAGGCCTGCCCCTCCGGCACCTGCAGCGTCTCGTCCAGCGCGATGGGCAGCCCGGTGTCCATCCAGAGCGCCGGGAGCCCCGTCGGGTCCTGCAGCGGCTCCTCGATGTAGGTGAGGCCGGAGCCGCGGATGCCCTCGGCGAAAGCCGTGGCCTCCTCCACCGTCCAGGCGCGGTTGGCGTCCAGGCGGAGCTCCGGGCCGGCACCGAGCGCCTTCCGCACGTCGCGGACCAGTTGGATCTCGTCGTCGAGGTCGCCGCGCCCCACCTTCACCTTGACGGCGCGGTACGAGGCCGCAGCCATCCGCCGCGCGTCGGCGAGGACGTGCTCGCGGTCCCCCTGGAGCAGCCCGCACATCGGCAGCGCGACGGCCGGGTCCGGGTGGAGGGCCTGCGCGAGGCTCCGCCCGTGCACGTCCGCGCCGAGGCTGAACAGCGCGAGGTCCAGCGCGTAGCGGACGCTCGGGGCCGGGGAGGCGGCGTCCAGCGCTCGCGCGACCGGGCCCGTCGGGTCGATGAAGAGGCGGGGGTCCAGGCTGTGCTCGGCGAGGCTATCCGCCAGCGCGCGGAGCGTGGCCGTGGCCTCCTCCAGCGTCTCGCGCGAGACCCCGGGCAGTGGTGCGCAATCGCCCCAGCCGATCTCGCCGCTCTCCGCTTCGATCTTGAGGAGCACGCCCTGCCGCTCGCTCACCTCCTCGCCACCGATGCGCGCCGGGGGATCGAGGTGGAGGGTGTAGGGGATCAGGTCGGCGTTCGCGAGTCGCATGGAGGTACGGATACGGGAACCGGAGAGGTACGAAACGCAAGGGGTTCCGATCCACCCCAGGCGGCCTCATTGTGCTGAGTTGGCCTCCTCTTCTCGCCACTGGAGCCGCGTGAGAACCGGACGGTGGTCCGAGAAGCCCACGTCCCGCACCTCGGCCGAGACGACGGCGAGCGTGGGGTCCACGAGCACGTGATCGATGCGGACGAGGAGCGTGCTCGCGTGGTAGGTCCGGCCCCACGCGGAGTCTCCCGCCTCGCGGAACGCGTCCCGCCGGTGGACCCCGCCCGACTGGCGGAGCTCGCGGTAGGACCAGTTGTCCGCCGTCGAGTTGAAGTCCCCCGCGATGACGACCGGCAGCGTCTCCCGCTCGATGGCCTCCACGATGCGGTCCACGTCGATGGCGCGGTCGCGGTAGACGCCCGCCAGCCGGGAGAGGCTGGGGCCCCACGTGCTCGGGCGGAGGAGGGCAAAGTTGGGGTCGGCCCACGGCTTCGCCTGGCCGAAGGAGCGGAGGTGGACGTCGTAGAGCACGAACCGGCGGCCCTCGAAGACCACCACGCTGCGGATGGCCTGTGACGCCTTGTTGTCGCGAGGGTCCGAGATCGTAATGGCCTCTTGCTCTTCCACGCGGACGCCCTCGCGCACGAGGAGCGGGACGCCGGTCGCATCGCGCTTCCAGCCGCCCACGCCGGGGAGCAGGAGCGGGACTTCCACGGAATAGCCCACCGCGTCCACGCCGCGGAGTTGGGGCGCCTGCCACGCGTCGCGCTGGCGGTTGCGGCGGGGGCCGCGGATCCAGGCGTCCTGCATGGCGACGAGGTCCGGCGCCTCCCGCTGGAGGAACGCCGCCATCGAGTCCTGCATGGCCTCGTCCGAGAGCCACTGCGGCACGTTGAACGTGGTCAGCGCGAGGCTGGCGCCGTCCGCTGGCGCCTCGCCCAGGCGGCTCCACGGCTCCGCCCGAACCCCGAGCGCGACGAGCGGGACCGCCAGCGCGAGCGCGAGACCTTTCCTCCCCACCGCCAGCGCAATGGCCAGCGCCACGACCACGCCGAGCGCGACGTACGGTACGGCCACGGCGAACAGCTGCGGCCACCACAGCGTCCGCGGGTCGATGTAGGCGGCCGCGAGGCCGGTCCAGATCGCGAGCAAGAGCGGAGCGGCGAGCGCCCACAGAATGCCGCCCAGCGCCCGCCGTGCCCACGACGGACGCTGCTGCTTGTGGGAGACCGGGGCGTCGGCTGTGCTCACCCTCCGCCCGACCACTTCTCCAGCACCTTCTTCTCGTCCGCGGAGAGGCTCCCGAGCCCCTTCTCGTTGATCTTGTCCAGGATGCGATCGATGTCCGCCTGCGTCGGCGGGCCGTCGGCGCGGCGCGGCGCGCTCGCTTTTCGGCGCGGCGTGCGCTCCGCACGGGTCCGCGTGGCCACGCTCGTGGCGCGGCCCGCCCATCCGCTGCTCGGGGCGGAGTAGCTGGGCCGCGGGGCCCGGCTCCGACCGCCTCGCGAGAAGAGCGGCCGCGCCCAGGCGCCGAGTTCGACCCCTCGCTTCTGCAGCACGCCAAACCCGAGCCCCACGAGGTACGCGCCGATGTGCGCCATCTTGAGCGAGACCGGGGAGAACGCGAGGTCCAGCACGATGAACGCGATGGCGATCCACTTCATGGAGATGACGCCGACCAGCCACAGCCCGATGCCCCGCTCCGGCGTCATCACGGCCGCGTAGACGATCACGGCTCCCACCGCGCTCCACGCACCGTAGACCGGCAGCAGCTGGTTGCCCCAGGCCGACAGCCCCAGCATCCCCGTCAGCGAGGCGCAGAGCGTCGCGAGGAGGTAGAGCCCGAAGAGCTGGTGGCTGCCGTAGGTCTCTTCCAGCTCGCGGCCCACCCAGTTCAACCACGCCATCGCGAAGGCGAACGAGATCAGCCCGAAGAACCCGGCGTAGAGGTTCGTGAAGCCATGCGTGAGCACGCTCCACGGCTGCACGAGCAGGCGCGAGGGGTCCAGCGGGAGCGCCAGCCACAACAGCCAGTCCCCCAGCCCGAAGATGCTGAAGACCACGTACACGACGTACGTCGCGACGTTGATCGTGAGCAGGATGCGGATGGCGGGCGGGAGCGCCGCGCGCCAGATCTGGAACCGCGTGACGGGGGAGTTCGGATCGGCCATGGGAGCCGCCGCCAGCGGCGGCGCACGGGGCTAGACGGTGCGAGCGGAGGGCGTAACGGGCAACCGGCCGCGCCAGTACTGGAGCAGGAGGAACCCGGCGAGCATCCCGCCGAGGTGCGCGAAGTGAGCGATGTTCGAGTTCGTGAACCCGAAGCCGCCGAAGAGGTCAATGGCGGCGTACCCGAGCACGAACCACTTCGCCGGGATCGGGACGGGCAAAAATAGGAGGTAGATGGGCTGGTTGGGGTACAGCACGGCAAACGCCGCGAGCACGCCCAGCACGCCGCCCGAGGCGCCGACCGTCGGGAAGAACGCGTTCGCAGGCAGGGCGTCGCCCAGGAACGGGTACGAGACGACCGCCAGTTGGAGGAGGCTGGCGCCCAACACGCAGACGGCGTAGAGGATGGCGAACCGCTTGGAGCCCAGCGTCTGCTCCACCACCCCGCCAAACATCCACAGCCCGAACATGTTGAACAGGAGGTGGAAGAAGTCGCCGTGCAGGAACGCCGTCGTCACGAGCTGCCAGGGCCAGAACGAGCCGAAGTGCTCGGGCCGCGGGACGTCGCGCGGGACGCCGGCCGGCCAGAGCGCGAACCACTCCTCTACAAGACCGAGTTGCCCGCTCGTCTGCATCCGGAAGACGAGCTGCGCGAGGAACACGAGCCCGTTGATGATGAGCAGGTTCTTGACGACGGGCGGAATGAGCGAGAACCCGCTCGGCGCCTGATACGAGTTGGGGGAGGCCACAGTGTGCGAAGGGGACGTGCGGGCGGGAACGGCGAGGGAGGGGCGAAGTTGCGAGACCCACCGTGCCGCTGCCGCCAGCGCGTGGCAACCCTCGGCGAAGAACCCTCGGAGCCTCCGCGGAGCCGCACGACCCGCCGCCGCCGCCCGTTCTCCCCCATTCCGACCGCCAGCGCCCCGCGCATGACCCTCTTCCTCTCCGACCTCCACCTCGGACGCGAGCCCGACGCGGCCACGCACGAGGCCGAGCGCGATGCCGTCGCCCTACTGGCGGCGCACGAGCGCGAGGTGATGGAGGGGGGCCGGCTCGTGCTGGTGGGCGACGTATTCCACGAGTGGGTGGAGTACAAGCACCTCGCGCCGAAACGGGGCCTCCGCCTGCTCGGGCTCCTCGCGAACTGGTGCGATGCCGGTGCCGAGGTCCACTACCTCGTCGGCAACCGCGATCCGTGGCACGTGGACCTCATGGAGCAGGAGGTCGGCGTGGTGCTCCACCGGGGCGCGTGGCGCACCGAGATCGCGGGGTGGAGCGCCTATATTGCCCACGGGGACGGCTTCGAGCCGCCCGACCGGGCCATCTCCCGTTTTACCAACCGCCTCCAGCCGCTCGTGCGACACCCGCACACCGCCCGGCTCTACCGGACGCTCCTCCCCGGAGACACCGGTTTCGCGCTGGCCCGATGGGTCTCGCGCACGTTCGGGACCAGCGGCGAACCCGACCCGTACGCCCACCGCCGTGTGACCGAGGCCGCCCACGACCTCCTCCGCGCGGACGACACCGACCTCGTCGTCATGGGCCACTCCCACCAGCACGCGCTCGACGAGACGCCCCACGGCGTCTACCTCAACCCCGGCTACTGGTTCGGCGCGCGCACCTTCGCCCGCATCGGCTCCGTTACCGACGCGCCCGCCCCGGGCGAGGCCGTCCGCCCCCAGCTCCTCCGCTGGACCGGACACGCCGCCCTCCCTCTGACTTCCCGCGCCCTCGCGACCGCCTGACCGGCGACCTCCCGCATGGCCGACAAACCGTACTCCGACGCCGAGCTCGAGCGATACTTCGCCGACGCCGACGCCCGCCGCGACGCCCCCGAGGGCGACGACCTCGCGGACTTCTTCGACTCCCCCGACGGCTCCGCCAGCCGCCCGGCCGCGGCCCGCCGCTCCGGCGATGGCGCCTCCGACGACGCCGAGCTGGCGGCCTTCTTCGCCTCGCCGGACTACGGCGGGGACGGCGCCTCGGGCGTGGTTCTGCCCCCTCCCCCGCCGCAGACGCCCCGGAGCGCGCAGCGGCGGCGGACGCTCCGCGCCCTCTCCGTCGTGCTCGCGCTCGTCGCGCTCGTCGGGCTGGCGGGGCTCGGCGTGGTGGCCTACTTCTGGCCGCAGCTCCCCTCGCTGGAGCAGATCGAGAACCCGAAGAACCTCCTCGCCACGGTCGTCATGACCGCCGACGACGTGGAGCTGGCGCGGTACTACCAGAACGAGAACCGCACCTGGGTCCCGCTGGACTCCATCTCTCCGCACGTCACCAACGCGCTCCTCGCCACGGAGGACCGCCGCTTCTACGACCACTGGGGCGTGGACGCCATCGCGATGGGCGCCATCGTCAAGGACGCCATTACGCAGGGCGACTTCCGCGGCGCCTCCACGGTCACGATGCAGCTCGCGCGCAACCTCTACCGCGAGGACGTCAACTTCGTGATCGGGGAGAAGAGCGTCGTCCGCAAGATCAAGGAGATCCTGACCTCCATCCGGATCGAGCGGATCTACACCAAGGACGAGATCCTGGAGGCCTACCTCAACACGGTCCCGTTCCTCTACAACGCGTACGGCATCCAGAGCGCGAGCGAGACCTACTTCGCGAAGGACGCCGCGGACCTCAACCCGCAGGAGGCCGCCGTCCTCGTCGGCATGCTCGCCGCGAACGACTACTTCGACCCCGCGAAGGGGCGGCCCGAGGGCGAGATCGTCTTCGAGTCCGTCAACGAGAACAGCATCCGCCGGCGCAACCAGGTGCTCGCCAACATGGCGGGCCAGGGCGTGCTGGACGGCGACCTCGCAGAGCTGCAGGCCACGCCCATCCAGCTCACCTTCAACCCTTACTCCCACGAGGACAACCTCGCGCCGCACTTCGCGGAGGTCCTCCGCTTGTGGTTCAAGGAGTGGGCCGAGCGCAACAACTACGACCCCTACGCCGACGGCCTCGTGATCCGCACGACGATCGACAGCCGGATGCAGGAGCTCGCCGCGGAGGCCGTGGCGGAGCAGATGGACCAGCTCCAGGCCATCACGGACCGTTCGTGGGGCTCCTCCAGCGATCCGTTCGGCTACTGGTGGCGTCGGAATACGGCCGTCGTCAACGAGTACATCGCGGACACCGAGTCCTACCAGCGGCTCCGCCGCGACGGCGTGGCGCGCGAAGACGCCATCGCGCAGCTCCGCCAGAACCCGACCTACATGGACTCCCTCCGCTCCGTGAAGACGCGCGTGGAGGCGGGCCTCGTCGCCATCGACCCGCGGACGGGCCAGGTGAAGGCGTGGGTCGGCGGCCGGGACTACGTCGCGGACCAGTACGACCACGTCGGCACGGCGCGCCGCCAGCCGGGCTCCACGTTCAAGGCGTTCGCCTACACGACGGCCTTCGCCGAGGGCTACAGCCCGCAGTCCTACGTCTCCGGCGGCCCCTTCAAGTGGGGGGACTGGACGCCGAAGAACTCCGGCGGAGGCGGCGGCTACATGTCCGTGGCCGCCGCGCTGGCGGGGTCCGTCAACACGGCCGCGGCGCGGATCACGAAGCACTTCGGGCCGGAGAAGATCAAGGAGACCGCCGAGGAGATGGGCATCCGAAGCCCCATCGAGCCGGTCCGCTCCATCGCGCTGGGCACGAACGACGTGAACCTGCTGGAGATGGTGGCGGCGTACTCCACCATCGCCAGCGGCGGCATTTACCACGGCCCCACGATGGGCGAGGAGCGACCGTCTGACCCGGCGGTGCCTCCGCACATCACGCTCGCCGTGGACCGCATCGAGGACCGCTACGGCAACGTGATCGAGGACTTCACGCCAGCAGGGCGCGAGGTGCTCAACCCCTCCGTGGCCTACACCACGGCGTCCACCATGCGCGGCGTCATCCGGAGCGGCACGGCGCGGAGCCTCGGTAGCCGGTTCTCCGCGACCCGCCGGCTGGACCTCGCGGGCAAGACCGGCACCACGCAGGAGAACGCGGACGGCTGGTTCATCGCGATGCACCCCCACCTCGTGGTGGGCTCGTGGACGGGCTTCAACGACCGCCGCATCAAGTTCCGGACGACGGCGCTCGGGCAGGGCGCGCGGACGGCGCTCCCCAACGTGGGCGCGTTCTTCCACAAGCTGCAGGCGGATTCCACCGTCGCGCTGGACCCGGACGCCCGTTTCGAGAAGCCGGAGAACTACTCCGCCGGCCGGTCCGCCCGCATCGGCGGGGCGGCGACGTGGAGCGGGGACCGCACCTCCCGGCGGCCGTCGTCTGGCGGCTCCAGCGAGAGCCGGGAGGAGCAGAACGCCGCCCGCGGCATGATCGACGACTACCGCCAGCGTGACCGCCAGCAGGCGCCCGCTCCGGCGCCGGCGCCCGCCCCGCCCGAGGGCGGCGGCCGCATCGGCTGGTGATCTGAGCCAGTGGGAATAGGCCAGTAGTCAGTAGGGGCTCTCTCCCACTGGCTACTGGCCCCTCCCTCCTCCCCGATGAAGCTCCTCCACTGCGCCGACATCCACCTCGGCTACGAGACGCACGGCCGGTTGGACCCCGCGACGGGGCTGAACTCCCGTCTCCTGGATTTCAAGCGCTGCTTCGACTTCATGGTGGAGCGCGCGATCGAGGAGGACGTGGACGTCTTCCTCTTCGCGGGGGACGCGTACCGCACTGCGGACCCCACGCCGACGCAGCAGAAGCTCTTCGCCGAGGCGCTCCGGCCCATCGCGCAGGCCGGCATCCCCATCGTGATGATCGTGGGCAACCACGACCACCCGGTGAGCTTCGGGAAGGCCTCCTCCGTGGACATCTTCGGCGTGCTGGAGGGCAACGTGGAGGTGTTCTCCACGCCGACGTTCTGCGGACCGTCCGACCCGATCCAGACGAAGAGTGGCCCGCTGCAGCTCATCGCGCTGCCGTGGCCCATCCGGTCCAAGATCCTCTCCAGGGAGGCGTACCGCCGCGCGACGCCGCACGAGATCCGCGACACCATCGAGAACCTCTATGCCGGCTTCGTCCGCCAGTCGGCCAGCGAGTTGGACCCGGCGATGCCGGCCGTCGTCGCGGCGCATCTCACGGTGCAGGGCTCGGAGCTGAGCGGGAGCGAGCGGGCCAGCCTCATCGCGCACGAGCCGACGTTCAGCGTCGGGCAGCTGGCGGCGCCCGGCGTGGACTACGTGGCGCTCGGCCACATCCACCGGTTCCAGGACCGCAACGCCGACGCCTTCGAGAAGGGCGAGGGGCCGCCGGTCATCTACTCCTCCTCCATCGAGCGGATCTCGTTCAAGGAGTTCGACGCCCGCAAGGGGTTCGTGCTCGTGGACATCGAGCCAGGCCGCGAGCGCCGGACCGCCTACGAGTACGTGGATACGCCCGCCCGACGCTTCCTCCCCATCGAGGTGGACGCGACCGAGGCGGACGACCCGACGCGCGCCGTTCTCGCCGCCATCGCGAAGGAAATCGTGGCCGAGGCCATCGTGCGGGTTCGCTACCGCGTGGACGAGTCGCAGGTGGGCGCCGTGGACGCGGGGGCCATCCGCGAGGCGCTGGCGGAGGCGGAGCACGTGGCCGCCGTGGAGCGGGTGGTGGACGCGCAGGAGCGCCGCCAGCGGACCGTGGTCCGGCAGGACACCTCGCTCAAGGACGCGATGGAGCGCTACGTGGCCCAGCACGAGAAGCTGGAAGGCATGCGCGACGACCTCGTGGCGGCGGCGCTGGAGATCGAGCGCGAGGTGGACGGCTAACGAAGGGCCAGCAGCGAGGGGCTGACGGTGTGCTCACGCCGAGAGGCACCGCCAGCGCGGCGAGCCGACGGCTCCACCCTCCCACTGCTTACTCCCCACCCCCACGATCCGGCTCCACCAGCAGCACGTCCTCGCGGTCCACGCGCACGAGCCCCGGCGGGCCGCCCTTGACCGGTCGGACGTACTTCCGCTCCGTCACCTGCACGGGCACCAGGCTCTGCGTCTTCGCCTTGCTGAACCGCGCCGCCAGCCGCGCGGCCCGCTCCACGACCGGCGGCGGCACGACGGTATCGCGCCCGGACTTCTTGACCACGACGTGGCTGCCGGGCACGCCGCGCGCGTGCAGCCAGAGATCGTGCGGGGAGGCGACCCGCGTGGTCAGGTGCGCGTTGCCCCGCGCGTGCTTCCCGACGAGCGCCTCCCACTCGCCCCCGAGCGGGAAGCGATGGAACGGCTCGCTCTCCCCTCCCCGCGCGCCCGGCTGCGTGACCTGCGCGATGGCCTCAGCTTCGGCCTCGAGCAGCTGGCGGAGGTCCGGGAGCGCATCGGTGGCACGAAGGCGAGCGAGAAGGTCGGCGAGGGCTTCCGCCTCCGACGCGGCCGCTTCCCACCGCGACTCCGCTTCGTCCCGCGAGCGCCGCGTGCGCCGAGCCTTGTCGTAGTAGCGCTGCGCGTTCTCCACGGCGGAGAGCGCCGGGTCCAGCGGGATCGTGACCGGCTCGCCGTCCCCGAGAATGTCCGCCAGCTCGATGGACTCGCGGCCGGGTCCCTCGGCGGTCGCCTGTGCCATGAGGAGGTGCCCCCACGCCTCGTAGCGGTCGGCACGCGAGGGCTGCGAGAGCTCTTCCAACATGGCGTCGGCGGAGCGGCGGCGCTTGCCGTGCGCCCGCGCGAGCGCCTTCTCCACGGGCGCGTAGAGTTCGCGGTACCGGCGCGAGGCCAGGCTCCGCTTCGCGAACACCGACGCGGCCTCGTCGAACCCCGCGAACGCCTCCACCCTCCACCCGTCGGGCGGGACCGCCAGCGGGGCGGGGAGCAGCGCCTCGGGCGTGGGCCCGCGCCACGCGACATGCGCCGAAGGCCTCTCCATCGCGCGGAGGACGGGCGCAACGCCCTCCCAGACCGCGAGCGGATCCACCTCCGCAGGCGGCGCCGTGGGGTCCAGCCCGGCGCGGCGCACGGCATCGGCGGCGAGCGCGGGCGGAATCAGCGGGACCGCGGCGCGGACGGCTTGCTCCAGCGTCTTGCGCTCGGCCCGCCACCGCTGGCGGAAGTCCTCGGCAGTGGTGGGGTGCGGCGCGGGGCGGGTGCGCGGAGGCTCGGCATCGCCGCCGAGGAAGGCGTCCACGACGGTCTCGTCGCTCAGCAGCATCGCGTTGGGCCGCGGACCGAAGAGCCGGACCCAGAGCGCCGCGTCTGGCCCCTCCGCGCTCGCGAGGTCCAGAATCAGGAACCGGTCGCGCTCGGGCGTGCGCACCCCCGCCACCTCGCGCCCGACGAGCGCCGGCAGCACGTCTGCCGTGTTCGTCTTCTTGCGCGACTCGCCCGGCTGGCGCCACACGAGCGCGAGCGCCGGATCGCAGAGAACGCGGAGCGTGTCGGTCTCGCCGGTGGGCGCCGCCAGCGCGAGGCTGAGTTCGTCGGCGCCCTGCGTCCACGCGTCGGTGACGGTCGCGCCGCGCCAGCGGGCGTCCCACTCGTGGGCGAGGGCGTGGAGGGTCGTGAAGTCCATCGCGCCAAGATCGCGCCAGCGCCGATCCGCGCGAACGGCGAACCCGACCCGCTGGCGGCCGTTCATCCACGCCCGCCCGACCCGTCCCACCACATGCCCCCGCCCGTCCCTGGCTCGCTGCTCGTCGCCGAGCCGCCGATGCCCGACCCCAACTTCAAGCGGACGGTGATCCTGCTGTGCGAGCACTCGCTGGAGGGCTCCTTCGGCCTCGTGCTCAACCGGCCGGCGCGCGTCCAGCTCTCCGAGGTCGCGACGATCGAGCTCCCGTTCGACGCGGGGCTCTGGCACGGCGGTCCGGTCCAGCCAGACACGCTCCACTACCTCCACCCCTACGGCGACGCGCTGGACGGCGCGCTGCCCGTGCTGGACGGTGTGTATTGGGGTGGCGACTTCGACTCGCTCGCCTCCGGCCTCGGCACACACCGCTTCGACCCGAAGCGCGTCCGCTTCTTCGTCGGCTACAGCGGGTGGGGCGCGGGGCAGTTGGACGCCGAGGTGGAGGACGGCTCGTGGATCGTCATGGACGGCACGTCCGGCGTCGCCTTCGCGGAAGAGGACGACGAGCTCTGGCGACAGATCCTCCGCGAGATGGGCGGCGAGTACGCGCTGCTGGCCAACTTCCCGGACGACCCGCGCATGAACTGAGCGCCGCGCTGGCGGCCGCCGTCCGCGAGCGCGAGGCCCCGCCCACGCCCTCCGCCAGCAGGGGGCGCGAAAGGGGCGCGAAGCCAGACGGCCGGGCGGATCCCAGCCGCTGGACCGCCATAGGTTGCCCTCCCCCGAGGCCCTGACCCATGGACGCCGCCCGCACCCGGACCGCACGCACGCTCGCCCTCACGACGCTCGTCTACACGGTGCTCGTGATCCTGTGGGGCGCCGTCGTCCGCGCGACGGGCGCGGGGGCCGGCTGCGGCGCCAACTGGCCCACCTGCAACGGCGAGGTCATCCCGATGAACCCGAGCCTCAACACGCTCATCGAGTTCGGGCACCGCGTCACGAGCGGGATCGCGCTGCCGCTCGTGATCTGGATGGCCGTGGCGGTCTGGCGGGCGTTCCCGAAGGGCTCGGGCGCGCGAAAGGCCGCGGGCGCCTCCGTGTTCTTCATGGTGCTGGAGGCGGCCATCGGCGCGGGTCTAGTGCTGCTGGAGTACGTCGCCTTCGACGCGCGCATCGGGCGGGCGCTCTGGATCGCGGGACACCTGCTCAACACGTTCCTCCTCCTCGGCGCGATCACGCTCGCGGTCTGGACCACGCGAGGCGGCGCGCTGCCCCGCTGGCGGGGCGTCCGGGCGTGGGCCTTCGGCATCGCCCTCGCGGGCACGATGGTGCTGGGCGCCAGCGGCGCGATCACGGCCCTCGGCGATACGCTCGTGCTTCGGGGCGGGCTCTCGCCGGAAGAGAACGCCGTCGTCGCCGTCCTCGTCAGCCTCCGCCTCCTCCACCCCACCCTCGCGTTCGTCGTCCTCGCGCTCGTCGGGTGGGCCGCGTGGGTCACGCGCGAGACGCCCGCCCGCAGCTTCGCGATGGGGGTGGCGGGGCTGTTCGTATTCCAGATGGCGCTGGGCGCGCTCAACGTCTGGCTCCTCGCGCCGCTCTGGATGCAGGTGGTCCACCTGCTGGTGACGGACGTGATCTGGATCGGGCTGGTGACGCTGGCGGCGTGGGGCCTCGCGCCGGATACACAGCGCGCCCCCGCTCCCGAGCGGCTGGCGGCGGCGTAAGGACGGGGGCGCGGTTGTCCCTCGCGTCTGTGGACGGGGTACCGCATCTTGCCCCATGCGCCTGCTCGCTTTCCTGCTCACGCTCTGGGCCCTGCCGCTCGCCGCGCAGGCTCCGCTGGAATCCCCGGCGGACTCCCTCACGCTCGCCGAGCGCGCCCGCCAGCTGTTCTTCGAAGGTGACGAAAAGGCCACGGCCAGCCGCCTCGTCAACCGCGCGCTGGACGATGCGCCCGAGGACGCGGACCTGCTCACGGTCCTGCTCCAGATCCGTCAGACCGGGTTCGGCCTCACCGGTCGGCCACCCTTCGCGCGGCGGATGATCCGCGCGGACATCGCGAGGCGGCTCCTCGCGGCGGACTCCACTAGCCCGCACGCCCACGACGAGCTCGGTCGCCAGGCGCTCAACGAGTACCTCTTCGACCGGGACTTCCTCGCGGTCCAGGTCCAGTTCGGCGGCTCCGGGATGCGCCCCGCACGATGGGCCGGCGTCCCCCGCCGCTCCACCTCCGGCGCGGAAACCGACGGCTTCAACCGGCCCGGCCGCTACGACCTCCAACAGCTCCGCGCGGTCTACCCCTACACCACGCGCCCCGGCATGGACGACGCGCTGCGCGAGACGCGGGCGCACCTCCAGTCCGCCGTCCGCCACGGCGGCGTGCGCTTCGCCGAGCCCCTCGCCACGCTCCTCGTCTTCGAGCGCGACCACGACGCCCTCCTCCGGCTGGCGGAGTCCACTGGCGAGACATTGTGGGAGGCCGCCGCCCTCTTCCGCCTCGGCCGGATCGCCGCGGCCGACAGCGCCTATCGCGAGGCGATCCGCGCACTCCCCCCCGAGGCCGCGCGCGACCTGGACGATCCCGCCCGCGTCCGCCCGGACGATCCGCCAGCCGACGCGGAGGCGTTCTGGGCTGAGCAGGACCCGCGCCGCCTTACGCCGGAGAACGAGCGGCTTCTGGAACACCGCACCCGCGTGCTGGAAGCCGATGTGATGTTCGGCTGGGAGGGCAGCGAGCCCGGCCGCGACACGCCGCGCGGCCGGATCTACGTCCGCTACGGATCGCCCGCGGACCGCGCCACGCTCACCCAGGCCTTCTACGCCGGAGACGCGCAGGTCACGACGATGGGCGAGAGCGTGATGACGCCGCACTTCGAGGTCTGGGAGTACGAGACCGGCCTCCGCTACGTCTTCTACGATCCCGTCTGGAGCGGGGACTACGCCGTCTACGCGCCCTCGGCGGTCAACTACCGCGGCTCCGCCCTCGCGGACGCAGACGACTACATCAAACAGGACCAGCGCCTCCGCCGGGACAACCCCGACGCCTCGCAGTACGCGACGGCCGAAACCATAGACCTCGTGCTGGACGTGGTCCCGTTCCAGGGCGCGAACGGCGGGACGGACCTCGTGGTCGCCGCCGAGGCGCTGGCGCCGCTCCCCGACGGCCCCGTTCGCTCCGCCGCTCTCCTCCTCCGCGATGGCGCGACGGTCGAGACGCGGCTGGACTCCGCTGTTGCGGCTCTCCCGC
>DUBD01000174.1 GCA_012960515.1 Bacteroidota bacterium | reverse complement strand
ATCGGGATGCGCGTCGCGAACTACGACTCGGCGAGTGGGAACACGCCAGGACTGAACCCGGCCGTATCACCCGCTACGTGGCCAAGTCCACGCTCCAGTCGAGCAACCTGCTGGAGATGCGGTACGGAGAGGGTGGAAACTCTGGGAGGGCGCTCTACATCACCCAACGCGACGGAGCGCCTGCTGAGAAGCGGGACATGGACGAGAACCTGCTCCGCCTGTTCTCTGGCCCCATGGAGCCCGCTGCCTTCGGTCCCCGGTTTGACGCCTTCGCGCAGTACCTCCGCGAGAAACGCCTTGGATGTCCGTGGGACTTCATGGCGTACCTCGCGTTCATCGCAGACCCCGAGCAGCGGTACGTACCCGTCAAGTCGACGGCGTTCGGGCGTGCCCTCCGGTACTACGGATACGGTGGCCCGTTCGGAGGCCGGGTGGAATGGCATCGCTACGAGGCCGTCCTCCGGCTATTGGACGCGCTGACCGAGCGCCTGGAGTCACACTACGGCCCGCTTACCCGCCTCGATGCTCAGGGCTACCTCTGGGTGATCGGGAACATGGTGCTCCCGCGACTAGAGGGGGATGTGACTCCACCTATGCCGAAGAAGGGTCGCCAATGGGATGAGGAAGCCGCGCGCCGAGAGGCTGCTGCTCGCCGTCGCGAGAGAACCGGACTGCGCGGAGAGCGGCTCTGCTACGAGCGTGAGCGGAAGCGTCTCACGGAGGGGGGGCGCCCAGACCTTGCCAAACGCGTTGAACTCGTATCCATCACGGGAACGGACTCCGGGTACGACCTCCGCACGTTCGAGGCAGATGGCACCGAGGTCCACGCCGAGATCAAGACCACGACGTGGCCTCGCTCCTCCGGTCGCGGCTTCTGGCTCTCGGAGAACGAGCGCCAAACCGCCGAGCGCGATTCGGCCTGGACGCTCTGGCGGGTGTGGTCCCTCGACGAGGAGCCTGAGGTGGAGGAACTCGGTCCCCTCATCCCCACACCGAACGGATGGTCTACAAAGCCGGGCTCTTGGTTCTTCCAACCTTGTGCCGTGGCCGAGTAGATGTTCGTGGCACCGTCGAGGGAGATGGAGTACGGATCCGCTGCTGCTCGTACGCCTCACCGTACGGGCGCCATGCATGGTATCGAGCGAGCGGTGACGGCGACCTCGCCGAAGACGACGAGTGGCTTTCCGGCCCGGTGCACGGGGACCGGCAACGGTCGCGACGGACAGCCGTCATCGCGCCGCCGTAGGTTCGGGCCCCGTTCCTTAACTGACGACGTGACGACGCGCGGGCTGCTGCTCTATTGCTGCTGCGTCCACGCGTACGGTCTTGCGATCTCCCCTAGCGGAGCCTGAGAGGCGATTCCTGAGTGCGACGCGCACGATTCAGGGTCGTGTGTCCTTGCGGACGTGCTGGTTCGATTCCAGTCTCGGGCACGCCTAGGGGCTCCTAAACGCAGGTTTGGGAGCCCCTTCTTGCGTCTGGAGCCTTGGGGAATGCGTTCGGCCGCGCGGCCTGCGGCGCTACTGCTGCCGCGCCGGCCGGCCACAGGTTCTGATCCCCCCTCCGTAGCGCTACGCCTCTGAAACAGAGACTGGGCACCCGCCTACGAGTTGGAACTACCCCCGCCCCCGCCGAGAGCTGGCGCCAGCTGCCGGGAGGTTCAGCGCAGGTAACAGAGCCGTACGGTCGGGACTGCCGTTCCCCTCCAGCTCTTCCGCCCGTTGCACGAACGCACGGGGAGGGGAACTCGCAGGAGGCAATCTCGAGGAGGCGCTCTCGCGCTTGACGGGGCGGGTGAGCTGTGCTATCGTATAGCGACGATAAGCGATCAGATGCAGTCCAAGGCCGACCTCTTCCCCTCCGACCTCGCGCGGCTGGCGGACGCCGCCAGGGCGCTGAGCCACCCGGCACGTCTCGCCATCCTCCAGACCCTCGCGGCGCGCGGGACCTGCGTCTGCGGCGACGTCGTGGACGAGCTTCCCCTCGCGCAGGCGACTGTCTCGCAGCACCTCAAAGTGTTGAAGCAAGCGGGGCTCGTCCGTGGCGAAGTGGACGGGCCGCGCTCCTGCTACTGCGTCGATTCCGAGGCGCTTCGCGAGGTGGCGGACGCATTTGTGGACTTCCTCGGACCCCTCCTCGATTCCCCTCCTGCGTCCTCGTCCGATTGCGGCGCGGGGGAGTGCTGCTGACTCCAGCGAACGCATGACCGACCTCCGCACGGCCGCCGAAACCCCCGCGGCTCGCGTTGACCTCCACCCGGCTCCCGGCCTTCCAGACCCCCCCCCGTCTGATGGACGGAATAAGGACCTCGGGTTCTTCGAGCGGTATCTCAGCCTGTGGGTCGCCCTCTGCATCGCGGCCGGCGTGGCGCTTGGCGCGGCGTTCCCGGTGGTCCCGGAGACGCTCGGGCGCCTGGCGATCGCGCAGGTGAACCTGCCCATCGCGGTGCTGATCTGGGCCATGATCTTCCCGATGATGCTCCAGATCGACTTCCGCAGCGTGCTCGGCGTGCGCCGCCAGCCGCGCGGCCTGACGGTGACGCTGGTGGTCAACTGGCTCGTCAAGCCGTTCTCGATGTTCGCCTTCGCGTGGTTCTTCCTGGAGGTCGCGTTCGCACCCTGGATCGCGGGAGACCTCGCGCGGGAGTACGTGGCGGGCGCCATCCTGCTCGGCGCCGCGCCGTGCACCGCGATGGTGTTCGTCTGGAGCTACCTGACCGACGGCGATCCCGCCTACACGCTCGTCCAGGTCGCCATCAACGACCTCATCATGCTGGTCGCGTTTGCGCCCATCGTGGCGTTGTTGCTGGGGGTGGCGGACGTGGCCGTGCCGTGGGAAACGCTCCTCGTCTCCGTCGGGCTGTACATCGTCGTGCCGCTGGCGGCGGGCGCCATCGTGCGCGGGGCGCTGATCCGCGCGAAGGGTGCGGCGTGGTTCGACGACGTGTTCCTGGCCCGGTTCGGCTCGGTGACCGTCGTGGCGCTACTGCTCACGCTCGTGTTGCTGTTCTCCTTCCAGGCGGATCAAATCCTCGCCACCCCGTTCGACATCGCGCTGATCGCCGTTCCGCTGACGATCCAGACGCTCGTCGTCTTCGCGCTGGCGTATGGCTGGGCGTACGCGTGGCGGGTCCCGCACCGCGTGGCGGCACCGGCGGGGTTGATCGGTGCGAGCAACTTCTTCGAGATGGCGGTGGCCGTCGCCATCGTGCTGTTCGGTGTGACGAGCGGCGCGGTGCTGGCGACGGTCGTGGGCGTGCTGATCGAGGTGCCGCTGATGCTGGCGCTCGTCCGCTTCGCCAACCGCACGCGGGGCGCGTTCGACGCCCGCGCGGCCGGATGACCCCGGTCGATCTCACGCCCGAGGCCGCGGCCTACGTCCGCCAGCGGGGCGGGGCGTTGACGCTCCGGCACTCGCCCCGCCACGGGTGCTGCGGCGGGACCGTCGCGCTTCCCCTCGCAGAAGCCGTCGCGCCGCGCGATGCGCCGGGCTATTCCCGTCGCGAGATCGACACGGGCGCGGGGCCGGTGCTTCTGTTCACCGCGCCGGGACTGTCGGCCCACGAGGGCCCGATTCGCATCGGGCTCGACCGCCTTCTCGGACTCGCCGCGCTCTACGTCGAGACTGGCGCTTCTTCCTGACCCTCCCGGACATGCCCACGACCCTCGCCGTTTTCTCGGACGTTCATGCCAACCTCCCCGCCCTCCAGGCGGTCCTCCGCGACATCGACGCTCGTCTGGAGAGGGGAGAGGTGGACGGCGTCTACTGCCTCGGTGACCTCGTGGGCTACGCGACGTGGCCGAACGAAGTCGTCGGCACCATCCGCCGGCGCGGCATCCCCACCATTGCGGGCAACTACGACGAAGGCGTCGGGCTGGAGAGCGGCGACTGCGGCTGCGCCTACCAGACGGAGGAGGACCGCGCCCGTGGGGACGCCTCCATCGCGTATACGAACGGCGTGGTCACGGACGCGACCCGGCGCTACCTCCGCGGCCTCCCGCGCCACCTCCGTCTGACGCTCGGCGCGCCCCGCCAGCCCGACGCGGCGCCCGTCGAGGTGCTGATGGTCCACGGCAGCCCACGGCGGACCAACGAGTACCTCTTCGAGGACCGCCCGGACCGGAGCTTCGTGCGCATGATGGAGACCGCCGGAGCGGACGTGATGCTCTTCGGCCACACTCACAAGCCCTACCACAAGGCGCTGGCGGTCGAGACGGACGGTGGCGGGGTCGTCTACCGCCACGCCGTCAACACCGGGTCCGTCGGCAAGCCGAAGGACGGCGATCCTCGCGCGGGCTACGTCCTCCTCACCATCGACGCCGAGCGCCCGACGAGCGACCCCGGCTACTGCGCGGCGGAGTTCGTCCGGGTCGCCTACGACGTGGAGCGGGCGGCGCGCGCCGTGGAAGCCAGTCCGTTGCCGGACGCCTTCGCGCGGATGCTTCGCGAGGGGTGACCGGCCGAGAGAGGAAAGCGTCCCCCGAACGGGAGGAAAAAGCGTCCGCCTGATCCCGCGCCCACGGTCGGCTGGCGGGCGCCGCCAGCGGGGCAGGAGGGGCCGGATGCAGCCCCGCGTGGAGAGGGGGTGGAGGCCGATGCTTCGGAGGTGAGGAGGCACACCGTTTGCGCATGTGCTCCGCATGGTACCGGCCGTCCCCTTTGTTCCCATCGCCCCCCAGGTCGTCGAGCGCGAGCACGACCTGGGCGCGGCCGTGGCCTCGCGCATCGGGCGGCCCGTGGACGAGTGGGCCGTCGTGGCGGCGTTGGAGAGCGAGGGCTGGCGCGACGTGGACGCGGAGGAGCGGTTCGGCTACGCCGACCTCTTCGCGCTCGGGAAGGCGCTGTTTCCGGTCTGCTGCTCCGAGGCCGCGCGCATCGGCGCCAGCGAGGCGGGCACCACGGAGCGCGAGCCGCTGGCGGCGCTCGTGGGCGGGTTCGCGGCCAGCTACGGGCGCGGCCTCCTGTACGCCCTCCCGGTGACCGGGCAGGTGGCCGCGCTCATCTGGTTCGGCTACTCCCTCTGGGCCTCGGTCCGCCTCACCGAGGGCGGCGCGACGATGATCGCGATGGGCACCATCGCCAGCTTTATCGTGACGGGCGGGTTCGTGCAGGCGCTCGCGCACGAGACCTCGCGGCTGCTCGGGCACGAGTTGGGCGGTCAGGCACGGCGCATGGCGTTTCGGATTGCCGGACTGGGCGCCGCCACGGTCCTCGTCTCGGGCCTCGCGGCGTTCCTGGTGAACCTCCTGGTTCCGTTCTACCCGCTGGTTCTGGCCGTGGTGGGGACGGCGTACTACGTCCTGCTGGGGTGGCTCTGGCTCGCCCTCGCGCTGCTGTACGTCGAGGAGCGGCTGCTGGCCGTCGGAGTCGCCACGAGCGTCGGGATCCTGCCCGTCTGGGGGGCGGTCGCCTGGCTCGGGTGGGGGATCCACACCGCCCACGTCGTCGGGCTGGCGGTCGCGATCGGCGTGGCGTTCGGGTGGGCCTACCGCTCCCTCGGGAGGGGGGGCACCCGCGAGGCCAGCGACGGCCCCGCTCCGCCGCTCCCCCGCGCCTCCACCGTCGTGCACACCACGCTCCCGTACGTGGCCTACGGCGTGCTCTACTTCGCCGTCCTCTTCGCAGACCGCGTCGTCTCGTGGTCCGCCGCTGGCGCCGACCCGCTTCCGTACCCCATCTGGTTCCGGACGGCCTACGAGCTAGGGATGGACTGGGCGCTGGGCGTCATCTTTATGATGCTCGCGGCGCTTCCGTTCGCCGTGCGTCGGCTCTCGGGCCAGATCCACGAGTTGGGCGCCGTCCGAGACCCCGCCGCAGCGGCCGCGGTCATGAGCCGCCAGTACCTCCGGCACCTCGGCGTCCTGCTCGTCGTGGGCGTGCTCGCGGTGGCGAGCATCTGGGCGGGCGGCCTCTGGCTAAGCGAGCACGGCCCCGAGCTCCTGCACCCCATCTTTGCGCCGGGCACGACGCGCTACGTCTTTGCGGTCGCGGCGGTGGGCTACTTCTGCTTCAGCATCGGGCTGATGAACGGACTGATTTTCCTGGCGCAGGGGCGGACGAGCCACGTGCTTCGCCCGCTGACGTGGGCGCTCATCATCGATCTGGCCGTGGGGTTGGTCGTGACGCGAGCGTTCGGGTACGAGCACGCGGGCTGGGGGCTCGCCGTGGGCGCCGCCGTCTTCGCCGTCGTGACCACCCGGTGGGCCCTCGCGATGCTTCGCGAAGCGGACTACGCCGCCTACGCCGCGTACTGATGGACGGCGATCTCCCATACGTCTGGACGCTCCTGCTCGCGCTCGTCCGCGCGGGCGGGGTGGCGTTTGTGGCGTTCGTCGTGCTGACGCGGCTGACGCTGCCTGGGACGCAGCGGGAGTCGTCTCTGGAGGGTCGGATGTGGGGCGACGCCGTGCTCGGGCTCTCGACCGCTCTCGTCGTGGCGCTGGCGCTCGGCGTGACCGGGCTGTTCGACGCGGGCTCGCTGGTGGCCTCCCTGGGCCTCGCGCTCGCGGGTGGGGCATGGCTGCGGTACCGGAAGCTCTGGCGCCGCACGCTGCTGCGTCAGTACGCGCGGCTGCTCCAGTGGATCGAGCGCATCGCGCCGCCGCCCTCCCTCGTGCCCGGCCCTGCGGGCGAGCGCTTCCGCCGCTCGCTGGACGACGCCCTCTCTGAGCCCACCCGCGCGCGCGCGCCGTTTCGTCCCTGGGCGCTGGCGGTCGCGGGCGTGGCGGTGACCGCCGTCATCGTCCGGCTGATCCCGGCCTTTGCGGAGCCGGCCCCGTTCTCGCTCCGCTACTACGCCAGCCTGGAGACGCTGAAAGGCCTCCAGGTCGGGGCCCCGACCGGCAGCGAGGCGGGGTGGGGACTGCCCGCGCTCGTCCTCGCGCTGTCCGAACTCGCACGGATCGACCCGAGCCTGCTCCTCCGCGGGGTGGGCGCGATCGCGATGGGGGCGGTGTGCTACGGCGTCTACCAGACGGCCCGCTACTTCTGGGCGCGTCCGGCGGGCGCGTTCGCCGGCGCGCTGTTCGTGGCGGTGGGTGGGCCGTGGCTGCCGGTGCCGCTGGACCGGCAGGTCGGCGCCGAGCCCCTGCTGCTGGCGGCCGCGCTGGCGCTCCCCGTCTTCCCCCACATCGCGACGTATCTCGGGACGGGCAGCCGCCGCGGCGTGACGGTCGGGATCGCGGGGCTCGCCGCGACGGGGTTCGTGTATCCCTCCGTCGGGGCGTTGCTGTTGGGCCTCGTGAGCCTCCACGTGCTGGGCATCGTGGCCCAGGTGGTGGTGCGCCGGCGGGTGCAGAAGAAGGGGCATCGCGGCCGCTATCGCGATCGCTACCTCGCGCGCCGGACGTGGACCGCGGGCGGGCTGGCGGCGGCGACGGCGGCGCTCTGGTTCGCCTACTCCACTCTCCTGCGGCGGCTGTCGCAGGAGGGCTCGTTCGTCTTCTTCGAGGTCGCCCGTCCGGAGGTCGGCGTGCCGGTGGCCCTCGCGCTGGGCATCGGCGGGCTGCTCGTGCTGGCGCCCTTCGCCCCCGCGCGCGACCGCTTCCTCTCGCACCTCCCGCGACCCGGCGCGCTGATCCGCAACGGCCTACAGACCATCGCGCTGACGGCGCTGTGGGTGAGCACGGGCGCGGGCGCGGAAGGACTGAGCGGCGGCGCGGCCGTGCTCCTCCTCTGCGCGCTGGGCCTCGGGGTGGGGCTGCTCATGAGCGAGGCGGTCGCCTGGGCCGCGCTCGGCTGGCGGAGGCTCGCCGCCAGCGGACGGCCGCGGACCGTGGCCATCCCGCAGTGGGCGCCCGCCACGGTGGCGCTCGTCGTGGGCGCGGTGGCGGTCGGGAGCGGGTGGGGGGCGCCGCAGCGCCGCGCGCCGGTGGAGCCGGCGGGCTTCGTGGCGGGGTACCACGCGCTGGAGCGGGTCTCGCTCCCGTACGCGTGGACGGCCATCTCGCACATTGGGACAGGCATCCGCGTCCGCAACCGCGGCCGGTTCATGGACTACGAGTACTTCCTCGCGACGTACGACCCCGCCGCCTACGACCACACCGGCCCCGAGGCTATCCCGACGCCCGACCTCTTCTTCTTCCTCGAGCGAGGCACCGCGCCGACGGCCGTCCGCGACGAACTCCGCCCGGCGGGCCGCCAGCACAACGCCCGCCTCCGCGCGTGGCTGGACCGGTACCGCGCGAGGCCGGACCAAGCACGCCACGTCAGCGTGCTCTACCAGGACGACGACGTGGAGGTCATCCGCGTCTCGCGCCCGGCGCCCACCCTGCTGGACCTGCCGCCGGATTCGCTGCTCGCCTCGCGAGGCGCCCCCCATCATGCGGCTCGCATCCGCCGGTAGATTTTGCCACAGATCGGGAGAATGGTAATGATTCGAATCGCGCTCGTGGCCATCGCGGCCGTCGCCGTCCTGCTCGTCGCCGTCGCGGTGATGGCGGGCGTGGACGACGGCGCGAACGCGGCGGTGGGGGACGAGCCCGTCGCGCCGGGCCGCCCGCTGGCGCTCCTCCTCGTCGATGGCGAGGACGCGTTCGCGACTCCGACCGCGGAGCACGCCCGGACGGCGCTGCGCCGCGCGAAGGTGCCGTTCGCGGAGCACGACCTGAGCCGGGACGGCCCGCTCCCCCCGCTCGACTCCTTCGGCGCCGTCCTCACCGCGACCGAGCGCCTCCGCCTCCTCTCCGACGACGACGCCCGCCAGCTGGGCGCGTTCGTGCAGGAGGGCGGCGGGCTCGGCGTGCTCTACCGCGCCTGGGACCCGCGGCTGGCGGCTCTGCTCGGTCTGGCGACGAGCGGCCCGCCGTCGTTCGCGCTGGGGCCTCGCGAGACCACGCTGACGACCCCGATGATGCCGGGGGGAGAAAACCTCACGGTCGGCACCCTGGAGGCGGCGCCGCTCGACGTGGATGCCGCGCCGGATTGCGACGTGCTCATGACCTGGGGGGACGACCGGCCCGCCGCGTGGACCTGCGCGCGCGGCAGAGGGCGCGTTGCGTTCTGGAACTCCACGCTGCTCGGCACGAAGCCGTTTCGCGGGCACCTCCTGCAAACGCTGGCGCTCGTCCAGCCCCGGCACGTGCGCCCCCTCGCGGGATGGGCCGTGGTCTACCTGGACGATTTTCCCTCGCCGGCCTCAAACGCCGAACTGGACCCGATCTGGACCGAGCTCGGGCAGACCCCCGCCGAGTTCTACGCGCAGACGTGGTACCCGGACATGGTGGCTGTCGCGGAGGAGGCGGGGCTGACGTACACGAGCACCGTCATCTACTCGTACAACGGCCAGACGGAGGCGCCGTTCACGTTCGAGGAGTGGGCAGAAGGCCAGATCGAGGACGGGTGGAGCAAGACGCTCTATTCCCCATGGGTCATGGCGGAGGACGCGCGGCGCTCCGAGGTCGCGCTCCACGGGTACAACCACCAGTCGCTCACGCTGGAGCTGTGGCCCGACCGCGCACGGATGGTAGAGGCGCTCCGCGCCGCCCGCCAGCGCTGGGAGGCCGAGGGCCTCGCGCCGCTTCCCGTCACCTACGTCCCGCCCATGAACTGGATCGACTCCGTAGGCGTGAGCGCGCTCCGCGAGGCGTTCCCTGAGATCGAGACCATCGCGGGGCTGTACTTCGGGCCGGAGGAGCGGGGGCAGAACCGCGAGTTCGGTCCCGAGCCGTGGGCGCCGGAACTGTACGCCCTCCCGCGGGGCACCGCCGGGTTCATCATGAACGACGGCGCCCGACTCCGCACCCTGACGTTGCTCCACTCCGTCGGCGTGTGGTCGCACTTCGTCCACCCGGACGAGGTCTACCCCAACGCCGACCGTGCCGAGACCTACTCCGCGAACGGTCTGCCCGATCCCACCGCCGTCGGCTGGCGGCGGCCGGGGGGGATGCTGGACGAGTTCCGCGAGTGGGTCCGCTTCGTTCAACTCCGCTACCCCTGGCTGGAGTCCGTCCCCGCGCGCGAGGCGACCGTCCGGATGCGGGCGTTCGACCGGCTGAGCCTCGCCTACGAAGGGGAGGCCACGGACGAGGGCCGCCGCCTGGACGTGCGGCTCAGTCAGCCGGGCCAGACGCTCATGACCTGGGCCCGCCCTGGCGAGACCCTTGAGGAGGTCCGCGGCGGCACGGTTCTCGATGTCTGGGACGGCCCGCTCTTCACGCAGTACGTCGTCCGGTCGGAGGGGCGGCGGCTCACGCTTCGGTACGCCGACGCGCCCCCCCCCTCGCCATGACCCGATTCTTCGTCCTCGCCGCGTGGCTCCTCGCGGCTGCCCTGCCCGCCGCTGCGCAGGCGGATCTCTCCGAACTCGGTCTCGACGCGCTCGAGCGCCGCGTCGAGGCCTCCCCCTCGGATGCGGAGGCCCGCCGCGCTCTCGCGGACCGGCTCACCGCCGAGGGGCAGCCCACCGAGGCCATCCCGCACCTCCGCTGGCTGGCGGAGCACGACCCCGCCGACCTCGCCGTCCGCCAGCAGCTGGCGCGCCACCTCCTCTGGGCTGACCGCGCGCCGGAGGCGGTCCCCGTCCTCGAATCCATCGTCGCGATGGACCCGGAGGCCGACGCGGAGCGGCTGCAGCTCGCACAGATCATCACCTGGGACGGCGGAGCGGCTCGTGCCGCCGAGCTTCTCGCCCCGCTGGCGGAGCGGTCCGGCGAGGACGCCGCCGTGCAGAAGGCCTACGCCTTCGCGCTCCTCGCATCGGAAGACGCAGGGGCTCGCCGCCAGCTGTCGCGCGCCCTCGTGCTCGCGCCAGACGACCCCGACCTCCTCGTGGAGTCCGGCGCGCTGGAGCGCTGGCAGGGCGACTGGTCCCTCGGCCGCGAACGGCTGCTCCGCGCCCGCCGCCAGCCGCTCACCGTCGCGCAGCGCACGCGCGTTCGCGACCTCCTGGACGGCCTGACCCGCGAGACCGCCCCGACGCTCACCTCGTCGGCCGCACGACGCGAGGACTCCAACGGGGTGACCCGCGTGGAAGCCCCGCTCCGCCTCCGCATCCCCGTCGATTCCCGGTGGACGTTCGGAGTGGAGCTCTCCGGCGACCAGATCGGCTCCGACGCGACGACGGCGACCGTGGAGGCCGGCCGCGTGGTGCCCTCGGTCGCGTATTCCCCGCAACGCGGGACGCGGATCGAGGTGGCCGCCGGCGCTGAACTCGTGGACGCCACCAACACCGTCACCCTCGCGCGGGCGCTCGTGGAGCAGGTTTGGGCGGGGGAGCGGTTCGCCCTCGCGCGGCTGGCGGTGGCGACCGCCAGCGCGACGGACGCGGCGAGTGCGCTGGACAGCGGCATCCGCCGCACGCGCGTCGTCGCGGAGGGGTACGCCGAGCCGGCCGCCACGGTCGCGGTCAGCGGCTCCGTCGGGACGCTGTTCTACTCGGATGGCAACCGCCGGCTACAGGCCGCCGCCAATGCGCAGTGGCTGCCCGTTCGGCTCGGCGCTCGCGAGGACGGAGCCCCGGCGTTTGCATTCGGCCCCACCGTGGGCGCGCTCTACGAGGACTCAGAAACGCTCTACCCGACCTCAACGCCCTATTACACGCCCGACCAGCTGGCGACGCTCTCGCTCGGGCTCGCGGCGCGGATCGCGGCGGGCGCGGGCTTCTCCGCCGAGGGCGTCGCGGGGCTCGCCCACCAGACCGGCCCCGCCGCCGATGCGACGAGCGCGGAGCTCGGTCTCGCCCTCGGCTACGACCGCCAGCGGCACGCGGTGCGCCTCGAGGCCCGCCGCTCCGGCTCCTCGGTGTACTCCGCGGACGTCTTCCGCCTGACCTACCTCTTCCGCTCGTGGTGACGAAGCTGGCGTTCCTGGCCCTCGCGTCCGCGGTCATCGGCTCGTGCAGCGCGACGGGCGTGCTCGGCAATACGGACCGTCAGGCACGGCGCGAGGCGCTGCGCTCGGCGGAGTCCTTTGCCGCCGTCCTCTCCGTTCGCGCGGACCTCGACACCCTCGCGACGTACGATGTGGTCCTGCTGGATCCCGCTCCGTACGAGCCCGCGGACCTCGACCGTTTGCGCGAGGCGGGCACGCTCGCCCTCGGGTACGTCAACATCGGGGAGGTGGAGTCCTGGCGGCCGTTCGCCGATCGTGTGGACCCGGACTGGGTGATCGGCGCGAACCCGGACTGGGAGGGGCACGAGTTCGTGGACGCGCGCGAGCCCGGCTGGCGCCAGCTCGTCGTGGAGACGGCCGCTCGCGGGGTTCAGCGGCGCGGCTTCGGCGGTCTGTTCCTGGACATGGCGGACGTGGCCGTGATCTACCCGGAGACCGAGGCGGGGATGGTGGCGCTCATCCGCGAACTGCGGGCCGCGTACCCGGACCTCGTTCTCGTGATGAACCGTGGCTTCCCCTTGCTGGACTCGCTCGACGGCGTGATCGACGGACTGCTCGTAGAGGGCGTCTGGATCGGGGCGGATCTCGACACGGGCGTGGCCGTCGAGACGGGCGAGGCCGAGCGCGAGGTCCTCCTCGGCTACCTCCGGGACGTTCGCCGCGCAGGCGGGGCCGCCTTCGTGATCGACTACGCGCAGACCGATGAACAGACCGCCGCCGTCCGAGCCGCCGCGCGACGCGAGGGCGTCCCCGTCTTCGTCGGAGACATCGACCTCGGCCGGCTCCGCCTCGACTAGCGTGCACGCCGACATCGCGCTCGTCCTGGAAGGGACCTACCCCTATCGCCTCGGCGGCGTGACGACCTGGGTGGATGGCCTGGTTCGCGCTCTTCCCGCCCTCCGCTTCGGCGTGGTCCATTTGTACGCCGGCGCCGCCCCGCAGGGCCGGTGCGTGGACGTGCCGCCGAACGTGGTCTGGCAGGTAGACCTCGCGCTCCCGGATGACCTCACCTCGCTCGACCCCGCCCGGCTGGCGGCGCGTGTGCCCGCGTGCTCGCTCGTGCACGCGCTCTCGACCGGGTTCGCCGGTCTCGTGGCCGCTGAGACGAAGCGCCAGCGGGGCGTGCCGCTGCTGTTGACGGAGCACGGCATCTATTGGCACGAGGTGGAGCAGGGGGCGCCCGAACTGGAAACGGGGCTTCGGCTCTTGGGCACCGATGTCTCCGGGGGGAACCCCTGCGCGAGTCGGGCGGGGTGGGTCGAGTGGCTGAAGGCGTCCGCTCGCGAGGCGTACGCCGCGGCCGACGCGGTCACGACGGTCACGGAGGCCAACCGGCCACTCCAGGCACGCCTCGGCCTGCGCGATGGCGAGGTCATCCCGAACGGCGTGCACCATCCGGACACGCTCGCCGCGCTCCGTCCGGCCGAACTCCGCCGGCTCCATTCTTCGGCGGCGGCCCCGGCCGATCTACGCATCGGGTTCGTGGGGCGCGTGACGCCACTGAAGGACGTGCACGCCATCGTGCGTGCGTTCGCGGACGCGCTCCCGCGCCTCCCCGGCGCTCGGCTCCACCTCATCGGCCCGACGGACGACCCCGAGTACGCGGCCTCGTGCCGCCGGCTGGCGGGGCTCCGCGGCGTGTCGGACCGGGTGCACCGGACCGGCGCCCAGCCGGTCTCGCCGTGGCTCCGCCACCTCGACCTCGTCGTGCTCGCCAGCCGCAGCGAGGCCGAGCCGCTCGCCCTCCTCGAAGCGATGGCGCACGGCGTGCCCGTCGTGGCGCCGGACGTGGGAGGCGTTCGCCGCCTCGTGACGGGCGGCCCGCACCCGCCCGCCGGCCTCGTGCTCGCCCCGCCCACCCCGACCGCCAGCGGGCCGGGCCGCCTCGACGCCGCGCTGGCGGAGGCGCTCGTCGTGCTCGGGACCGATCCGGGCCGCCGCCGCGCGATGGGCGCGGCTGGGAGGGCACGCACCCGCGGCCGCACCGTGGAAGCCGTCGCGGGCCGCTACGCCGCGGTCTACCGGCGGCTGGTGCCTGCACTCGGCGGCCGCGCGAGGGGAGAGGGGTCCACGCCGTCCATCAAGAGGTAGAACCGTAACGGGGCCGTTCCCGACCACCCGCGCCGATCCGCTCTCCCGCAGCGATTCGATCCGGGTACGGCGCTTGTGCTTCTACCCACGGTCCGCTCCCACCCACGTGTCCGCCACCTCGTCCCGCCCCTCGGTCCTCCTCCTCACGGAGGGCACCTATCCCTTTGAAGGGGGAGGCGTAACGACGTGGGCGGACGTGGTGCTCGGGGGCCTGCCAGAGATCGACGTGCACCTCATCGCCGCGACGGGCTCCACTTCCATCCGGGTGCACAAGGACCTGCCTGAGCACGTCCGCTCCGTCCAAGTCGTGCCCCTCTTCGGCTCTGCGGAGCCGACCGAGTTCACGCGCTACGAGGAGCCGTTCGCGACGACCGTGCTCCGTCGGACGCGGACGACCGACGAGACCGTAGAGCGACGTTTCGTCCCGCTCCTCACGCAGTTACTGGAGGCGCTGGAGCGCCCCGAGGCCGCGGGATGGGCCGAGGCCAGGCTCCTCCGCGACCTCAACCGCTACTTCCTCCGCCACGACCACCGCGCATCCTTCCGCTCCGCGCCCGCCTGGCGCGCGTTCCGGGACACCCTCCTCGCCCAGGAGGCCGCCGCCGGCCCCGACGCGCTGGCGCCCACGCTCGGCGACCTCGCGCAGGCCATGCGGTGGATGTACAGCTTCCTGCTGCCGATCACCGTGGCCGTGCCGCGGACGGACGTGGCCCACGCCACATTAGCGGGCTTTGCGGGTCTGCCCGGCGTCATCGCGCGGTTGAACTACGGTGCGCCGCTCGTGGTCACGGATCACGGCATCTACCTCCGCGAGCGCTACATCGCGATGGCCGGCGCCGACGCGTCCTTCTTCCTCAAGCGGTTCCTGCTCCGGCTCGTCCACCTCGTCAGCCGCGTCTGCTACGTCGTGGCGGATCAGGTCTCGCCCGTGTGCGACCACAACGCGCGGTGGGAGCTGCGGATGGGCGTCACGAAGGACCGGATCCGGACCATCTACAACGGCATCGACACGGACCTCTTCGTCCCGCCGGAGGCGGAGCCCGAGGGCCGGCGGCCGACGGTCGTGACGGCGGCGCGCGTCTTCCCGCTCAAGGACATCGAGACGCTGATCCGCGCGTGCGACGTGACCCGCCGCCGGGTGCCGGACGTCCACTTCGTGGTCTACGGCGCCAACTGGGTAGACGAGCCCTACACGGCCCGGTGCGAGGCGCTCATCGACGAGCTCGGCGTGCGGGAGCACTTCACCTTCGCGGGCTACTACGACACGCCCTCGGAGCTCTACCACGAGGGCGACGTGTTCGCGCTCTCGTCCATCTCCGAGGGCTTCCCGTTCTCCGTCATCGAGGCGATGGCGTGCGGCCGCCCGGTCGTGGCGACGGACGTGGGGGGCGTGAAAGAGGCCCTCGCGGACGGCGTCGGCGTGGTGGTCCCCCCGCGCGATTTCGCCGGGCTGGGCGACGGGCTGGCGGACCTCCTGCTCGACCGCGAGCGGTGGGCCGATCTCTCCCGCCGCGGCCGCCAGCGCGCCGTGGAGCAGTTCGGAGTGGGCCGGATGCTCGGCGCCTACCGCACCACCTATCGCCGCTGGGCGGGGCTTTCCTCGGAGCCGCTCCCGCCGTCCATGGACCCGAGCGCGCCGCCGCCGCCCGTCCCGGCTCGCTCCTCGTCGCCACGCGCGTTGACGGCCGCCGAGCGGAAGGCGCAGGCCGAGGGCATGGAGTTGATCCTTCGGTGGGATGGCAACGAGCGCCGCCGGTCCGGGCGGCGCCCGGATCCGCAGCCAGACGCTGCCGAGGAAGCGCCCGCTCGCTAGCGCAGCGTCGCCATCGCGTCA
The DNA here is from genome assembly GCA_012960515.1 of Bacteroidota bacterium. Classification (GTDB taxonomy): domain Bacteria; phylum Bacteroidota; class Rhodothermia; order Rhodothermales; family Rubricoccaceae; genus Rubricoccus. The sequence continues at coordinate 2,712 of DUBD01000174.1, read as the reverse complement.
GCGGCGGGGAGGGGACGCGCGAAGAAGTACCCTTGCGCCAGCTCGCACCCGGCTTCGGCGAGCGCGAGCCGTTGCTCTTCCGTCTCCACGCCTTCCGCGACCACCCGCAAGCCCAGGTCTCGCGCGATCCCCACGACGCCTCGCACGACCGCCTGCGACTGCGGCGAAGTCCCGAGGTCCGTCACGAACGAGCGGTCGATCTTGAAGCCGTCCACGGGGAGGCCGGAGAGGAGGCCGAGGGAGGAGAAGCCCGTCCCGAAATCGTCCACGCACACCTGCACGCCCTCGCTGTGGAGCGCGTCGAGCGCGTGGAGGGCTTCCCGTTGCTCCACCACGGCCCGCTCCGTCAGTTCGAGGACGAACCGGGAGGGGGGCAGGCCGGTGGTCTGGATAGCCTGGCGGACGCGTTCGCGGAGGCGGTTGCCGCTCAGGAAGGTGGCGTCTGAGCAGTTGAGGCTGAGCCACAGGATGGCGTCGGCGCAGTGCGAGCCTGAGGCGACCTTCTCGCGGACGGCCGCGGCGGTGGCGTCTAGCACCCACTCGTCGATGGCCATGACCAGGCTGAGCTCTTCCGCCAGCGGGAGGAACGCGCCGGGCGCGAGGAGGCCACGCGTGGGGTGCTGCCAGCGCACGAGCGACTCGAACCCGACGACCTCTCCGGTCTCGATCTTGACGACGGGCTGCATGTACAGCCGGAGTTCGTCGCTGTGGATGGCGCGGCGGAGGTCATGCTCCAGGCGGAACCGGTCCCTCGCCGCCTTCCGGAGCGCGGGGACGAAGGCGGCCGTGCGGCCTCGGCCGGACCGCTTCGCCTCGTACATGGCGGTGTCCGCGTCGCGCAGCACGTCCTCCGGCGTCGCGTACGTCTCGGCCTGCTCGATGACGCCGATGCTGGCACCGGGCTCGTGCTCGCGCGGTCCGAGGTCTACGGGCTGGTTGAGCGCCTCCAACACCTGGACGCCGATCTCGCGTCCGGAGATCGTGGGGCCGTCTTCCGTTTGCGTGGGCACGACCATCGCGAACTCGTCGCCGCCGAGGCGGGCGACGGTGGAGCCCTCGAACGAGCCGATCACGCGCCGGAGACGCTCCGCGACGGTCGCGAGGAGGAAGTCGCCCATTTCGTGACCGAGGGAGTCGTTGACGACCTTGAACCGGTCGAGGTCGATGAAGAGAGCCGCAAACGGGATCTCGTCCTCGATGGCCTCTTGCACGCGGCTGTAGAACAGCGTCCGGTTGGGGAGGCCGGTGAGGGCGTCGTGCGTGGCTTGGTATTCGAGCTGGTCTGAGAGCGCGCGCCGCTGGCTGACGTCGCGGATGGCGGTCACGCGGATCACCTTGCCGTCCAGCGTCCAGTGCCGGCCCTGGATCTCGGCCCAGAACGGAGAACTGCCCTGGCGGCGGACGCGGGCCTCGTACGGCTCCGTGCGGCCTTCGCGGATCATGGTGCCCACCTTCTCCCGCGAGTCCGGCGCCACCATGTCGAACGCGGAGCGGCCGATCAGGTCTTCGGGGGCGTCGTACCCGAGGAGGGTCGCGAACTGGCGGTTGCAGTCGGTGATGGTGCCGCCTACGCTGAAGGCGATGCCCTCGAAGGTGGCGTGGGAGAGGGCGCGGTAGCGCTGCTCCGACGTGACGATGGCGTGGCGGTCTTCTTCGCGCTCGATCTCCCCGCCCACCCAGAGCGCCAGCAGGCGGATGAGGTCGTGGTCGGCAGGTGCCAGATGCTGGGAGAGCGGCGTGCTGGAGGAGAACGTGAGCGTGCCCCACTTCTCCCCCCGCACCTCCACGCTCACGCCGACGTAGCTCTCCAGCGCGAAGGCCTCGTAGCAGGGGTGCACTCGGTAGGCCGTCTCGCCGACTCCGTTGATGGCGATCACGTCGTCGCTCTCGATGGTCACGGAGCAGAACGTGTTCGCGAGCTCGAACTGGTCGCCGGGGGCGAGCTCTGTGCCGGGCGCCTGGGCGGCGAACACCGTGTACGTCTCGCCCTCGATCCGGCTCACGAGTGCGATGGGGAGGCTGAGCAACTCGGACGTCAGGCGGAGGGCGCGTTCGAGGCGCTCGCGGAATGGCGTCGCGCTGTGGGTCGTGACGGTGGCGAGCAGGCGGAGGCGGTCGGCCTGCGCACTCGTGCTGGTGGGGCGGTACATCCGGCCGGGGCGGACGAACCCGAGCACTTGCCCGGGGGCTCCAGGGGCCACACGGAGGCTCATCCAGATGGGGGAGCCGTCCGGCGCGGTGACCTGGATACCGGCCTGCTCCACCTCTCCCGAGATCACGCGTGCGATCACCGCCGCTGCGTTCTGGCGGTCGCCGTCGTTGGTCCACGCATCGAGCGGGGCACCCGCAAACAACGCGCGTGCTCCTTCCGAGGCGTCGATAACGTGGCCGCTCGCATCGAGGACGATGTGGTAGTCCGAGGGGAGGGTGCGGGTCTCGGTGGGGGCCATGGGCGTGGTGGGGGCGGGGCCTCGTGACCTACACGGACTGGGCCAACCCGCTCAGGCTCCGCGGCGCGCGCCCTCGCGGCCGGAGCGTGACCCTCGCGTTACGGAATCGCCCACGAATGGGACGATATCTCCCACCACTCGATCACCACTCGCTCCGTCCGCCGCGCCGCTGGCGGGGGCGCCGGGCGAGACCCGCGCTCGCAGACCGCGACCGCCAGCCGCTACGCGGGGCCTTTGGCGCGCCCTACGTCGTGCCCTCCTC
>DUBD01000173.1 GCA_012960515.1 Bacteroidota bacterium | reverse complement strand
ACGAGTCCCGGGTCGGTGACGTCTTCGCGCTGGGCGCCACCAGCTGGCGCATCGAGGACATCACCCACGACCGGGTGCTGGTCACGCCGGCTCCCGGCATCCCCGGCCGGCTGCCGTTCTGGAAGGGCGACGGCCTGGGGCGACCGGCCGAGCTCGGCGAGGCGGTCGGCGCCTTCACCCGCGAGCTGGGCGCGATGCCCTTGGCCGTTCCCTCGTAGCGCGGCTTGACGAAGAGCGGGCCCGCGAGGCCCACGCCGCTCCCGCTCGCGCCCACCACCCGCCAGTCCGGCGTGGCGACGCCGGCGGCCCGTACGACGGTCTTGGTCAGCGCCTTGTCCAGCGAGACGGACAGCGCGAGGGCGTCGGAACCGAGGCAGGGGACGCCCGCCAGCTCCAGGAGGACGGGCGCGTGCGCCTCGCGATTCCGGCTCCCGTAGCTCTCCGCGATGTTGACGGCAGCGTCCAGGTCCAGCGGACCGCGCGCCATCGCCGCCAGCAACGCCGGCACGTTGCCGATCCGCACAGGCTGGTGCCCGAGCCGGACGAGTGCCGCTTCGAGCGCGGCGACCGTCTCCTCGGGTTCGTACTCCGCGTCCCAGTCCGGGGGCGCGCCCGGGGGGGGCTCGGCATCGCCGAACCGGTCATACACGAGGCCAACCCGAAGCGCCATCGGTCGCTAGACGCCCGTGCAGCCGAAGCGGCGGGGCCGGAAGCCCGCGCTGCTGAGCTCGGTCGGGGTCGGCTCCCACCGGATCTCCTGGGAGTACGCGGAGCCGATAAAGCCGAACCCGCCGCGGACGTTGCTGAGCGTGCCGGGCTCCACGAGGATCTCGGGGTCGAACGTGCCGCCCGGTGGCTGCCAGTCCTCGCTGGCGATCTCGACGGAGAGGACGATCTCGCGCACGGAGAGGTCCGGGTTCGCCTGACTCAGGCGGATCTCGCGCCCCTCGTCGCTGAAGGGGAGCCGCAGGGTCCAGCCGAACTCGGTGGGGGCGGCGACGTTGGTCGGCAGCCGGCGTGTCACCCGGGACGTCTCGCAGCGCTCGTTCTCGATGGTGTACGTCGCGCGGAGGTTGTTGATCTGCGGCGCGTCGATCCAGACGATGGGGTAACGCACGCCGCCGGTGAACGTAGTCGCCTGGCGGATGGGCTCGATCTGGGGCGGGACGGTGATCAGCGCGGCGGCCTCGCCTCCGTCCTCGTCCACGAGGCGGAAGATCTGCTGGCTGCCGTACGCCGGGCGGGTGTCCGCGAGGAAGACGTGCCCGATGCTCCCGTCGCTGTAGGTGATGACGCTATCGCGCCAGGACACCTCTTCCCCCGTCGCCAGGTCCTCTGAGGTGACGGTCACCGGCAACGGCGCGGCGCTCCCCGTGCCGAGGGTGTCGGCGATGGGGACCACGCGCACGGCCTGCTGGTCGGACTGGGGGTCAAACGTGCCCCAGAGCGTGTAGGAGACGCTGAGCGGCGGCGGCCCGCCAATGTCCTCTGCGCAACCGGAGCCGATGAACGCGAGGACCGCCAGCAGGGCGAGAACGGGACGAGAGTGGGGCATCAGTGGAGGTCCGCCCGCAGGCCGAAAGTGGGGATGACGGGCAGCTGGTCGGTCCGCTGCAGGGTGAAGATGTCGTACGCGAAGAGGTTGCGGCGGTCGTACGCGTTGATCAGGCCGACCTGCGCTGCCAGCGTGGCCCACGATGTCACGAACTCCCGCTCCACCGAGACATCGAGGCGGTGGTAGTCAGGAAGCCGGGCGTTGAAGGGCCGCTCGTAGATGACGCGCGCCTGCCCGGGGTCGTTGATGACGTCGATCTGGCTGTCCGGCAGCATGAACACGTCGAACCCGAGCGCGCGGCTGTAGGGGAGGCCGCTGCCGTACTGCCACCGCACCGAAGCGTCGAAGCCCGCGATCGGCGCGCTGGCGACGAACGTGACCTGATGGCGGCGGTCGTGGTTGGGGCGGAAGCGGAGGACCTCGGTCCCGTACCAGAGCTCGTTGCGGGAGTTGGAGGAGGCGTACTCCACGAAGGAGAGGCCGTAGTTGAGCGAAATCAGCGCCTTCCCGGGCCGGACCTCCGTGCGGAAGTCGGCGCCGTAGGCCTCGCCCTCTGCGCTCTGGAGGCGCGTCGTCAGCCGGGGCACGGCGGTCCACTCCGAGACCGAGAGGTTGCGCATCCGCTTGTAGAAGCCCTCCACGGAGACGTCGGCCCACGAGACCGGGCGCAGCCGGTACCCGCCGATGAGGTGGTCGGCCTGGGGGATCGCGTTCTCCGGCGCCACGGCGTAGGCCGTGAACACGCTCGTCGCGTCGCGGCGGTCGCTCACGCCCACGATCGGCTGGTGGTAGCGGCCGGCGGCCGCGCTTAGCCGGTGCGGCCCCGCCTCGAACGACGCCCGGAGGCGAGGCTCCACGAGGCCGTCCGTGAACGACCAGCGGACACCCGGCGACACGTTGAGCCCGCCGAATCGGAACTCCGGCTGGGCGTACAGCCCGGCCTCCAGCACCTCCTTGCTGCTCGTCTCGACGTTCTGGAACAGCCCGCCCAACTCCGACGCCACGAACGTCCGCCGGAGGAAGCCGCCGTACCGGATGTCCATCGAGGGGAACAGGTTCTGCAGGTCGAACTCCGTCGAGAACCGCGAGAGGGACGACGTGCGCCGATCGGCGACCTCCTCGCGCAAGGCCCGCTGCTCCGCGCTCGACCCCAGCTCTGCGTCCAGGTCCGACCACGAGACGTTGATCTCCGCGAGGAAGGGCGCGTCCGAGGGCAGAAGGAGGTAACGGAAGCCCACGGCCTGGTTGCGGTAGCGGACCTCGTCTGCCCGCGTCCCCTCTGGCTGCCCGATGCCACCGCGGTCGTAGGTGTAGAGCCCCGTGAGCGAGAAGCGGCTGGTGCTCGTCGGGGTGAAGTAGACCTTGCCGAAGGCGTCGCCGAAGGCGTCGACGGCCATGGGCTTCAGCACCAGGGGCGGCGCCAGGGCGGCGGTCAGCGGGATGCCCTGGATCGTCGCGAGCGCCTCGCTGCTGGCGATGAGCAGCAGACCCAGGGCGCTGCCGCTGGGGCCGTCGTGGTCGACCCGCAGGAGCTGCCC
>DUBD01000172.1 GCA_012960515.1 Bacteroidota bacterium | reverse complement strand
CCAGCGGGGCGGGGGTTCGCCTAATCGTGGGGCTGTAGCCGGTCGTAGCCTGCGGCGTCTCCTCCCCACAGCCATGCGGTTTCTCGTTCTCGCGCTCGCCCTCGCAGCGTGCGCGTCTCCCTCGGATGCTCCCATCGACTCGCAGACCGCGGCGCCCGCCGATACGGTCCGGGCGGACTGGGCCGAGGTGTTCGAGTCGTTCGGCGCGGAGGGCACGTTCGTGATGCTGGAGACGGAGACGGGCCAAGTCTCGCGCCACAACCCGGAGCGTGCCGCGACCCGGTTCACGCCGGCCTCCACGTCCAAGGTTTTCAACGGTCTGGTGTTTCTGGATCGCGGGGTGGTTCAGGACGTGGACTCCCTGCATGCGTGGGACGACGAGGAGCGCAGCATCGCGGCGTGGAACCAGGACCATTCGCTGCGGACCGGCACCGAGGTCTCGGCGGTGTGGCTGTTCCAGCGGCTGGCGCGCGAGGTCGGCCGCGCGGTGTACGACTCTGTCTTCGCGAGGCAACCCTACGGCAACTCCACGATGGGCGAGCCGCTGCACATGGCGTGGCTGGACGGCTCCCTCCAGATCTCCGCCGACGAGCAGGTCGCGTTCATGGACGCGCTTCGGCGTGGCGAGCTGGCGTTCGCGCCCGGCGATCAGGCCACCATCCGAGACGTGCTGCCGCTCCTGGGCGAGGGCACGGGCTGGCGGCTAAAGGGGAAGACCGGATGGGGCATCCCGGACGACGAGCCGGAGATCGGGTGGATCGTCGGGTGGGTGGAGCGGCCGGAGGGCGACGTGGTGTTCGCGCTCAACGCGCTGGCGGACGGGCCGGACTCGGAGTGGGACATGATCTCGGACCGGCTCCGGCTGTTGCGCGCCCTGCTCCAGAGCGCGGAGGTGATTCCGGGGTAGCGCGCCCGGCCGCCTCGCAACAGGGGGCCCGGCAGGAGGCGCGCGCATCGTAGTTTCCGCGCTTCACCTCGCGTTAACAGCCCTCGTCTCCGTGGCCGACACCGACACGCAGAACCTCGCCGTCGAACGCGGCGCCTGGAAGTCCAAGCTGGGCTTCATCCTCGCCGCCAGCGGCTCGGCCATCGGGCTGGGCAACATCGTCTTCTTCGCGTCCAACGCGTACCAGTACGGTGGCGGCGCGTTCTACCTCCCGTACTTCATCGCGCTGTTCGTCCTGGGCATCCCGGTGATGATCGTCGAGTTCTCGCTCGGCACGATGACGGGGCGGAGCTTCCCGCTCGCGCTCCAGAAGCTGGCGGGCAAGAAGGGGGAGTTCGTCGGGTGGTGGAGTCTGGCCTCCGCGCTCACGATCACGATGTACTACATCACGATCCTCGGCTGGGCGCTCTCTATGCTCGTAGGCGCCTTCGGGAGCCTGCTGGAGCCGGGCGCCAGCGCGCCGTTCGCGCCGTTCGCGGAGCCGAGCGAGGGCGTCAGCGCCATCGCGTGGTTCTTCGGATGGTGGCGACGTGGTGGCCGATGATCGCCGTCGGCACGATCTGGACGCTCACGATCCTGCTGCTCTGGCGCGGGACGGAGACCATCGAGAAGGGCGTCCGCGTGTTCGTGCCGCTGATGTGGCTGTTCATGATCGCGCTCATCGTGCGCGGGCTCACGCTGCCGGGCGGCGTGGACGGCGTGCTCTACCTCTTCACGCCCAACATGGACGGCATCGCGGACGTGCGGATCTGGCAGGGCGCCTTCGCGCAGATGTTCTTCTCGCTCTCGCTCGGCCTGGGCACGATGACGGCCTACGCTAGCTACCTGCCGAAGACCGCGGACAACGTCAACAACTCCCTGCTGGTGAGCTTCCTCAACTGCGGGTTCGAGTACATCGCGGGCGTCGCCATCTTCGCGATGCTGTTCGTCTACGCGCTCAACCCGGCGGGCTCCACGCTCTCGCTCTCGTTCTTCGTCATCCCGCAGGGCATCGCCAGCTTCCCGATCTGGGTGAAGGGCTTCGGGGTGTTCTTCTTCTTCCTCCTCGTGATCGCGGGCCTGACGAGCGCGGTGTCGCTTGTGGAGGGCATGGCGAGCGCGCTGATCGACAAGCTGGGCATCTCCCGCACCCGCGCGCTGGCGTTCGTGCTCGTCCCCGGGATCGCGGGCTCGCTGATGTTCGCGCTGCCCACGGTCATTGACCCGAACCTCAGCGGCAACGGCGTGCTGGGTCTCACGCTCCTGGACCTCGTGGACAACTGGGCGTTCCGCTACAGCCTGCTCACGGTCGGCCTGCTGGAGTGCCTGCTCATCGGCTGGGTGCTCGGCGCGGACAAGCTGCGCTACGCGGTCAACCAGCACACCAAGTTCAAGCTGCCGGCCTTCTTCGACTGGATGATCAAGGTGATCATCCCGGTCATTCTCTCGGCCGTCCTCTTCGGGACGCTCTGGCAGGACCTCACCCGCGAGGGCGGCATCTACGGCTCCACCTACGACATGCCGGGATACGGCTGGCTCCCCGCCTTCATCCCGGCCGCGTGGCTCGTGTTCACGCTCGTCCTCGCCGCGGTCCTCGCGAGCCGCCCCACCGTCGAGTCCGCCCCTCACACCCCCGTCGCCGAGTAACCGATGCGCGTCTTCGCTTTCCTCCTCGCGCTCTTGCTGGCGGCGCCCGCCAGCGCGCAGCTCGCCTTCGAACCGCTCCCGACCAGCCCGGGCGAGGAGCCGCCCGCGCAGCCCATCCAGGGGCAGCCCGTCCGCGTTACGCTGGACGCTCCCACGTCCGACGTGAAGGTGGTCTGGCGGCCCAACAGCGCCATCCCGGATACGGTCGCGCTGGACCCGAGCGGGACCTCGTTCGAGTGGACGCCGACCCGCGCGGGCGTGGCGACCGTCATCACGCCCGAAGGCTCGCAGAACGTCTCCGTCCGCTACAGCTCGTACCCCGGCAGCGGCATCTTCGTCCTCATCCTCGCCGCGACCATCCTCTTCGGAGGCGCGGGCTTCGCGATGGGTAAGCTGCTCGGCGACGACGGCCCGGCGGCGGTCCCGCTGGACACGTGAGCCCTCGCGCGCTGGCGGTCCTCGCGGCGGCGAGTCTCGCGATCACCGTTCTGCCGAACGCCCGGGCGCAGGTCCTCTCGTACCGCCTCCCGGCGGATCTGGACGACGCGCCCGAGCGCGAGCGGCCGCCTGCCGATGACCTCGCGCTCGTCCAACGCGACGACTGGCTGGGGCGCGACAAGGCCTACCACGCCGGCGCGACGTTCGGCCTCACGCTCGGCGCGCACGTCGCGCTGACCGAGGGCGTGGGGATGGAGCGAGAGGCGGCCCTGCCGTTCGCCGCGATGGCGGTACTCGGGGTTGGACTCGCGAAAGAAGTGGCGGACTCCCGCCGCGCATACCGCCCGCTGTTCTCATGGAAGGACCTCGCGGCCGACGCGTTCGGCGCCGCGGTGGGCGTGGCGGTCGTGAGCCTCTCCAGCCGCTGAGCCCCACCGCCAGCGGCTGGCGGGGAGGCTGGGCTACGCCTCGCCCTCGTTGGGGCGCAGCATCTTCGTGAGCGGCACGCCGCCGTTGGGGTCGAAGTCGAGCGTGCGGATGGGGAAGGGGATCGTGACGCCTTCGGAGTCGAACGCTGCTTTGATCGCCTTGATGGCCTCGCTCTGGGCGCCGAGGAAGTCCGTCTGCTTCCGGAAGTCCACCCAGAAGCGGAGGACGAAGTTGATGGAGGAGTCGCCGAACTCGGTGTAGTACAGTTGCACGGGGCGTTCGCTCAGCCGGCCCTCCAGATCCTCGATAGCCGACATCGCGACCTGCTGGGCGTGCTGGAGGTCGTCGCCGTAGCCCACGCCGCAGGCCACGTCCACGCGCCGTGTCCCCTTGGTGGAGTAGTTGACGATGGGCTCCTGGAAGACCTTCGCGTTCGGGATGATGACCGTTTGGCCCTGGAACGTCTCGATCAGCGTGCTCCGCAACGTGAGCTCCTTGACGGTCCCCATGTGGCCGTTCGTCTCGATGATCTGCCCGACGGTGAACGGGTTGCGCACCGCCATCAGGACGCCCGCGATGAAGTTGCTCGCGATGTCCTGGAACGCGAAGCCGAGCGCGAGACCGACGACACCAGCACCTGCGAGGAGCGTGGTGACGAAGCTGTCGAGGTTGAGCACCCCGAGCGCGATAAACGTCCCGGCCGCGAGGACGATGACGTACGCGACCGTCCCGAGCAGGTCGATCACGTTGCGCGCGCCGGCGCTCTGACGGGTCGCCTTCTCCAACAACCGGCGGACCCCCTTCCGCACGAACCGCGCGATGACCGCCGCGACGAGCACGATCAGCACCGCTACCACGAAGTTGGGCAGCAGGAGGATCAACGCGTCCAGCCACCCCGCCAGCTTGTCCACGACGGACCCGAAGGCATCGCTTACGGAAAGAGGCTCAGTCGTGGTGGCAGCAGCCGCGTCCGCGACAGTGGTGTCCGCTTGCGACGCGGAGGCAGAGGTCTGCATGAGAGGAGGGGCCGTGGGTGAAGGGCACCGTTCCACGGAAGCCCGTTCGGCGCTGTTCCGCCCGAACCCCTCCGCCAGCCGCTGGCGGACGAACCCGCGGAGCCTTCGCGCCGTCTGACGCAACAGCGGCACCCCCGCGCCGGTTACCTTCCCGTACAGCCCCGAGACCCATGCTCATCGTCGGTCGCAAACAGCAGAAGCCCCGCGGCTTCTACTACGAACCCCGATTCCACGACCCCAAGGAGGAGGAGCGCAAGAAGCGGCGGATCCGCATTGAGCGGCCCGCTGGCAGCCTCTACCGGAAGACCAAGCAGCCGCAGTTCATCGCGGTCGGTCTGGGTCTGGTCCTCGCGCTCTACCTCTACGTCAACGCGGACGCCGTCTTCGGCGGCGCCGTGGAGGGGCTGACCTCGCTTTTCGGCAGCTGACCCTGTCCGCCTCGGGACCCTCGTGGGTGCCTCCGGGGCGGAGGACCCGTCCACCACGCCGTGACTGACCACCTGGATTCCTCGCTCGCTGACGACGGGCTCGTCCGCGCGCTCCCCGATACCCTCGCGAGCAAGATCGCCGCGGGGGAGGTCGTGCAGCGCCCGGCCAACGCGGTCAAAGAGCTGGTCGAGAACTCGCTGGATGCCGGTGCCACGAACGTGGAACTGACCGTCCAGAGGGCGGGATCGGAGTTGATCCAGGTGACCGACAACGGGTGCGGGATGGGATCGCGCGATGCGGTCGCGTGCTTTGGCCGTCACGCGACGAGCAAGCTCCGCGAGTTCGAGGACTTGGAGACGCTCCGCACGCTCGGTTTCCGCGGCGAGGCGCTGGCGTCCATCGCGGCAGTCTCGCGGACGGAGCTGACCACGCGCCGCGCTCAGGACGAGGCGGCCTTCCGGGTCCGCATCCATGGCGGCGACTTTGTGGAGAGCGGGCCGAGCGGCGCCCCCGTTGGGACGACCATCGCGGTCCGGGATCTCTTCTACAACGTCCCCGCCCGCCGCGCCTTCTTGCGCACCCCGGCGACGGAGTTCAAGCACATCGTCGAGACGTTCCAGGCCCTCGCGCTCTCGCATCCGGATGTGGGGTTCTGTCTCGTCCACGATGGGACCGAGGTCTACCGGCTCCCCGCCACCGACGCGCTGGCGGACCGCGTGGCCGACCTCTTCGGCGACCGCTACCGTGGCGAGCTGGTGCCGGTGGAGGAGCAGACGAGCTACCTCTCCGTCCGCGGCGTGGTAGGGACGCCCGACGTGGCGCGGCGCTCGCGAGGCGACCAGTACCTCTTCGCGAACGGCCGCTACGTCAAGAGCCGGAGCCTGGAGCACGCCGCCGCGCGGGCCTACGGCGCGATGCTCCCGGACGGCAGCTACCCGTTCCTCGCGCTCTTCCTCGATGTGGACCCGCGCCACCTCGACGTGAACGTCCACCCCACGAAAACGGAGGTCAAGTTCGACGACGAACGCGGCGTGTACAGCTTCATCGGCGCCGTGGTGAAGAAGGGGTTGGCCGAGGCAGGGCTCGCGCTGGACCTCGCGCAGACCGCGCCCGACGGCCCCAGCCTCCCCGCCATTCCGATGACGCCGCCGCCGCGCGAGGCGACCGGCGACGGCAGCGCCGCGCTCCCGCCTCTGCCAGAGATGCCGCCAGCGGGGCCGTCGTTCACGATCGGGGACTCGGACACCTCGCTCCCGTCGAACGCTACGTTGCCTCGGGCTCGGAGCGGCGGACCCGCGCGGCGGCCGGACCCGCACCCGTTCCGTCCGCTCCCGGACGCGCCCCTCGGCCCGATCCCGTCGCGCGCGGCGCAGCCCGAGATGCGCCCCGAAGCCGCCGAGCTGGCGGACGTGGTGGAAGCGCCCGAGCGGGTCGTCTGGCCGTTCCGGGTCCGCTACTTGCTCTCACCCATCGCCTCCGGGCTGCTCGTGGTGGACCAGCGGGCGGCGCACGAGCGCGTGCTCTACGAGAAAGCGCTCGCCGCGCTGGACGGCGGGCTCGGCGCGAGCCAGCAGCTGCTGTTCCCGTTCAGCCTCGCGCTGCCGCCGGACGACCGCGCGCTGCTGGAAGAGCTGCTGCCGGAGCTCCGGGCCCTCGGGTTCGACCTCGCGCTGCAGAAGAGCGCCGTCGAAGTGCGCGGCGTGCCATCCGACGTCTCGCGCGGCGATGAGAAGACGGCGCTCCGCGACCTCCTCGATCGCTACCGCCGCAACTCCGACGTGCTCCAGCTCACCTCGCGTGAGAACCTCGCCCGGAGCCTCGCCCGCCGGTCCGCGCTCGGCGAAGGCCAGCTGCTGCAGCCCGCAGAGGCGAAAGTGCTCATCGAGCAGCTCTTCGCCTGCGACGACCCGTTCACCGATCCGTCCGGCCGCCCCACGATGGTCCGCATCGCGGAGAGCGAGATCGAGCAGCGATTCGGCTGATCCGCCGGGACCGCCGTGCGCCCCGATGCCTTCTCCGCCGCGCTCGACTCCCTCGGGCTGATCTCTGAGCCGGGGGTGGTCGTCGGCGTGAGTGGCGGCGTGGATTCCACCGTGTTGCTCCATCTGCTCCACGGCGCCGGAGTGCCGGTCGTCGCGGTTCACGTGGACTACGGCCTTCGGCCGGAGAGCGGCGCGGATGCCGCGTTCGTCGCCGCGCTGGCGGCCGAGCTCGGCGTGCCCTCGGTCGTGCGTCGCGTTGCTCTCCCTGCTGAGGGCAACCGCCAGCAGGCGGCGCGGGAGGCTCGGTACGCGGTCTTTCGCGAGGTGGCGGTCTCGCGAGGGTGGACGACGGTGGCGGTGGGGCACACGGCGACGGATCAAGCGGAGACGGTCCTGATGCACTGGATCCGCGGCGCTGGAGCCGCGGGGCTCGGCGGGATGCGCGAGGCGCGGCCAGTGGGAGAGGGCGTCCGCCTGGTCCGTCCGCTACTCGGGATGTCGCGGGAGGCGGTGGAGGCAGTCGCGAATGCCCAGGGGTGGACGTGGCGCGACGACGCGTCCAACGCGACGGACGCGTACCGGCGGAACCGGGTGCGTCATCACGTCCTGCCGTTATTGCAAGCGGAAGGCGGGGCCGGGACCGTCGAGCGGATCGCCGCGGCGGCTCGGCGCTTGCGCACGAACACCGACGACCTCGGCGCGCGGGTCGAGCGCGTGGCCGAGCGGCGTCCGGGCGGTGTCGCGCTTCCTCTCGCTGCGTTGGCGGTGCTGCCGGAGCGCGACGCGCTAGCGGCTCTCGCGTGGGCCCTCGGTCGTTGGCGGCCGTCGTTGGCGCGAACGGAGCCCGTGCTCCGGCAGATTCTGAGCCTGTTGGATTCTCAGCCGGGCTCTACCGTGCCGCTCGGCGGGACGACCGTCTGGCGGGACCGCCAGCACCTCGTGCTCGGGCCGACGCCGGAGAGGTGGGAGGGCACGGCGGTGCGTCTGGGAGAGACCACGGGTACGCCATTCGGGACGCTTTACGCCGCGCCCGTGACCGGCGCTCCTGTGCTCGTGTCTTCGCGGTGGCGCGAGGTCGCCGCCGCCGGGGCCCTCGCGGAGCCCCTCGAACTCCGCCCCTGGCGAGAGGGGGACCGGCTCCGACCGCTCGGACTGCGTGGGGAAGTGCTCGTCTCGGATCTGCTCACGAACCGCCGGGTCCCGCCGTCCGAGCGGCACCGCCAGCTGGTGCTCACCTCGCGAGGGGAGATCGTGTGGGTCGTCGGCCACCGGCTGGCGGAGGCGGCGCGCGTGCGGGAAGACACGGCGCAGACCGTCGCGCTCCGATGGGTGCCGGTTGAACGCCCGGGCGGCGCCGGGTAGCTTCGGGCCTCACCCCACCCGAGCCCGCCCATGCCCGCTGCCCCTCAGACTGTCACCTGCCGCGGCGAGCGGTTTCGGCTCTACCTCGACGAGGAGACGATCCAGTCCCGCATCCAGGAGCTCGGCGCGCAGATCGACGCGGACTACGCGGACGTGGACACCCCGCCGATCTTCATCGGCGTGCTGAACGGGGCGTACATCTTCACGGCCGACCTCATGCGCGCCGTGACGGTCGACTGCGAGGTGGACTTCTACAAGCTCTCCAGCTACGGCGCCGCGAAGGTGTCCAGCGGCTCGGTGACGCTGAAGAAGGGGATCGACGCGGACCTGACGGGCCGCCACGTGATCGTCGTGGAGGACATCGTGGACACGGGCCTCTCGATGCGGTACGTGCTGGACCAGATCGCGGAGAAGAACCCCGCCTCGCTCAAGTCCGCCTCCCTGCTCCGGAAGCCGGACGGGCTCAAGGTGGACGCGCCGGTGGATTACCTCGGCTTCGACATCGACAACCTCTTCGTCATCGGCTACGGGCTGGACTACGGGCAGATCGCCCGCAACCTCCCGGCCGTCTACATCCTCGACGAGGACGAGGCGTAGGTCGCCTCGCGGAGCGCCGCCAGCCACGCGCTGGCGGTGCGTCTGAGCGGAGTGCGGTGCCGGGTTAGCGGACCGCGATGCAGGAGACCTCGACGCGGGCGCCACGCGGCAGCTTGCCGACCTCCAGCGCCTCGCGGGCCGGCGTGGCCTCGGAGAAGTAGCGCGCGTAGACCTCGTTGACGAGCGCGTAGTCGTCCATGTCGCGCAAGAAGACCGTCACTTGCACCACGTGGTCGAAGTCCATCTGCGCCTCGCGCAGGACCGCCGCGATGTTGTCCAGCGTCTGCGCCGTCTCTTCCTGGATGTCACCCTCGATCAGTTCCCCAGACGTGGGGTCGAGCGCGATCTGGCCGGAGATGTAGAGCGTGTCCCCGACGAGGACCCCGTGGCAGTACGGGCCGATGACATCGGGGGCTCCGGGAGCATAAATCCGGCGGCGGGCAGACGGCGGGCGCGGGGTCATCGGCGTGGGGGTTCCTAATGCCACAAGTTGCCCAGGGGGGCGTGGCACCCCAAGCGAAGAACCCGCAGAACGGCCGCGAAGGGCAGGTGCGGCGCCTGGATGCCCCTAGGTTGTGCTCGAACTACACCGTACACACGATGGCTCGACATGGCCGTGTTCTCGTCGCGATGAGCGGAGGCGTGGACTCCTCCGTCGCGGCGGCGCTCCTCCACGAGCAGGGGTACGACGTCGTCGGCGTGACCATGAAGACGTGGGACCACGCGACGACCGGCGGCAAGGCCGAGGCCCGCGCCCGCGCCTCCGGCAAGCAGGTCGGCTGCTGCTCCCTGGACGACATGAACGACGCGCGCGCGGTGGCCGTCCGCCTCGGCGTGCCGCACTTCGTCGTGGACATCCGCGACGAGTTCGGCTCCTTCGTGATCGACCGCTTCGAGCGCGACTACCTCTCCGGCCGCACGCCCAACCCGTGCGTGCTCTGCAACACCCACGTCAAGTGGGCCGCGCTCCTCAACCGCGCCGACGCCCTCGGCTGCGACTTCATCGCGACGGGCCACTACGCCCGCGTCCGCCCCCTGGGCGAGCGGTTCGTGCTCTCGCGCGGGGCCGACCGCAACAAAGACCAGAGCTACGCGCTCTGGGGCGTGGAGCAGGCGCACCTCGCGCGGACGCTCCTCCCGCTCGGCGGCTTCACCAAGCCCGAGATCCGCCAGCTGGCGGCCGACCTGGGCCATACCGAGGTCGCGGACAAGCAGGACTCCTACGAGATCTGCTTCGTGCCGGATGGCGACTACCGCGGCTGGCTCGCACGGCGGCGCCCGGACATGGACCGGCGCGTCGGCGGGGACTTCGTGCTGGAGGCGACGGGCGAAGTGGTCGGGAGGCATCGCGGGACGCCGTACTACACCGTGGGGCAGCGGCGCGGGCTCGACCTCGCGCTCGGCGAGGCCGTCTACGTGACGCGCATCGACCCCGCGACGGAAACGGTATACGTCGGGCCGAAGGAGGCGCTGAAGGGGCGGACGATCATCGCGAGCGAACTCAACGGCGTCGCGCTGGCGGCGCTGGAGGGGGAGCGCGAGGTCCTGGCGCAGGTCCGCTACAAAGACCCCGGTGCGGTGGCACTGGCCCGGCCCCTGGACTCCGACCGCATCGAAGTCGTGTTCTCCGAGCCTCGCACCGCTCCCGCGCCAGGCCAGGCCGTCGTGCTCTACGATGGCGACGACGTCTTGCTGGGGGGGTGGATCGACGCGGCACACCGAACGGGTGCGCCCGACCCGCTGGCGGTGGAGCTGCCCGTGGTCCAATGAGCGAGCTCCGTGAGTGCCCCGCCTGCGCCATGCCGACGGCCGCCGACGCGCCGGAGTGTGAGGTCTGTGGCTACGAGTTCCCCGAGCCCAAGGCTTCGTTCCGGCCGTCGGTCTGGTTGTTCGTCGGGCTGATGTTGCTGTTCGCGCTCCCGGCGCTCCGCGTCGTGGGCTGCGTGGGGTAGGGCCCAAACGGAGTGCGGCCGCCGCAGGACGAATCCCGCAACGGCCGCGCGCCTCTGGCAGAGGGCTCGCTCAGTACGAGCGTGCGCACGCTCTGTTCTAACGCACAAGTGTAAGTCGCTTCGTGAGGCGCTGTTCATTCACATCCATCGTCACGATGTAGACACCGGACGGGGCTGCATTCGCGGAGAGGACGGCGGTGTGCTCCCCTGCGTCCAGCTGGCCATCGTGCAGGAGGGCGACCTCACGGCCGAGCGCATCGAACACGGCGAGACGGACGTGCGCGGCCTCCGCGAGGGAGAACGGGAGGGTCGCGGCCCCTGCTGCCGGGTTCGGACGCGGGTCCGAGAGCTCCGTCGTCAGTCCCTTCAGGAGCACCGCGGGCACCTCGTCCGAGGCCGCGGCCTCGGGAGCGGTCGCGAGCGGGAGGGCGTCTGGGGCGGACGCGAGGAGCGGTTGGTCCGAGTAGTACGCCACCTGGCTCACCCGCCAGCCCCAATCCGTCACGGAGTAGTCCGAGACGAAGTTGGCTTTGATGGTAGCGTCGTCTACGATGGCCCAGAACGCGCTCCGCGTGCCGGTGTAGGTGGCGGTCGTCTGGTTGGAGGCGTCCTTGATGTACACGAAGTCGTAGTTGTTCTCGAGCTCGAAGCGCTCGAAGTACATCGCGACGCGGGTGGCGCCTGCCTTCGTGTAGGTGTCCGTCGTGTTGGTGTAGTTGCTGTACGGGTGGCCGCTCTCGTACGACACCGTCTCGTAGTACCACTGCGGCGTGCCACCGCCAGTCCCACCACCGCCACCGCCGGACGAACCGGAGCCGATGCCGACCGCCGCGAAGGCGTTCTGCACGGCCGCGTACTCCGAGCCGCCGGAGCCGTAGAGGTCGGCCGTGGCGGAGAGGAGGCCCTGCCGAGCGCCTGCGAGGTTGGTGGACGAGGTGAAGTACTGCGTGAGCGCGCGGTACCAGATCGCCTCCGTCTTCGCCCGCCCGATGCCGGTCACGGAGACGCCCCGGTGCGTCCCGCCCTCGGACATGAGGTAGGCGGCTTTGTTCGGGATCCCGGAGTTGATGTGGACCCCGCCGTTGTCGCCGCTGCCGGTGTAGCGGTCCGAGTAGTGGTCGGGCTGGTCGCCAGCTGGCGGGTTGGACAGGCTGCGGAGCGCGTCGCCGGAGGTGCCCGGTGTGTAGCTCAGCTCACCGACGGTCCAGTCGTTGCGGTCCACCATGGCGGCGAACACGTCCGAGACGGACTCGTTGAGCGCGCCGCTCTCGTACTGGTAGATGAGGTTGGCGGTCGAGGACGTGACAGCGTGGGTGAGCTCGTGCGCCACGATGTCCAGCTCCACGAGCGGAAGGAACGTGTAGCCGTCTCCGTCTCCGTAGACCATCTGGGAGCCGTTCCAGAAGGCGTTGTTGTAGTTGGACGAGTAGTGGACCGTGCTCGTGATGTTCGCACCCGAGCCGTTGTAGGAGTTCCGTCCGTGCGTGTTCTGGTAGTAGTCGTACGTCGCGACGGCACCGTAATGGGCGTCCACGGCGGCCTTTTGCGTGCTGGACGTGAACGAGTTGTCCGCGTCCGTCACGTAGCTCCCTGGCAGAGACGTCCCGTTGTTGGCCGTCATCGTGCGGATGTACTGCGGTCCACGGGTGGTGTCGTAGAGGTAGTACTGGTTGCTGTAGAGGTACGTCTCTAGCGGGAGGGTCCCGCCGAAGGTGCTCGTTCCGGTCCCGTTCTGCGGGCTGATGAACGCGAGGGGCTCCGCGGCCTCCGCGTACGTGGCACGAGGAGAGGACTCGGCGCGGGGGTCGAACGTGTGGAGGTCGTTAAAGCGGTGCACCACCTGGCCCGTGGCCGCATCCACGAACACGTTCCAGTTCGCGGGCTGCGGCGCGTCCACGAAGAGGCGGACGTGGTACGCGAGCAGATACGTCCCCTGGTGGGGGTAGACCACCAGCTCGGACGAGGGCGTCCACTCCGAGCCCTGGTGCCCGAGTTCGTCGCGCGCGTCCGGCTGGCGCTCGGTGACGGGGCCGAGCACGGCGCGAGCTGCCGCCAGCGCGTCGGCGCGGCCGACCTGCGGGCGAGTGGCGACGGTGCGGGCAGCGGGGTGGACCGTGCCGCCATAGGCGTAGACTGCGCCTTCGCGGTCGAGGTGGAGGGCAGCGTCGCCGCCGAAGACGGGAACGCCGTCCACCGTCTGACGCACGCGCACGTGCGTCAGCCCGAGCTCGTCGGTCCGGGTGGACGTGGTCTGGATGTCGTCCGGCGAGAGCCGGAAGACCTCACGGTTGGCCGCGAAGAAGTCGCCAGCGGCCGTGGTCTTGGACGTCGCGCCGAGGTCGCCGGCGAGGAAGGTGGGGACCCCGGTGGCCTCGTCCCACTCGATCCGCTCGACGTGGTCGAACGCGCGAACGGCGGAGGCTTTGTCCTGGGCGAAGGAGGGGGACGCGAGGAGTGCGAGCGCGCCTCCGAAGAGGGCACGACGCGTCCAGCGTCCGGCATGCGCAATGGGCATGGGATAGGGGGATGGTGTAGGGGGGAGCCTGCTGGCGGCGGCTCGCGGGAAAGCCGCCGTTAGGATTCCCGCATCCCGGCAGGGCACTCCGAGATACCCTTCTGCATCTCTGTACGCAACCTCCACAACACGTTCATGAAAGTGAGGGGAGGTGCCCGCGCCCTCATGTTTTCCTCATGTCGCCCTCCGAGGGACCGAATCGCACATGTAAGCGCTCACATTTACCAATTGTGTAGATTTGGTGAACGAAGTGAGGGGCGTCGGCCTCGTTGACCAGTCAGGACCCGCAAACTGGACGGCGTGGTATTCAATGCCTATGTGTGTAGCCTTCGCGCACCACCCGGCCGGGTCGCCCGCACTCCCCGACGCACCGCTGGCGGACGGTCTGAGCGTGGTCGCCAGCGGCGCGGTGCCCTCCTTTTAGCGCTGCCGCGCCCCTCTCGCGGCCCGCCTCCACACGGAAGCCAAGCCGCCGCTCACCTAGAATGCGCCGCGCGCTTTGATCTGGAGGTATCGGTTGACCGTGTCCACGGTGAGCGCCTCGGGGGAGGTCAAAAGGGCACCGATGCCCCGGCGCTCCAGCGCCCGCGCGATCTCGCGCTTCTCCATCGCGAGGGCCTGAGCCGTGGACTTGACGTAGACCCCTTCGAGCGACTCCGCCGGTGCGGTCGTCAACTCCCGGATGCCCGTGTTCTCGGAGAACACCACCACGAGCCGGTGCTGCTTCGCGATTCGGGAGAGGTAGGGGAGCTGGCGCTCCATCCCGGCGCGCGTGTCGAAGTTGGTGAACAACAGGACGAGGCCGCGGCGCTTGAGACGTCCGCGGACCGCGGCGTACAGCGCCTCGTAGGACGGATCGCGGAACGAGGGAGACTGGCGGTAGAGCGATTCCAGGATGCGCGAGAGCTGCGTGCGGCCCCGTGCGGGCGGCAGGATGGTTCTCACCTCGTGATCGAAGGTCAGCAGCCCGGCCCGGTCGCCTTTGATCAGGGCGGTGTTGAGCAGCACGAGGCTGGAGTTGATCGCGTGGTCCAGGAGGGTGAGCCCGTCGAACGGCGACCGCATGGTCCGGCCCATGTCCACCGCCGCGATTACGGGCTGCGCCCGTTCTTCCTCGTACTGGTTGACGAGCAGTGCCGCGCCGGCGCCGCCGTGCGCCAGCCCGCGGCGGGCCGTCGCCTTCCAGTTGATCGTGCGCCGGTCGTCGCCGGGGACGTACGACCGGACCTGGTCGAACTCCAGCGTCTGCCCCACGCGGCGCACCCGCTTGAGCCCGGCCTCTTCCAGCCGGTTGCTCTCCGCGAGGAAGGCGTAGCGCCGCATCTGCTGGATCGAGGGGTACACCGCGGCTTCTGCCGGCTCCGCGGCGCGGAACCGCCGGAGCACGAGTCCGAGGCGCGTCTGCGCGTACAGGAGCAGGTAGCCGAACCCGTACGCCCCACGCTCGGTGGGCCGGAGCGAGTACGTGACCGACCGGCGGTCGCCCTCGTGGCCCCGCGCCGCCAGCGCGACGGGCGTGCCCGCGTGGCGGTGCTGAAACTGGACCGGCGCCTCGTCCAGCACGTGCGCCACGATCCGGGTGCGGTACAGGTTGCGGACCGTCAGGCGGATCTCGTTCTCGTCGCCCATCGAGAGCTTGTCGTCCAGCTCTCGCGTGCCCTGGAGGCCGCCGGAGCGCGTGGCCCACAGCAGGAGCACGTCCGCGAAGGTCGCGGCGGCGAAGGCGAACGCGGCGGCGCGAGCGGCCCAGAGCGCGGGGGGCCAGAAGGCCCCGCACACGAACAGCACGACGACCCCGAGGCCGAGCCGGAAGAACCGCGCGCTCAGGAACAGGTCCGCGAGGGGGCCAGCGGAGAGGCGCCACCGGCGGCGGGGCGGCGCGGCCGTCCGCTGGCGGCGGCGGTCAGCGGAGCGGTCGATCGGGCCGGTGCGCGAGGGGGGGCGGGCGTGCGGAATCGCACGGGTCCGCTGTCGTCGCCGTCGGTCGTAGCCGCTCACCGGGGCACCTCCACCTCTTCCACGATGCGGCGGAGCACGCCCTCGGGGCGGACGCCCTCGATCTCGCGCTCGGGCGTCAGCAGGATGCGGTGCCGAAGCGCTGGCGCGACGATCGCCCGCAGGTCATCCGGCGTCGCGAAGTCCCGTCCGCTCATCGCCGCTACGGCCTTCGCGCCACGGACGAGCGCCAGCGTGGCGCGCGGGCTCGCGCCCAGCGCCAGCGCGGGGTGCGCCCGCGTCGCGCCGACGATCTCGGCCGCGTAGCGCAGGACGGCCGCCTCTGCGCGGACGCTGCGGACGGCCCGCTGCGCGTCCTCTACCGTGGAAGCATCCAGGACGGAGTGCACGCGGTCCAGGTCCAGGAATCCGCCGTGCGACTGGAACCGCTCCAGCATCGTGACTTCCTCGTCCAGGCTCGGGTAGCCCACCACCACCTTGAAGAGGAACCGGTCCAGCTGAGCCTCGGGGAGGTTGTAGGTGCCCTCGTGCTCCACGGGGTTCTGCGTCGCCACCACCATGAACGGCGCCGCCATCGGGTAGCGGGTGCCATCCACCGTGGCCTGGCGCTCCTCCATCACCTCGAACAGCGCGGCCTGCGTCTTGGCCGGCGCCCGGTTGATCTCGTCGATGAGGACGATCTGCGCGAAGACGGGGCCCGGGTGGAACTCGAAATCGCCCTGCTGTGGCCGGAAGACGCTCGTGCCCAGCACGTCTGCCGGCATGAGGTCCGGCGTGAACTGCACCCGGGAGTATTCCAGGCCGGAGGCCTTCGCGAGGAGCTTGGCCGTGAGCGTTTTCGCCACGCCCGGCACGCCTTCGATCAGCGCGTGCCCCCCCGCGAGGAGGCAGGCGATCAACTCGTCGATCATGGCGGCCTGGCCCACGACGAGCCGGCCGATCTCCTCGCGAAGGGCGTCTACGGCCGTGCGCACGGAGCCCAGTTCCAGGTGGCTGGTGTAGAGGTCGGGGTCGGACGTGTTCGGGGCGTCGGCGGAGGGAGGCGTCGGTTCCACGGAGCGGAGGTCAGGAGGTGGGCGCCACAGGGCCGGCCGCGCGCTGGCGGTTCGTCTCGGCGTCGAGGTGGCGGAAGAAACGGTCGGTGCGGGCGTCGAGGTCCACGAGGTCTGCGGGGGCGGGCTGTGAGGAGCGCCGGAGGCGCCGCATACGCGCGAACAGCGCGATGCCCTCTTCCTCGGGCACGCCCGCGCGGCGGGCCGCCCGCCGCGCCGAGTCCTCGGAGAAGTCGGGGTCCATCATGCGGAGGCGCGTCCGGAGCTGGTCCAGGAAGAGCCGCCGCGTGCGCTCCGCCAGCCGGGCGGTGTCGCCGTGCGCGAAGTGCAGCCGCCCGACGGTCTCGGCGAACTCGCGCTGGGCGTTCGGGGGCGGCGCGTGGGCGGGGACGGCGCGCTGCCAGCGCCGGCCTCGGAAGAAGAGGAAGAGCAGGCCGAGCGCGAGGAGCATCCAGTACGCGCCTTTGAGCCCGGGCGCGGTGAGCACGTAGCGGAGCGGCGTCTGCGCTTGCTGGCGGTACGGCTTGCGGTAGTCGTCCCAGAACAGCGGCTGGCGCGGGACGGACGCCATCACGCCTGCGGCGTACGCCGGCCCGTCCCCCAGCCCGACGAGCGCGGCGTTGGAGAAGGCGAGGGGCGCCGAACTCAGCACGACCTGCCCCTCGCCCACGCGGATCCTCAGCAGGGTGACATACTCTCCGTCCTCCGTCACGCCGAGGATCTCGGAGCGCGAGGGGTCGATCCCGCTGATCTCCGCGAGGTCCACCCCGACCGGGAACCCGTACCCGCCGGCCACGCCGGGAGAGACGAGGCGGAGGGTGTCCAGCCGTGCCATCGCGCCGTTATCGTACCAGTCGAACGTCCAGCCCGTGCCGAGCGGGTGGTCCGTGGTGTCCGGCGTGCCCAACGCCTCGAAGAACGGCCCGTCCATGCCGTGCGCGGCGACGAACACGGTGTTGCCTCGCGCGGCGTAGGCGAGCAGCCGTTCGGTCTCGGCCTCGCCCGGGGCGAACGTGCGGGTCAGGAACAGGTACGTCGTGCCCGTCCATGTGGAATCTGCCAGGTGGTCGTAGGCGGGGCGCCCAACGGGCGTGACCTCGCTCTCCACCAGACTGGGGAGCATCGCGTAGAAGACCTCGGCGTCGAACGGGTTGGAGCCTTCGCGTTCGAGCCGGACGCGCGTGTCCATCGGCGCCTCCTGCGAGAGGAGGAGCAGCGCCAGCGCGGCCGCCATGGCGAAGAGGAACCAGTACAGGCCGCGGCTTCTCATGCGGTCGCGGCGGGCTGGCGCTGGCGGTCGAGCGCGGTGAAGAGCGGCGCCAGCCGGTCGTAGCGGTCGCGGTCCACGGGGCGTCGGCCGTACCACACCCAGTCGAACACGCGGGTGGCCTCGTGGAACGCTTCGGCCTGCTCGCGGCTCGTGGCGCTCCGCATCTCGCGGACGTACTCGCGGTTGGTCTTGTGGCGGCTCCAGCGGATCGCGCCCTGAGCGTCCAGGGTCTGGAGCACCAGCAGGTAGCGGTAGCGGACGGCCTCGCGGAAGTCGCCGCGCGCGAGGGCCTCGCGGTGGTGAGCGCGAAGGTCCACGTCGGCGATCTCTTCCACGTCGAGGAGCGGGTGGGCCGGTTTCGCCACGTCGCGCTTCGCGAAGGGGGAGCCGCCGCCGATCCGGAGCATCCACGTCAGCGCCCACCCGAGCAGCAGCGCCGCCAGCCCGATGAGGAGCACGCGCATGCCCCCCGGCCCGAGGCTCTCCCCGATGGGAGCCAGTGTGTTCTGGAAGACCCACTCCAGGAACCGATCCCAGACGGACGGGCGCTCTGCGCGGGGGTTGTCGTACTGGAACGCGGGGTCACGCCGGTAGCGGCTGAGTACGGCATCGGGGATCGCGCGCGGCGCGAGGGAGTCCGCGGCGAGGGGTACGTCGCTCCACTCGTCCGCTCCATCGGCGAGCGGCACAACGGAGTCCACCTCCGGGGGAGGTGGCGCCGGGGGAGGTGGAGGGGCCTGCGCCACCGCGCCGGCTCCCACACACAGGGCGAGCCTCACGAGCCGAACCCGCCCCCACGGAAGCCGCCGGGACCCGGCGTCGGGTCGTCCCCGCCGGCGGGCGGTTGGGCGTCGTCGCCGCGCGCTGGCGGAGCGGGTGCGCCAGCCGACGGCGGCTCGGCTGCCGGGGCGTCGGCTTGCGGGGCGTCGGCTTGCGGAGTCTCGGTCCACGACGAGTGCGCGTCCGCGGTCAGCCCCCTCTCGAACAGGTCGAGGTCATCGTCCAGGTCCGTCCCGTCCAGGTCCGCGGTCAGGCGGCCATGG
>DUBD01000171.1:14670-18628 GCA_012960515.1 Bacteroidota bacterium | reverse complement strand
GCTTCCAGCAGGGCCTGGCCGGGCCGGACGCGGCGGGCCAGCCACCAGGCCAGCGGCGTGCACAGCAGCAACAGGATCACGGTGGTGATCAGCGCCAGTTTGACACTCACCCATAACGCCAGAGTGTCACCGGCCGCCAGCATCAAGGCGTCTCCAGCCGATATCCCGCCGCCTGCCGGGGTCCGCGTGGTCCGGGACCACCGCACGGTTCTCGCGGCGCTCCTGGACCCGGAGGCCCCGCCGCTCCCCGAGGACACATCCTCCACGCATCACCTGGTACCCCGTCATGGGCTGGCTCGCTGAAAACTGGTTCTTCGTGTTTCTGCTCATCGCCTTCATCGCGATGCACCTGTTCGGCCACGGCCACGGTCACGGCGGCCACAGCCACGGCGGACACGACAGCATCCCGCCGCCGCCCGACGAGCCAGCCGGGCACAGGCACTGATCTGCCCCTCCGTTCACCCTACCGAGACCGTCATGCTCAACCTCCGCCTCACCACCTGGGCGGCAGCCCTCTTTGCGGCCCTCAGCTTCGTCCTCTGCGTCGTCTACGGGCTCGTCACGCCCGAGAGCGTCCACATGCACCAGTTCCTCGAGATCGTCCTCCCGGCGTTCGAGTGGATGGGCTTGGGCAGCTTCCTGCTGGGGCTCGCCGAGAGCTTCCTGTGGGGGGTCTATCTCGGCGGCGGGTTCGCCCTCGTCTACAACGCGATCTACCGGCGGTGGGGGACGGCGGCGCTGGCCGGGTCGGCCGTTGCGGCCCGGAGCGACCTCTACGACCCGTCGCGCTAACCGTCTCCGTGAACCCTGGGAACGCCTCCATGAAGCCCACCCGCGCCTCCTCCGGCGGCCACGGTCTCCCGCCCGCGACGGCCGGGAACGCCCGTGCGCTCAAGATCTCCGGCCTCCTCACCGGCGTCTACTTCGTCGTCGAGCTCGCCATCGGGCTCTGGACCGGCTCCGTGTCCGTCACCTCCGACGCCTTCCACACGTTCTCGGCCGTGGGCGGCGTGCTCGTCGCCCTCGTCGCGGGCCGCTACGCCGAGCGCCCGGCGACGGACCGGGCTTCCTACGGGCTCGTCCGCGCCGAGATCGTCGGGGCGCTCTTCAACGGGCTCTTCCTCCTCGGCATGGCCGCGCTCGTGCTCTGGATGGGGGCGATGCGGCTGCGCGACCCGATGGAGGTCGAGACCGGGCCGATGCTGTGGGCGGCGGCGGGCGGCCTCGTCACCGAGGTCATCGCGCTCCGGCTGCTCTACGCCCGGCAGAAGGGCAACCTGAACATGAAGGGGGCCTTCTGGCACGTGATGCAGACGTTCGTGGGGAGCATCCTCATCATCGTCGCCGCCCTCGTCATCCGGTTCACGGGCTTCCTCGCCATCGACCCGATCCTGGGGATGGGCTTCGGCGTCGTGCTCGTGTGGGCGTCGTGGGGGATCATCCGGGGCGCGCTGCGGATCCTGCTCCAGGCCGTCCCCGACGACCTCGACCTCGGGGCCGTGAAGGACGCCGTCGAGGCGCTGCCGGGCGTGCGCGAGGCGCACCACCTCCACGCCTGGGCGCTCACGACCGGCAAAGACGTCGTCTCACTCCACGTCCTCGTCGACGAGGGCACCGACGCGCAGGCGCTCCAGCGCCACGTCTTCGCGCTGCTCCGGGACGACTTCGACGTGTACTTCTCCACGGTCCAGGTCGAGACGACCTGCCTCGAACGGGAAGAGGCCCGCGCGATCGACGCGACGTGGGCGGGGCCAGGGGCCTCGGCCGCGATGCCGCCGGGGACGGTCGAGCGTGGCGCAAGCTCGGTGGTGATCGGCCCCACCAAACCGACCTCGAACGGCCTCCACGGTCCGCCGCGGTAGCTCCGTGATGCCGCGCCCCCTGCTCCTCCTCTTCCTCGCCCTCTTCCTCGCCATGATCGGATTCGGCCTCACGCTCCCGGTGCTACCGGCGTTCGTCGAGCGGCTCGCGCTCGGGCGGGCGGCGACGCCAGAGCGGGTCGCCCTGCACGTGGGGGCGCTCACGAGTGCCTACGCGCTGACGCAGCTGGTGCTGGCCCCGCTGTGGGGAGGGTGGTCGGACCGGCACGGTCGGAAGGCGCTCGTGGTGCTCGGTCTCGTCGGCGTCGCCTTCTCGCAGGTGGCCTTCGGGCTGGGGACCTCGCTACCGCTCCTCTACGGGGCGCGCCTGGCCGGCGGCGCGTTCGCGGCGGCGCTCGTCGTGGCCGCCACCGCGGCCGTCGCCGACGCGGTCCCGGAGGGGGAGCGGGGCCGGGCGATGGCGTGGCTGGGGACGGCCGTCAGCCTCGGCTTCGTGGCTGGACCCGCGCTCGGCGGTCTCCTGGCGCGGGACGCGTGGCACGTGACCCTCACGCCGGGGCACCTCGTCTTCGACGGGTTCTCGGTCCCCTTCTTCGTGGCGGCGGGCCTGACGCTGGCCGCGGTACCGCTGGTGGTCCGCTACCTCCCAGGCCAGTCGCTCCCGGCGTCGAGGCGCGCCGCCGCGCCGGAAGAGGTAGCCCGCGTGCCGGTGCGGTGGGGACTGTTGGCCCGACGGCTCGGTGGTGTGCTCGCCCTCGTGCTCGTCGCCCAGGCCGCGCTCACGCTCTTCGAGGCCGTCTTCGCGCTCTACGCCGACCGCGTGCTCGGCTTCGGGCTACGAGAGATCGGCCTCGCCTTCGCGCTGTGCGGGGGGGTGATGGCCGTGTTCCAGGGCGGGGCCGTCGGATGGCTGAGCGGCCGGGTCCGGGTCCGGGTCCAGGTCGCGCTGGGCTTCGCGATGCTCGGAACGGGGTTGCTCCTGCTGCCCGCCCTCACTCGCGTCCCGGCCGTGCTCGCGGCCGTGAGCCTGCTGGCGCTCGGCGTCGCCTTCGTCACACCGAACCTCCTCACGCTCGCCGCCGACCGCAGCGGCTCGCAGGCGGGCACCGGGCTCGGGCTGCTGGGCACCGCCAGCGGTCTGGGGCAGATCCTCGGCCCGCTCGTGGGGAGCCTCCTCTTCGCCTGGCAGGTGGACCTGCCCTTCCTCGCTGCCGGCGGGGTCGCCCTGGCCGTCGCCGCCGGGACCGTAGGTCTGAGCCACACCCTAGGAGCCGCGCCCCTTCCCGTGTGTCTCGACACCCCGCACGACGGCTCATGAGGACACTCTCCGACACCGCCAGCCCTCCACGAGGCGCCCTCATGCAGACCCCGCCTGCTTCTTCCAACCGGCCGGCCGATGGCATGCGCGCCCCGTCGGCAGCGGTCATCGCGCCCAAAGGCGACGCGAGGGCGCCACGTCTCGCTCGCAGCGGGGCCACGACCGCACGGAGCGCGGCGACCGATACCGAGCCCCGGCGCGGGAGGCACCCCGGGGTCGAGTGTGTGCCCTGGCCGACGGGCGGCACGAGCGACTACGTGCTCTTTACCGAGGGCGACGACCTGTACGACGCCATGGTCGCGTCCATCCGAGGGGCCCGGCGGAGCGTAGACGTGGAGACCTACATCTACGCCGCCGACGAGGTGGGCTGGCGCGTCGGCGCGGCCCTCGCCGATCGAGCCCGCGCGGGCCTCCGAGTGCGCCTGATGGTGGACGCGGCGGGCTCGATGGGTTCGTTCTCGCGCGGCCTCGAGCGCTACTTGCGGCGACAGGGCGTGGTGGTCCGCCGCTTCCACCGGTGGAGCTGGCGCCAGCCCTCCCGGTTCTACCGGCGCAACCACCGCAAGCTCCTCGTCGTCGACGGCCGCGAGGCGTACGTGGGCGGCTTCAACCTCCACCGAGAGAGCTCGCGGTCGGCGTTCGGGCCGAGGCGCTGGCGGGACACCCACGTTCGGCTGCACGGCGCTCTGGCCACGCGCGCGTCGGAGTTGTCCGAGGCGTTCTGGGCGGGCGAGCGCGGGGGCGCAGCCCCGACGGGCACTCAGGACGGAGACGCGCTCATCCCCAACCATTCCCGCATCTGCCGGCATCAGGTCCACTG
>DUBD01000171.1:0-14626 GCA_012960515.1 Bacteroidota bacterium | reverse complement strand
CCGGCTCCTCCAGAGCGCCGAGCGGCGCCTCTTCGTCACGACCCCCTACTTCGTGCCGGACCGCCGCACTCAGAACGAGCTCGTGCGGGCCGCCCAGCGCGGCGTGGACGTGCGCCTGTTGCTCCCCGGGAAGAGCGACGTCCCGGTCGCGCGCTGGGCAGCGCGGGCCACCTACGGGACGCTGCTCTCGGCGGGCATTCGGGTCTTCGAGTACCAGCCACGGGTGCTCCACGCCAAGACCGCCGTCGTCGACGGGGTGGCGGCGACGGTAGGCACGGCGAACCTGGACTACCGCAGCTTCTTCGTCAACTACGAGCTCAACCTCTTCTCCGCAAACCGGGGGCTATGCACGGCACTCGAAGAACAGTTCCGGACCGACCTGGGCGATGCGGTGGAGCTCACCGCTCCCGGCTGGTCGAGACGGCCATGGGGCGGGATGATCGCTGAACTGGTCGGCCGGACCGCTCGGCGCTGGCTGTGACGGACTCGGGCGGACGGTTGAGACCACCACGATGACGCAATCGAATATGAGGACTGCCAGCGCATGATGAACGTCCACCACGGATCGCTCGCCGCCGGGCCGTCAGCCCCGTCCACGGCGGCCCCGCACCCGGTAGGGGAGGGGCCGCTATCCCCGCCGCCGCGCGGTCCACACACAGCCTGAGAAAACCGATGCCTACGACCGAAGAGCCAGCCACCCACACGACGGGCACCATCGAGTGGTTCGACCCCCAGCGCGGGGTCGGGCTCATCTCCTCCGACGACGGCGCGCCGCCGTGCTCCGTCCGCTCCGGCGCGCTCCGCGCGTGCGGCATCGACACGCTGGCGACCGGGGACCGCGTCCGGTTCCGGGTGCGCGAGGGCGACGGCGAGCGCACCGCGACCGACCTGACCCTGCTCCCCGCCGTGCAGCGGTGGGAGAACGAAGGCGGTGCCGTCCGCCCCGGCGATCCCGAAGCCTAAACCTCCGACCCCCATTCTCATGCACGACGTCCCCTACGGTCTCGCCATCTGGCTCGGCGGCCTCATCCTCCTCGTCGTGTTCGTGCTCTACGTCCTGCCGTGGTGGCAGGGCCGTCGGGCGTCGAACGCCCCGCCCGACGAGCGCGACGACCGGCGCGGCCCCGGAGCCTAGCCACACCCCCTTCAGACCGACTCCGCACCGGCCCCTGACATGTACCCCCGCCTCAGCGACCTCTTCCACGACCTCCTCGGGGTCGACCTCGAGCTCCCGCTCTACTCGTTCGGGCTGATGGTCGCCCTCGCCCTCCTCACGGCGGCGTGGATGACGCGGAAGGAGCTCGACCGGATGTACCGCATCGGCCTCGTCGGCGCGGTCCGCGTTTCGGGAAAGGACGAGAAGGGTCGCACCCGGACGACGGCGCAGAGCCCCTCGGCGCTCGTCTGGACCCTGATGCTGCTCGCGGGCGGCTTCGGCATCCTCGGGGCCAAGCTGTTCCACGTCGTCGACTACTGGGACGAGTTCGTGCAGGACCCGGCCGGGATGGTGTTCTCGACCTCGGGGCTGACGTTCTACGGCGGCCTCGTCGTGGCGACGGTCGTCGTCGCGGTGTACGCCTACCGCAAGGGCGTCCGCGTACCCCGCCTCGCCGACGCCGCCGCGCCGGGCCTGCTGCTTGGCTACGGGATCGGCCGCGTCGGGTGCTACCTCGCCGGCGACGGCGACTGGGGCGTCTGCTCGTCGCTCGCCGACAAGCCCTCGTGGATCCCCGGCTTCCTCTGGAGCGAGACGTTCCCCCGCAACGTCGTCGGTCCGGGGCGGACGGCCGTGGACCCCGTCGCCTTCAACGCGCAGGTCCGGGGGGCCGAGTGCGCGCTCGCCGCCCCCGACGGCGTCTACCCGACGATGCTCTACGAGTTCGCGATGGCGGCGGCTCTCGCGGGCGTCCTGTGGCTCCTTCGGAAACACCCGTTCAAGGCCGGCTGGCTCTTCTCGCTCTACGCCGTGTTCGCAGGGGCCGAGCGCTTCCTGATCGAGGAGATCCGCGTCAACCCCGAGGCGGCCTTCGGGCTGCCGCAGTCGCAGATCATCTCGGTCCTGTTCGTCGTCGCCGGACTCGTCGGCCTCGCCGTGACGACGCGCCGAGGACCGGCCCTCGAAGGGCCCGCTCCCGGTTCGGGAGGGGAACGCGCCGCCCCACTCAGGGAGGAGGTCGCCGACGCCTGACCCCGCCACTCCTTCCGGCCACGCCGAACGGTACCGAAACAGATTCTCCCCAAGACTCAATCCACCATGACTACCGATGAACAGACGGACACACGCCCCCTCACCGATGAGGAGGTCGGCCGCATCGACGCCTACTGGCGCGCGGCCAACTACCTCTCCGTCGGACAGATCTACCTCCTCGACAACCCGCTCCTCCGCGAGCCGCTCACGCTGGAGCACGTCAAGCCGCGTCTGCTCGGCCACTGGGGCACCACGCCCGGGCTCAACTTCATCTACGTCCACCTCAACCGCCTCATCCGCGAGCACGGCCCGAGCGTGCTCTACGTCACCGGGCCGGGCCACGGCGGCCCCGGCCTCGTCGCCAACACGTACCTCGAAGGGAGCTACACCGAGCACTACCCGGACGTCACGCAGGACGCCGAGGGGATGCGGAAGCTGTTCCGGCAGTTCTCGTTCCCCGGCGGCATCCCGAGCCACACCTCGCCCGAGACGCCCGGCTCCATCAACGAGGGCGGCGAGCTCGGCTACTCGCTCGCCCACGCCTTCGGGGCCGTCTTCGACAACCCGGACCTGATCGCCTGCTGTGTCGTCGGCGACGGGGAGGCCGAGACGGG
Source organism: Bacteroidota bacterium (assembly GCA_012960515.1). Classification (GTDB taxonomy): domain Bacteria; phylum Bacteroidota; class Rhodothermia; order Rhodothermales; family Rubricoccaceae; genus Rubricoccus. The sequence goes on along the minus strand of DUBD01000171.1, from coordinate 11,824 downwards.
GACGCTCGCCGGGTCCTGGCACTCGAACAAGTTCCTCAACCCGGCCCGCGACGGGGCCGTGCTCCCCGTCCTCCACCTCAACGGCTACAAGATCGTCGGTCCGACCGTGCTGGCGCGGATGCCGCGTGAGGAGCTGGAGAGCCTGTTCGTGGGCTACGGCTACGCCCCGATCTTCGTCGAGGGCGACGAGCCGGAGGCGATGCACCAGCGGATGGCCGCCGCCCTCGACCAAGCCTACGCCGAGATCCAGCGCATCCAGCAGGACGCACGAGAGAACGGCGTCACTGAGCGTCCGCGCTGGCCTATGATCGTGCTCCGCTCTCCGAAGGGGTGGACCGGGCCGGACGAGGTCGACGGCGTGCCCGTCGAGGGCACGTTCCGCTCGCACCAGGTGCCGCTAGCGGGGCTGGCCGAGAACCCGGAGCACCTCGCCCTCCTGGAGGACTGGATGCGGGGCTACCGGCCCGAGGAGCTCTTCGACGAGGACGGGCGGCTCGCCCCCGAGCTGGCGGCCCTCGCTCCCGAGGGGGACCGACGCATGGGCTCGAACCCCCACGCCAACGGCGGCCTGCTCCTGAAGGACCTCCGGATGCCCGACTGGCGCGACTACGCCGTCGACGTCCCCGCGCCCGGCGCCGTCATGGGCGAGGCGACGCGCGTGATGGGGCGGCTCTTACGCGACGTGATGGCGATGAACCCCGAGACGTTCCGCGTGGTCGGCCCGGACGAGACGGCCTCGAACAGGCTCACGGCCCTCTTCGAGGTCACCGACCGGGCGTGGATGGGGCCCGTCCTCGAGAGCGACGCCCACCTCGCCCCCGACGGCCGCGTGATGGAGGTCCTGAGCGAGCAGCTCTGCCAGGGCTGGCTCGAGGGCTACCTCCTCACCGGCCGCCACGGCTTCTTCTCGTGCTACGAGGCCTTCATCCACATCGTCGACTCGATGTTCAACCAGCACGCGAAGTGGCTCGACGTGACGCGCGACATCCCGTGGCGGCGGCCCCTCGCCTCGCTCAACTACCTCCTCACCTCGCACGTCTGGCGGCAGGACCACAACGGGTTCAGCCACCAGGACCCCGGCTTCCTCGACGTGGTGGTCAACAAGAAGGCCGAGGTCGTCCGGGTCTACCTCCCGCCCGACGCCAACACGCTCCTCTCGGTCACCGACCACTGCCTCCGGAGCCGCCACTACGTCAACGTGATCGTGGCCGGCAAGCAGCCCGAGCCGCAGTACCTCGACCTCGACGCGGCCATCAAGCACACCGCCGCCGGGATCGGGATCTGGGAGTGGGCGAGCAACGACCGCGACGCCGAGCCGGACGTGGTGATGGCCTGCTGCGGCGACGTCCCGACGCTGGAGACGTTGGCCGCCGTGGACCTCCTCCGCCGGCACCTCCCGGAGCTCCGCGTCCGCGTCGTCAACGTCGTCGACCTGATGCGGCTCCAGCCCGAGCGCGAGCACCCGCACGGGCTGAGCGACCGCGAGTTCGACGTGCTCTTCACGACCGACAAGCCGGTCATCTTCGCCTTCCACGGCTACCCCTGGCTCATCCACCGGCTCACCTACAGCCGGACGAACCACCAGAACCTCCACGTCCGCGGCTTCAAGGAGGAGGGGAGCACGACGACCCCGTTCGACATGGTCGTCCGCAACGACCTCGACCGCTTCCACCTCGTGATGGACGTCGTGGACCGGGTGCCGACCGTCGGGCCGCACGGCCCCCACGTGTGGCAGGCCATGCGCGACCGGCTCGTCGAGCACGAGCAGTACATCGCCCGGCACGGACAGGACCTGCCCGAGGTCCGCGACTGGGTCTGGCCCCACGAGCCCGCCTCGCCGACCGGGGTCCAGGGGGCCTGAGCCATGACGACGCCCACCGACGACGACCGGCTGCTCGACGCCCTCCAGGGCAACGCGCTCCGGTACTTCCTCGACGCGGCGCACCCGCGCACCGGCCTCGTGGCGGACAGCACGATGCCCGGCACCGCGTGCAGCATCGCGGCCGTGGGCATGGCGCTCGGGGCGTACCCCGTCGCCGTGGCACGCGGCCTGCTCTCTCGCGCCGAGGCGGCCGAGCGCACCCTCCGCGTCCTCCGATTCCTCTGCGACAGCCCCCAGGGCGAGGCCCCCGACGCGACCGGGCACCGGGGCTTCTACTACCACTTCCTGGACCTGGAGACCGGCCGCCGGGCGTGGGAGTCCGAGCTCTCGACCATCGACACAGCGCTCTTCCTGGCCGGAGCGCTGACGGCGACGTCCTACTTCGACGGGGACGACGAGGACGAACGGGAGATCCGCGCGGTCACCGACGCGCTCTACCGGCGCGTAGACTGGCAGTGGCCGCTCGATGGAGGCCTCACGCTGACCCACGGCTGGCGGCCGGAGTCGGGGTTCCTCCCGTACCGCTGGCAGGGGTACGACGAGGCCCTGATCCTCTACGTCCTCGCCCTCGGCTCGCCGACCCATCCGATCCAGGCCGAGAGCTACGCGGCGTGGACGCGGACGTACGCGTGGAAGTGCCTCTACGGCCACGAGCTGCTCTACGCCGGCCCGCTCTTCATCCACCAGTACTCGCACCTCTGGATCGACTTCCGTGGAATCCAGGATGCGTACATGCGCGAGAAGGGGAGCGACTACTTCGAGAACTCCCGCCGCGCCACGCTCGTGCAGCGCGAGTACGCCGTCCGCAACCCTCTCGGCTTCGAGGGCTACTGCGACTGCTGCTGGGGGTTCACGGCCTGCCATGGCCCCGGCCCCACCACCCTCGTCGTGGACGGCGTCGAGCGGCGCTTCCTCGGGTACAGCGCCCGCGGCGCGCCCTATGGCCCCGACGACGGCACCATCGCGCCGTGGGCCGCCGCGACCTCGCTGCCCTTCGCCCCGGAGGTCGTGCTGCCCACGCTCCGACGCTTCGAGGAGATTCACGTTGGCGCGTCGAGCCCCTACGGGTTCGACGCCGCCTTCAACCCCACGTACCCCATACGGGAGGGGGGGGCGGCTGGCTGGACCTGCCCCTGGGTCTACGGCATCGACCGGGGAGCCCTCGCGCTGATGATCGAGAACCACCGCACGGGGCGCGTCTGGGAGCGGGTGGGGCGGTCGCCCTACGTGCGAGCAGGACTCCGCCGCGCCGGCTTCGAGGGCGGGTGGCTGGAGATGGAACCGACACCGCGGGCCCTCAGCCGGACGGCCTCATGAGCGGCCTTCTCACCGCGACCCCGCCCGCGCGACTGCCGTCGCGGCCGAGGCGGCTCCGCCAGATCGCGGGGGCTCTGGCCCGCCACGGGCTCGGCTGGCTCGTGCTCGACCTCGGGCTCGGCCGGTTCGTCCCGTTCCACCGCGGAGCGCTCCGCCACGAGGCGCGTGAGACCCCCTACACCCGGCCCGAGCACCTCCGCCTCGCCCTCGAAGACCTCGGCGTCACGGCCGTCAAGCTGGGGCAGGTGCTGAGCACGCGCCCAGACCTCGTCCCGTCCGACCTCGCGGCGGAGCTGTCCCGTCTCCAGGACCACGCGCCGCTCGTGCCCTTTGAGGCCGTCCGCGCCGTCGTCGAGGCCGAGCTGGGGGAGCCGCTCGACGCCCTCTTCGCTGACTTCGACCCCGAGCCTCTCGCGGCGGCCTCCATCGGGCAGGTCCACGCGGCCACGCTCCCCGACGGCACGGCCGTCGTGGTGAAGGTGCAGCGGCCCGGCGTCGAGGCGCAGGCCGAGGCGGACCTCGTGCTCCTGGGCGACCTCGCGCGCGCTGCAGCCTCGCGTACAAGCTGGGGCCGCGACTACGACGTCCAGGGGTGGGTCCGCGAGTTCGGCTTCACGCTCCGCGCCGAGCTCGACTACGCCGCCGAGGCCCGTCACGCCGAGCAGGTCCGCCGCGACTTCGCCGACGAGCCGATGCTCCACGTCCCGGCCGTGTTCGCCGAGCGGTCCGCCCGGCGCGTGCTCACGATGGAGCGGCTCGACGGGATCAAGGTGGACGACGCCGAAGCGCTCGACGCCGCCGAGGTGGACCGCCGCGAGCTCGCCCGCACGGCCACGCGCGTCATGCTGGCGATGGTGCTCCACAACGGGTTCTACCACGCCGACCCCCACCCCGGCAACGTCCTCGTCCTGCCCGGCGGGCGGATCGGGCTGCTCGACTTCGGGATGGTCGGCGCGCTCGACGCGGCCACGCGGCAGGCCCTGCTCCGCATCGTCCTCGCCCTGGCGGCCGAGGACACCGACCGTCTCGTCGACGAGCTGACGGCGCTCGGCGTGACGGGCGACGCCGTCGCGCGCGGCCCGCTCAAGCAGGACCTCGAGCGGCTCCGCCGCCGCTACGCCACGCGCCCGCTCAAGGAGGTCGCCGCGGCCGAGGCGTTCCAGGAGATCATGGACGTGGCCCGGCGCCACCGCCTCCGCCTCCCGGCCGAACTGGTCCAACTGGCGAAGGTGACGGCGATGGCCGAAGGGACCGCGCTCCAACTCGACCCGGACTTCGAGATCCTCGCCTTCTCGCTCCCCTACGTCCGGCGGTTCTGGCTCCGCACGCTCTCGCCGCGCGCCCAGGTCCGTCGCCTGAGCGGGTCGCTCGCGGACCTCGCCGACCTCGGCGAGACGCTCCCGCGCCAGCTCCGCCGCCTGAGCCGACGGCTCGAAGAGGGCGCCCTCCCGCTCGCCGTCACAACGGACCCCTCGCCGGAGACGCTCCGGCGGCTCGACCGGGCGGCCAACCGCGTCGCCGCCAGCGTGCTCGCGGCCGCCTTCGTCGTCGGGGGCAGCCTGCTCGCCCTCGCCTATCACCCGACCGGCGGGCACCCGGCCTTCGTGGCCGTGGCGGCCCTCGCCGTCGTCCTCGTCCTCGGCCTCGCCTGGGCGCTCTGGCGTCGCGGCCGGCTGTGACTCCCTTCGTTCTCATCGACTACCCCAACCACCGAGAGGAATCCCCATGACTGACTCACAGAACGTCCGCATCGCCGTCAATGGCTACGGCGTCATCGGCAAGCGCGTCGCCGACGCCGTGGCGGCGCAGGACGACATGACCCTCGCCGGCGTCGCCGACGTGGCGACGGACTGGCGCGTGGCCGTGGCCCGCGCGAAGGGCTACCCGCTCTACGGGGCCACGCCCGAGCACGTCCGCGCCATGACCGAGGCGGGCCTCGACCCGGCCGGCACCCTCGACGACCTCCTGGGCGACGCCGACGTCGTCGTGGACTGCACGCCCAAGAAGGTGGCCGCCGGCAACGTCGAGCGCTACCGCGAGCGCGGGATCAAGTTCATCGTGCAGGGCGGCGAGAAGCACACCGTCACCGGCCACTCGTTCACGGCCGAGAACAACTACGACACCGCCTTCGGCCGCCAGAGCACGCGCGTCGTCTCGTGCAACACGACCTCGACCGTCCGCACGCTCTCGGCGCTCAAGCGGGCCGGGCTCCTGAAACGCGCCCGCGGCGTGCTCATCCGCCGCGCCACCGACCCGTGGGAGAGCCACCTCGGCGGCATCATGAACACGCTCGTGCCCGAGCCCGAGATTCCGAGCCATCAGGGGCCGGACGCCCAGACCGTCGACCCCGAGCTCGACGTGGTGACGATGGCGGTGAAAGCGCCGGAGACCCTCGCCCACCTCCACTACTGGACGGTCCAGCTCACGCGCGAGGCCTCGAAAGACGAGGTGCTCGACGCCCTCCGCACCTCGTCGCGCATCGCCTTCATCCGCATGGCCGACGGGCTGACGGCGCTCAACACCGTCAAGGAGCTCATGGCCGACCTCGGCCGCCCGCACGACAACCTCTACGAGGTCGCCGTCTGGGAGGACATGCTGAAGGTCCAGGGCGACGAGGCGTTCTACGCCTACATGGTCGACAACCAGGCCATCGTCATCCCCGAGACCATCGACGCCATCCGGGCCCTCGCGGAGATCGAGCCGGACGGGGCCGCGTCCATCGAGAAGACCAACGAGGCCCTCGGCATCACCGGGCGGCTGGTGCCCGAACCGGCCAGCGTGTGATTCCCTGTCGGGGGCGTGGCCACCGTGCCACGCCCTGTCGGTTCTCTCAACTCGCTCGAACCCCAATGGCCTACATCGTCGCCGAGCCCTGCGTGGGCTGCACCTTCACCGACTGCGTCGAGGTCTGCCCCGTCGACTGCTTCTACGTCGGGCCGAACTTCATCGTCATCCACCCCGACGAGTGCATCGACTGCAACGCCTGCGTCCCGGTGTGTCCCGTCGAGGCGATCTACCCCGAAGACGAGCTGCCAGAGAAGTGGGCACACTACGCGGAGTGGAACGCCTACCTCGCGCCCCGCTGGCAGGCGCTCGGCCACAACCTCATCGAGAAACGGCCCGAGTCGCCCCCGGCGACGGACCTGTCGTGCGCCGAGCGCCCCCGCTCCGAGACCGACATCCTGACGTGGGAAGATGACGTGCAGGACGAGCCTGGAACCTGATCTCCTTGCAGGGACTCCCCCATGACCCGTCGTCGCCTATTTCCCATCGTGCGGACGGCCCTCGGGCAGTTCCGCGCCTACCGCCGCTTCGTCCGGCTGAGCCCGGGGGAGCGGGCCGCACGGCTCGACGTGCCCGAGCGGTTCGTGGCCGCGCTGCTCGACCTGGGACCGACGTTCGTCAAGCTCGGCCAGATCCTCAGCACGCGGCCCGACGTGCTCCCGGCGGAGTACGTCGCCGCACTCGAAGTGCTTCAGGAGCGGGTGCCACCGTTCCCCTTCGTCGAGGTCCACGCCGTCGTCGAGCGCGAGCTCGGCCGTAGCGTGGAAACGGCGTTCCGCTCGTTTGATCCCGAGCCGGTGGCGTCGGCCTCGCTGGCGCAGGTTCACTTCGCCGTCCTTCCGGGCGGCGAGCGCGTCGCCGTCAAGTTGCAGCGCCCCGGTATCCGCGAGCGGATGCGCGCCGACATGGAGATGCTCGGCCGTCTCGTCGGGTGGCTCGCCCGGCTCTCGCCACGCCGCGCGCAGCGGGCGAACCTCGTGGAGTTCTTTTCCGAGTTCCGGCGCTACACGCTCCGCGAGCTCGACTTCGCCGAGGAGGGCCGCACGATGGACCGCTTCCGGCGCAACTTCGCAGGGTGGGAGGGGCTCATGACCCCGGAGGTGTTCTGGGACTACACCGCCCCCGGCGTCCTGACGATGGAGCGGGCCGAGGGGCTCCGGCTGAAGGATGCCACCGAGCGCCTCACCCCGTTGGCGCGGGAGCGGCTCGTCGAGCAGCTCATCGCCGTGCAGATGCAGATGTTCGTCACCGACGGCCTCTTCCACGCCGACCTCCACCCCGGCAACGTCTTCTTCGGTGAGGACGGCACGATCACGCTCCTCGACTTCGGGATGGTCGGGGCACTGAGCGAGGGCGAGCGCGACCACTTCGTGCTCTACTGGCTGGCTGTCGTCCAGCGCCAGACGCGGAGGGCGTTCTACCACTTCACGTGGCAGACGCGCCCGCTCCCCGGTGCCGACGAGGCCGCGTTCTTCTCCGACTTCGAGCGGCTCGCCGAGCGGTTCTACCGCTCCGTCCTCGCCGAGACGACGATCACGCAGGTCTACCTGGAGATGATCGCGAGCGGCTACCGCCACGGGTTCGTCTTCCCGAGCAGCCTCCTCCTCCACGCCAAGGCCATCACGACGGCCGAGGCGCTCACGTTCACCCTCGCCCCGGACCTCCACTTCGACCGCGTGACGCGGCCCGTCATCGCGCGGGCCTTCGCCCGGCGCGCCACCGACGCGCGGCGGCTCCGGCACCACGCCGGGCAGCTCCTCCCGGAGCTCCTGCTGACGGGCGAGATCCTGCCCCCCGAGGCCCGCGACCCGTTCCGCGAGAACATCGAGGATGCCGGGTCTGGCCCGCTGTGGGGCGAGATGCTCGACGGGCTGCTCGCTCGCCTCCGCGAGGCCGAGCGGGGGGCCGGACTCCTCCGCGTCGTCGTGGACCCGAGCGCGCGGACGGTGCTCCGGCGTCATCACCCCATCGCTGAAGTCGAGGCGCTCCTCGACGCGGGGTGGCGGCGCTATGGCGAGATCGAGTCGGACACCCCCGTGCTGGACCAGATCGGCCCCACGTTCATCCTCCACCTGGCCGGGGCCGTGCGGGCGATGAACCAGGCCCTCGTGGCGGCGGGGCACCGCCCGGAGGAGGCGCGGGAGCTGCTCTACGAGATCGGCTGGCTCGTCTACACCCGGATGGGGGAGGGGCCGTTCCTCGTCGCGAGCGCGTTCACGGACGACCCCCGTAAGAAGATGGAGGTCGCCACGCGGCTCTTCCGCGGCTTCCCCTTCGGCCCACCCGCCTACCAGTGGCGCGACGTAGAGGCGGGAGAGCACCCCGCTGGTGCGGGGCAGGCTGTCGTCGCGTTCGACTGCTTGCAGTGCCCGGTGGCCGAGTACTTCGTACGGCACGGCGAGGGCGACCTCTGCTACGGCACCTTCTGCCGGCTCGACTTCCCCCTGGCCGAACAGTGGGGCGGGCGGCTCGAACGCACCGGCACCCTCGCCATCGGCGCTCCGGTGTGCGACTTCCGGTGGGTGCTGGACGAGGTGCCCGACCTGTAGCGGCCCCGGATACGGCAGGCGAGTCTCCCACCGCTCGACGCCGAGGCGACCGAGCACGATCTGAAGAGGACATCCTCACGTGGCCCGACGACGTACGGGGGAACTCCTGAATCACGTGGCGAAGAGGCGCCTGTCGACGGGTACAGCGCACCGGTGAGGGTTTGGAGGTTCTCGCGCTGAACCGCCAGGGACAGAACGTCGTGAAACGCTCGCCACTCCGGCACACGTCCCACACATCCCATCACTTCCGCCATGCGCACCCAGGACATCCTCTCCACCCACCCCAACCCGTCCGACCAGCTCGACCAGATCGTCGCGCTCGTCAACTCCGCCTTCGCCTGCGAGCAGTGCTGTACGAGCTGCGCCGACGCCTGCCTCGACGAGGACGGCGACATGGACCTCCGGCGCTGCATCCGGACCAACCTCGACTGCGCGGACATCTGCGCGACGACGGGCCGCGCGCTCTCGCGCCAGACCCAGCCGAACATGCAACTCCTCCGCGCCCAGCTCGAGGCCTGCCGCGTCGCCTGCGACGCCTGTGCCGACGAGTGCGAGAAGCACGCCGACATGCACGACCACTGCCGCGTGTGCATGGAGTGCTGCCGCGAGTGCTCGAAGGCCTGCCAGTCGCTCCTCGACGCCATGCCCCAGGGCGCGACGGCCTAGCTCACTCCGCCCATTCCTCCGGCGGCGCGGCCTCGACCCAGGGCCGCGCCGTCGCCGCATTGGTCCGACCTCACGCGATGACCGACCAGTCCCTCCTCGCCGCCTGGGGCGTCACCACGACCGCCGGGTACCTCGCCACGCACGCGATGGGCGTCGCGGGCACCGAGGTCTTCGGGATGAGCGTGTTCGGCTCGATCGTCGCCGTCTGGGCGCTCCTGATGCTCCCGCCCGTCGGGATGACCGTGGCCATCAAGGCGCGGGGGCGGACGGACTCGCACCACTGGGTCTGGGTCGGGCTGGTGGCCGCCGCGCTGGCAGTGAACGTCGGCGTGGTCGCCGGTGGCGGTGGCCACACCCACGACGGGTCGGGGCACGGCGGGGCCGCGGAGGGCGCCTCGGGCCACGGAGAGCCGGGCCACCACGCCGGGTCCTCCGCCTCCGAGAGCGCGACGGGAGCCGCCAGCGGCGGACCCGCCGCCACGGAGAGTTCGGGGGAGGACGGGCACGCCCACCCCGACGGTGGTCACGGCGAGTCCACCGGTTCCCCCGACGCGGGCGAGGGCGACCCGGGCGGGCACGCCCATCCGGACGGAGGCCACGACAGCCCGGAGGGCGCCGACGCCCGCGAACCGGGCGGTCCCGTACCCACCGACGACACCGCCGCCAGTACGCCGCCGGCCGGCTCGGACGCTGGCGGCCACGGCGGCAAGACGGGGGACCGCCTGGTGGACGCCGCCGAGCTCCAGCACGCCGCCTACTTCCACCTCTGGTTCCTCGTCGGCGCGCTCGGCTTCGCCTACAGCGCGGCCGTCGCCCACGGCGGCGCCCGCAAGGCGCTCTACGGCACGGCCGCGCTCCTCAGCGCCGCGATGGTCCTCGCCCTCGTCGCCGTGCCCGACGCCCGGGGCGTCGCGTTCCTGGTCGCCGCGGCGGTCCAGGGGCTCCCCATGCTCGTCGACCTCCCGCTCCGCGCTCGCGCTGACCGGGCGGCCGCCTGAGGTTTACCGCACCGAGACCTCGACGACGACGGGCGCGCCGCCCGACGTGAGCGGCTGGTCGGGCGTCCCGGCCCCACCGAACTCGAACCGGCCGATCTCGCCGGTGTCGTCGTGGAGCATCACGTACAGCGTCCCCGTCGGCGGCGCGTCGAGGTCGACCGGCACGCGCTCGCTCGTCCCGTGCATCACGAACGAGCGCCCCAGAACCTGCGTGGCGTCTGGCCCGCCGCCCGGCGCCTCGGGATGGACGACGACCCAGGCGTCCGACTCGACCGTCACCTCGTCCAGGACCAGCACGTCGCCCCGGAAGGGGCTCGCGCCGACGGTCAGGACGGGCGCCTCCGGAATGTCCTCCGAGCCGCCCTCGACCTCCGGCACCGTCGGCGGGAGGTCAGGGCTCTCGTAGTCCGAGTCTTCGAGGTCGCCGATGAGCGCCTCCATCTCGGCGATCTCGCGGCGCTGGGCCAGAATGATCTCGTCGGCGAGGCGACGCACGCGGGGGTCCGAGATGTTGGCCCGCTCGCTCGTCAGGATCGCCAGCGAGTGGTGCGGGATCATCTGCTTCATCCACGTCACGTCGCCGACCGTCGTCTGCCCCCGGAACAGGAAGAACGCGAGCGCGAACACGACGGCGCTCCCGACGAAGATGGCGACGTTCTTCCGCTTGTCGTCGTACATCTTTAGCATGAAGGCGAGCATGATGACGGCCATCGTGGCCCCCATGTAGACCGCCATCAGCGTCTTCGTGCTGCTCCACCAGATGTGGTCCGTGGAGAAGACCGTCGAGTACATGAGGATGAACATGGCCACCGTCGAGGCGGCGATCATCGCGAAGAAGCGTCCGTATGACATGGAGGGGCTGAGGGGGATGAGACGGAGTGATACCGGCCGGACCCCTGATGGATCGGCGATTCCGTCTCACCTGAGCGCCTTTTAAGGTTTGGGGCCGCCGGGCACCCCCGTGAGGGTGTCTGGCGGCCCCAGCCGACGAGCCGGAGGCTCAGGCGGCGTCGAACACGGGGCGGAAGCCCGCGCCCTCGACGGCGCCGCGCACGGCCTCGCGGTCGGCGCCGTCGGAGAGCCGGACGACGGCGGGCTCGTTCAGGCCGACGTGCTCGACGGCCACGCCGGGCGTCCGGTCCAGCGCCCTCGTCACGGCGGCGACGCAGCCGCCGCACGTCATGCCCTCGATGCCGAAGCGCAAGGTCTGGTCGTTCTGGGAGGTGTTTGGTGTGTCCATGGTGGGGGTGGAGAGTGAAGCGGGGGAATCGGATGGGGGAGGGGCGCACGAGCAGTCGAGGCAGCCCGCGCACGCGCGGCACACGTCGGCCAGCCGCTCGCCCAGGGCCGCCCGGGCGCGGTGGCGGCGGACGCGGAGGGCGCCCGGGGTGACGCCGAGCCGGTCCGCCAGCGCGGCGGGGTCCTCGCCGTTGAGGTCAGCGCGGAGCACCTCGGCGGCCTGGGGCGCCAGCCCGTCCAGGAGCGGGCGGTAGCACGCGCACAACGCGGGCTCGTCGCCAGCCGGCATCGCAGCCTCGGGCTGCTCGGACGCCCACGCGGTCTCGCGGCGCTCGGCGGCCTCCCGTCGCCGGTTGGCGTCGACGGTCGCGTTGCGGACGACCCGCCAC
>DUBD01000170.1:3060-18860 GCA_012960515.1 Bacteroidota bacterium | reverse complement strand
CTCGGACTGCCGCAGGTTCCGGCTCGTCGTGCTCATCGAGCGGAACGGCACGAACTCCACGTTCTCCAGGTCAATCACCCGGCACGTCCGCGTGTACCCCGCCTCCTGGAACATCCGCGAGCCGATCCACCGGATCCGCCCGTTCCCCTCCACCTGCGTCTCCACGATCCCGAAGCCCAGCGTCTTCGAGACCATCCGCTGGTGCCGCACCTTGTCCAGGCTCAGCTTCGCGAGGTCCGTCCCGAAGACCGGGTCGTGGAACGCGTACCGCACGTCGCTCCCGGCGTTGTCGGAGAAGATGATCCGGTGCCACTCGATCAGGTCGTTCTCGCTGAACGTCCCCGCCGAGTACGTCAGGTCCTTCGGCGTGTTGTAGAAGTCGAGCCCGCCGCAGAACGTCCGGTTCTCCCCGCCAATCACCTTCTTCTCGCGCGGGGCGTAGATCAGCTTGAACTCCCGGTTCGAGAGGAAGTCGTACACCTGGCGGTCCCGCGAGCGCGCCCAGTCGTCGCGCGTGTAGTTCGCCGTCCCCGCGCGCCGGTCCGAGATGTCCAGGCTCGCGTCCACCTCCTCGATGTAGTTGAAGTCGTTCGTCGGCATCGTCGTCCGGCTGGACGAGAAGCTGAAGAACTCCTTCTTGTTGTTCCCGATGCGGACCACGACCTCCCCCGCCTCCAGCGCCGGGACCGTGCCCCACTGCCCCTGGTTGGCGGAGTTGCCGTCGATCCGGACCACCGTGACCGTCCCGGCCCCGGCGTCTACCGCCGTCACCAGGAGCGTCCCCGCGCTGGCGGTCGCGTTGCCCGAGAGCAGCAGCTCGTCGTCCACCCGGAGGTAGCCCGCCTGCGCGGAGCTGAACGTGCGCGCCGCGCCCTGCGCGCCCGCGGCCACCGCCCCGGAGACGATCACCTTCCGAGGGATCACCTCGTCCGTCTCGTACTCCACCTTCTCCGCCCGCGCGCGCTTCGTGCGCCGGAACCGGCGGAGGATCGTGTTCAACGGGTTCACCTGCGGGGCCTTCAGCGTCAGCTTCTGGTCCACGTGGCGCACCTTGTGGTCGTCCGGCGTCGTGGTCTCCGTGATGGACTCGACGACGGTCCCGAGCGAGAGCATCGCCGCCGCCGCCGCAATCGTGCCCACGATCTCCGGCAGGTGCCCTACCGCGAGGTCCCCCGCTGGCATCGTCCCCGCCGCCGCGGCCTCGGGGACCGCCAGCACCAGGGCGCAAATCAACAGGGCGAACAGGACGCGCGCCCCCGAAATGAGTGTGTGTCGCATCGTAGCGTGGTGAGGCCGCGGCCTCTCTGGTTGGGTGGAGGCGCGGCCTCCGTCGTGAGCCGTCGCCCGGCTCGTTGGCTCCCCCAGGCGCATCTGGAAGCCCTGCTCCGTCAGAACTGCTCGTGCATCGTCGCGCGGCGAGGCCCGCCGCCCAGCCCCAGCGGGTCCGGCGGCGCCTCCCGCGCGCCCGCCCCGCCGGGCGAGAGCCGGGGCGAGCCCGTCCCGCGCCGTCGCTTCTCGTTCTCGCGCTGCGTCCGCCCCTCCTCCAGCCCGGCCGTCCGGCCCTCCTCGCGCGCCGCCGCCACCGCCGCGTCGAACGTCCGCCCCTTGTGGATCAGCCCCAGCATCTCCGAGGCCGCCGGCATCCGGAACACCCCGCCCGTCTCGTCGCCCTGTGTGAACCGGCGGAGCGTCAGCGCCGCCTCCGTCGCGGCCTCCTCGCCCACCTCCTCCGCGAACGCCGCAAACTCCTCGTCGGCCCGCGCCTGCCAGTCCTCCACGTAGCGCTGGCGCTCGCGCTCGGCGCGCGCCTGCTGCTCCTTCCGCGCCTTCAGGTACCCCGCCGACTCCCCCGCCGCTTTCGCTGCCGCCGGGTCGTCGAACGCGTCCAGGTCCGCCACGTCCAGCGCCGGGATCTTCTCCGCAAGCAGCGCGGCCACGTTCACGGTCTCTCCCGCCTTCTGGAGCTCCACGGCCTCGGAGATCGCCGCCGCCAGCCCCGCGTCCAGCCCGAACACCCCGTCCAGGAGGTTCTGCACCTCCACCATCTCGGCGTTCGCCCGGCGGAAGTCCCCCAGGTCGCGCACCAGCTCGCCCACCGTCCGCGCCTCCGCACCGGGCGCCGCCTCCCGGAGCGCCGCCAGCTCGGCCTCGCCCAGCGAGCGCGCCAGCGGATCCGCGTCCTCGGCCGCGCCCTCAATCGTGGCGCCGTCGCCATCGGTCCCATCCTCGCCCGATCCGTCCGCACGCGCGCCGGTGCCGTCGCCGTCCTCGGTCCCGTCGCCGCTGCCATCCGCCTCGCCACTGGCACGGTCGCCATCCCCAGTCCGCGTGCCGTCGTCCCCAGCACCCGAGTCCCCACGGGAGCCGTCCGAATCGGCCTCGCGGGGCGCGGTAGGGTCTACGTCGTCCAGCCCCAGCGGGTCACCGTCCAGCGGGTCGAAGCCGAAGTCCTCGTCCGCACCGCCGTCCCCGGGCGGCTCCTCCCCGAACAGCATCTGCATCGCCTCCGGGTCGCTCGCCTGCCCGTCCCCACTCGGATCGCCACCCGTGCCGTCGTCCGAAGACGAACCACCGCCTGACGCGCCGCCCCCCGCCCCGTCGTCGGGCGCGAACAGGGGCATCAGCGAAGGGCCGAAGGCGTGCGGGAGGAGCGCGAAAAGGAAACGGTTCATCGGTCGTGGGGTCTAGGCCGGCGTCGCGAAGGCGCCCTGGCCGGTGGAAGCGCCGCCAGCGGGCGCGGAGTGGAGAGCGGGCGTCACGGTCGCCGTCCGCCCCAGAGGGGTCGAGGAGGGCGAGACCGGCGCCTGCACGCCCGTCCACCCCTCCGCCTGAGCCAGCAGCGCGACCGCCTCCGGATCGCCCGCCGCCGCCGCCAGCTGGAACTGCTCGAAGAGGGCCCCTGCCGAGGGGTCCCCGTCCAGCGCCGCCTGCACCAGCGGGTTCGTCTGCTCGATGAGCTGGAGCAGCGCCCGCGCCCTCGGGTGGCTGGACTCCTGCAGGAACTGGCGGAACGTCAGTAGCCCCGCCGTCAGGAACTCCTTCATGTCCTGCTCGAAGAGCATCTTGTACAGCGCCGTCTCCGTCGTCTTCGCGATCGAGACGTCCCAGGAGAGCCGCTGCACCGCCTCCGGCTCAAACCGGACCGTCGGGCTGGACTGCGAGGCCCGCACCGCCCGCGCCGCGCTCCAGAACTGCAGCACGCACTGCAAGAGCTTCCGGTCGTGCTCGTGGAGCATCTCGAAGTAGCTCTCGAACAGGTCCAGCGTCCCGATGCTGCTCTGCGTCACCATCTGCGCGTACAGCGAGGCCGGCGTCCCGCTCGTCGGCGTCTCCCCCCGCATCGCCGCCCCGTGCCCGCTTAGCTGGTCGATGTAGTCCCCCTGCATCGAGAGAAACTGGAAGACGCCCACCGGGATCGCGTGCGGCTGGATCGCCTTCACCAGGCTCCCCGCCTGCGGGTACTTCTTCAGCGCCTCCGCGTCGTAGAACAGCATCGAGCCCAGCCGCGTGAACTCGCTCGCGAACTGCTCCTTCGTCATCCCCTTCGGGACGGCCTGCGTCGGCACCGCCCACAGCCCCTTCGGCGCCTGCGTCAGCATCGCGTCGATCTGGCTGTAGAGCCGGTTCAGCTGGCGCTGCGGGTCGATGAGGTCGTACAGGAACCCGTACACCTCCCCGTCGATGAGCTCGCCCAGCGCCACGCTGTACGGCGGCCCGCCGTGCCAGAACGGGTCCTCGGAGCGCTCCAGCTGGTGCCCGTGCGGCGTCAGGCAGTACCGCACCCACAGCCGGTCGAACCGCTCCTCCGCCTCAATCGGCAGCTCCCCCATCGCCGCGCGCTCCCCGTTCTCGCGCTCCACCTCCGCGTGGAGCCCCGCCGCCGTCAGCGCCACGCCCTGCTGGCGGAACAGCTCCAGCCACTCCCGCTCCGAGAGGTACGCCCCCGTCAGCGGGTCCGCGTACCACACCCGCCAGTCGCCCTCCAGCCGCCAGCACACCACCACCCGCCACCGCCCCCGCGTCGCCGGGTGGTAGAAGCTCAACTCGTCGAACCGCGCGAACGCCTCGTCCTCTCCCATGAGCCCGTCCAGGTCTCCGAAGCTGCCGTACCGGTCGAACGGGTCGTACCCGTCGTCGTAGCCGGTCCCCCCCTCGTAGATCCGGCGCAGCGCCCGCTCGTGCCCCGGCGTCGGGCAGAACTCCCGCACCACCTCGTCCGGCGGGCAGTCCAGCAGCTCGCCCATCACCGTCACCCCCTTCAGCCGCCGGTCGCTCAGCCCCTCCACGTCGAAGAAGAACCGCGCGCTGTGCACGGCGTCGTCCGCCACCTCGTCGCGGTCCTCCTGGTCGTCGTACGCGTCCTGCGCACGGCGCACCGCCAGCCCGCTGATCGCGAACTCCTGCAGCCCGTCCACGTCCAGCGTCCGCGAGCGGTTGTCCCGGCGCACCGCCTTGTGCGCCTCCGCCATCATCTGCACCGCCTCCTGGTCCTCCTGCTCCACCGCGAAGGGCGTCCGCTCGCTCGCGTTCTCGCGGAGCTGCCCCCGCAGGTGCCGAAGCAGCGGCCGCATCCGGTTCATCCGCCACGGGATCCGCCCCTGCCCCCGGATCTCGCGCTCCTCGTCCACCTCCAACCCGGAGTCCGGATCCGTGTACGTCTCGTACTGCAGGCTCGCCACGTAGTCGCGCACCCGGGACCGCCGCCGGCGGAACGGCGCCAGCGCATCATGGCACCGCCGCGCCGTCTCCAGCGGACCGTCCGCCCTCGGGTAGAGGTCCTCCGGCTCCAGCTCCACGTCGCGCTCATCGAGCTCCAGCCCCAGCGGGTCGTCCGGGTCCAGCCCGTCCACCGTTTCCGTAGAAACGCCCGGCGCCTGGCGGCCGGTCGCCGGCTCGCGGTCGCGTCGGGTCGGGAGTGCGGTCGGAAGGAGCACGAAAAGAAAAACCGCCGGTCCCTCGCGTGGAGGAACCGGCGGTCCGGTGGCGCCCCTGGCAGGGGCCGGTGGCAAGTACCATGTCGACCGCCAGCAGCACGTCGCCGTCCGGCTGGCGGTGGGTCAGTCTAGCGACGCGCGGGTCCCCCCTTCATCGGGCGGTCGAACGCCTTCACGCTCACGTGCAGTTCGTCGTCGTGGTGGAACTCGATGATGAGGCAGTCGAGCTCCCCGTCCAGCCCCCGCGCCACGTGGCGCTCGAGGTCCCGGAACCGGAGGAGCTTCGTGCGCTCCCGGTCGCGCGTCGAGCGGTCAGCAGGCACGGGAAGAGATCAACAGGTGGCAAGCAGTCCATAGTCTACGACTCTCAGCAACAAGCTGCAATGGACTTACCCGCTCACTCTTCTAAACTCTCACCGACCCGAATGGGGGGTGACGTTCAAGGCTGCGAACGGAGTTCAGCGACTATGCCAATGATCCTCTGGCCTTGGCGCTACTGTGACCTCCGCTGCTGTAGGCAAACCAAGAGGTGTATCGGTCGCGGTGTCGATAAAGGGGTCAATGATCACAGGAAGCCCGGCATATTCATCCAGCTCATCAACTTCCACTTGCTTCTTCAAGTCCCTATATGCTTTAGAATTGAGCAGAACGCACTTCGGCTCAACGCCCTCACCCCTCATTCTATCTATCAGCTCATCAATTTTGCCGGACACATCATTAGTGCCGGTGCTCTCCATTTTTACGGTTCTGAATGTTCGCTTGACAGTCATTGCGGGTGTGGTCTGAGTGAGACAGAGGGTATGAGGAACCAGGAGGCAGACCCCTGGCACTGAGCGGTCATAGTACACACCAGAACTAAAACTCAGGGCGATGGCCCAATTTCATTGCGCTCCCATTCAGCGCCCAGCGACTCGCGGCACTGTCTCGTGCTTGCGCTAGGTTTTGCTAGTAGCCCGAGGTCACTCTGCTCCTGCTTGTCGCTCCTTCCAGCTAGAAACAAAGAATGCTGCCATAGAGCCCGCCAAGTTGACCGCCAGAGCGGCATGCCGTTCGGCTGGCTTGACTCCTTGTTTGCCCTTACCGTGAGCGTCACTCAGCTTGTTGCGGAGCGCCCCCAGTCCCTCGACTACTGACTTACAGCCGCCGAGAATCTGCTTGAAGATCTTTTCCTCGTGTTGGGACGGAGCCATGTTCAATTGCTCCGCGGTCAGATGGTACAGCTTGGGCAAGTCCATCTTGTCGTTGTAAACCACTCCAGCCTCGTCCAGTATGTGCTTGCACACCGACTCCAGCAGAGTCCGAGCGGACGTGATAGCACCATCTGGGTCGTCGAACCGCCGTGCGAGCGCTTTCTGCCAAGCGACGAAGACGTGTTCTGCATCGTACTGAGCGAGCGCGCTGTCGATATCAGCATCGGGTGGAGCCGAAGCGGTGCGCACCCCCTCAAGCGAGTCGATCAAGGGACGAAACTGCTCCCAGATGTACTCCCTCCGCTCCTGATAGGTTGAGAACTTGTACTTGATGAAGCTCCAGAACTGGCCGAGGTCCCGCGAGGTCACAACGAAGCGGGGCAGCAACTCTCGCGTCCGCTGGTCCCGTAGCATTTCCTGCCGAAGCTGCTGGTACTCGCTACCGTCCGCATCCCCGTCCGTGGCCATGTTCAGCAGGAGATTTTGCAGTAACTCAGCACGCTCCTGCTTCGTCATCAACTCCATCGGGTACTCCTAGACTCCAGGGCGGTTCAAGAGGTTACGGGTCAACTGCATCCTGACACGGGTTTTAGGGCCAGCGAGTTACAGCGGTTGGTCTTGCTCGTTCTCATCCTCGTAGTACATCTCCACCAACTGCCGCTCCTGTTGCAGTCCCGTCGCTTCCGCTACGCGGTCGAGCGCAAGTGGGATGATAGTGCGTGCATCCTCAACCGTGACGCGATCTGCTAGGTGCAGATTAACGAGATCGTAGGTGTCCCCACCACTCCCTCCGCCTCCTACGTTGTCGATAATGCCCATGTACCGAGCGCCCGACTGCTGAACGGAGTTAGCGATCTCGTGGAACACTGCTGTCAAAAACTTGGATGAACCCCGGAGTTCGATGTGGTCAACGATCATGACTTAGCGGTGACAGAGAGGTTACTACTAGCGCACAGCTGAGAAAAACCGCATGCCTAGCGCCAGACGAGCCTCATAGTACACATCACAACTAAAACCGGCTCACCCTCCCCACCTCCAAGACACGTCCCTCCACCCCAGGCGCCACCTCACACGCCCCCACCGTCGGGCACGCCGTCGCCAGCCACAGCGCCCCCGCCGTCGCAATCACCTCGTCGTCGTGCAGCCCGTCGCGCGCCCCCAGCGTCCCGTCCGGCTTCGCCTCGAACACGTCGCACTCGTCGCACATCTCCAGGCTCCGCGCGATGAACCGGCCCTCGTCCATCCCCGCGTCCAGCCCGTTCACCAGGAGCTCCTTGCTCCCGGACGAGGTCCAGAACCCGTAGGAAGAGCCCACCCGGTCCACCGTCTCCCCCGCGCTGGCGCGTTGGTACAGCGCGTCGTAGTGGTCCCCGATCTCCTCGATCACCGCCAGGCTCCACTCCGGCTCGTACCCCCGCTCGTCGTCGCCCGGCTTCCGGTACCGGTTCACCTCAATCGCCAGCTCGGCCTCCTCGTACCACGCGCACACCCGCGCCGCGTACCACGCCGTGAGGTCCGCCCGCAGGTGCACCTTCAGCCGCGCTACCACCTCCGGCGGCGCCCCCCACAGCGTCGGCGCCCGGTCCATCACCACCAGCACGCTCCAGTCCGCCGTGTCCGTCTTCCCGCCCGGGTCGAGGAACCCCACGTAGCGGCGGAGCAACGGGCGCCCCTCCGTCACCGCCGGCACCAGCCCGCCGTACGGGTCCCCCGGCCGGCGCCACACCTGGAGCGCCCCGCCCTCCAGCGCCACCGGCGCCAGGTCCTCCAGACTCTCCGGCCCACTGCTCCCGTTCGCGCTCCGGAGCTCCCCCACGAACCCCCGCCACTGCTCCGACTGGCGGTTCATCTGAGCCGGCGCGCAGCACGTCCGCCGCGCACGCCCCACCGTCTCCGGCGAGAAGAACCGCGAGCCCGTCGAGATGAACGCTTCCTCCGCCGTGCTCGGGTACTCGCTGTTCATCTTGTACCGCTTCCCGCGGTAGTTCCGGAGCTTCTGCCGGTACCAGCGGATCTGCTCCAGCGTGCAGCCCATCTCCGCCCACAGCCACCGCTCGTAGTCGTCCCACGAGGCCACAAACGCCGCCACCCCGGCCTCGCTCACGTCCTCCAGCGGCTGCTGGTACTTCGCGATCTGGAACCACGCGATGAAGAACGGCACGTCGCCGCTCTCCCCCCGCGTCGCGTCCTGCCAGTCCCCGTGGAAGAACGTCCCCACGCCCTTCGCCGTGGACTCCTTCACGAACGCCGAGAACGCCAGCCCCGTCTCCCCGCTCGCCCAGCCGCCCTCCAGCGCCTGCACCAGCTCGTCCGCGTTCACCTTCGGCGTCGAGGGCCACGCCCCCACTTCGCTCCCGTGGAAGAGGTAGTACGTGTAGCTCCGGACCGCGTCCGGCCGCTCCACGGAGCCCACCCCCACCAGGCACTCCCGCTCCACCAGCCGGCGGATCGTCTGGCTCCGCCGGTACGGCCGGAACGTCAGCGCCCCCGGGTGGACGTCCGCCGGGTAGTGCTCCGCCAGTCGCTCAAACATCCCCCGCACGTGGTTCGCCTGGCTCTGGTCCAGCGCCACGATCGACGAGTGCCAGCTCGTCCGGTGGAACAGCTGGATCCACGCGAACAGCACCTGGGTCAGCGTGGAGCCGCCCCACTGCCGCGCCTTCAACAGCACCACCCGGATCGGCCGCCCCGCCCACAGCATCTCCAGCAGCACCCGGAGGTACAGCCTCTGCGAGTGCCGGAGCACGAACGGCACCGGCGCCCCCTTGTAGTCCACGCGCACGCAGGCCGCGCACCAGAACTCCACGTCGAAGAACAGCCGCGCCTCCTGCACCGCCGCCAGCGCATCGAGCGGCTCCACCCCCGAGACCGCCGCCCAGCCCGCCACCGATCCCGAGGCCCGCACCTCCAGGAACAGCGCCACCAGCGGCGCGAGGTGCGCGAACGCCCCGTCCGGCCGCAGCCCGCCCGCCGGTAGCCCCTCCCCGAAGCACGTCACCGGCAGGTCCAGGTGCTCCACCACGCACCGCGCCCCCTCCGTCCCCACGTCGATCCCCACCGCCAGCCGCTGGCGCTCCTCGTGAGAGCCCAGCCCCGTCAGCGGGTCGTACGCGTACTCAAGGCGCGCCCGCCGCCGCGCGCTCTCCGCGAGGTAGTCCCCAGGCGTCACGCCTCACCCCCCGCTGGCGCCCACGCCCGGGGGCACGATCAGCGACGGCACCACCACCGCCCCATCGCCTCCCGCACGGTCCGCCGCCAGCTCCGAGAGAATCTCGTTCACCCCCTTCGCAATCAGCGGACGCAGCGCCAGGTCAAACACGTCCGCGATCCCGTGCGCCAGGCTCGGCGCAATCGTGAACCCGCTCTCCTCCACCTCCCCGGTGAACTCGTAGGCCTGCTCCAGGGTCTCCACCGCCAGCCCGTACTCCACGCGCACCTTCAGCACCGGCTCCGGCGCCCGCCCCTCGTGCAGGTAGACCGCCAGCGGACGGCCTGCGTCCTCCGCCTCCACGCCGTCCCACACGTACCGGGCCGTCACGCCCTCGCCCACCGGCACCGCCACCTCGTCCGCGAGGATCGTCGCCGTGCTCCCGTGCTTCGGCCCGCCCACCAGGACCGCCCGCCGCTTCGTGCTCGTCTCCGGCCGCCCGCTGGCGCCCTCCGTTGTCCCCTTGTCGCTCGTCGTGTCGCTCATGATGCGCTCACCTGGTTGAGAATGGCCACCAGCGGCGAGCGCCCCGCGCCCCCGCCCTCCTGCGGCCGAGTGATCTGGGCATACCGTCCGCCCAGCTTGGAAATCAGATCGCTGACCTGCTCGAAACTCCCCTCCCCCTCGCGCGCCCGGTCAATCTGGATCGTCAGCAGCTCCCCCAGCCCGATCCGGATCTTCTCCTCCACCGAGGGCGCCGCCGCGATCGCCGTCGCATAGGCTGCCAGAGCCTCCGTCGCGTCGCCCTCCCCTCGCGCGCGTACAGCGGTTCCCACTTCGGAACCCTCCGCCAGCGCGGCCAGGTCCAGCGCCTGCTTCAGCGCTCGCCCCACCCGGCTCGCCGGCTCCGCCTCCGCGTCCCGCTCACGGGCCGATAGGTACTCCGCCCCCTCCCGACGCCACCGGCTGGCGGTCCCCTTCGGGATCCCGTCGAAGTCGCCCGCCAGCACGGCGTTCGCGATGTCGAGGTCGGAGTAATGGCGGCGCACAATGCTGAGAGTCGTAGACCATAGAAGAATACTGCCTGTAACCCGGGAGGAATTGCAAACATCTGAGGCCACTGCTTCTTACTCGCGAGCTGTTTGTTACTCGCGAGCTGTTTGATCCCGACTGCTTGTGTGTCTAGGGGATTCCATATGCCGTCGCTATCCAAGCCCGCCCCTTCTCCGATGCATTACCGCCCCATCCTGAAGTGCAAGACTGGTGAGTTCCGTGCCCTCCGCGAACTCGCTCCAGAGGTCAAAGCCAACCTCACGCCCATTCTGGAGATCCCCTTCATTTCGGATCACGATGACGATCCACCTCAACCCGCCGCTTTCCTTAGGCGCCGAGCCCGGAAGGTTGAGATGAACTGGGGCACCGAGGACCGCATAATGATCGACGCCCGCATGTTCAACCGGACCTTGAATAACGGACGACACCCTCTCGAGTACTTCGGCGAGGACCTAGACGAGAAGGGGATTGACTGGATCCCGGTCTCTGGACCCGATCGAGACGACGAGTATCACGTTGCAGTTCAGGAGTGCGTCGTCCGCAATCGCCGTGGCGCCGCAATCCGTCTTCGCGAAGAGGCCCTTACTCCTGTTGCAGCTGACCTAGCCGCCATCCTCGAGTCAGAGTGCGAAGCCTATGGAGTACAGCCTGAGGAAGTGGACTTAATCCTGGATTACGGTGCAATCCCTCCTAATGCCAGCAATGCGGTCCTTGGCTCCACTATCGCGATTATGACAGTCCTCCCAGACCCCAACTCTTGGCGATCGATAACTGTCGCCGGCACATCATATCCAGAAACCCTGACTACCGCCGGAATTGGCACAGGCGAGACAGGCACTATCGACCGAGAGGCATGGAAGATGTACAACGCTCTCGCTCGCGTAAATGGAGCACTGCAACGGATGCCGGACCATGGCGACTATGGCATCACCTATCCTGAGCTAGCAGATATACACCCAGCCATCTTGCAGTCTGCAATGGCCGCCAGCGTTAAATACACGACTACTGACGAGTGGCTGATCTTTCGCGGGCATCGCATTAGAGATCACGGCTTGGATCAATTCCGAGGGCTCGCACAGACCCTCGCGGCCCACGACGCCTTTGATGGCGCCGACTTCTCCTGGGGAGACGCGAAGATCGCGCGCATTGCCGATGGTGATGAGAACCAAGGAAACGCAACTACTTGGGTCTCGATCGGCACAAGCCACCACCTCACTCGGGTACGACGTGACCTCTCCAACCTTGCCGCACTTTGAGTTGAGCACGTACCGCGCTGCCAAGCTCTTCCGGCTGTAGGTACTTGGCTATCTCTCTCGCAAGCAGTGGTCTAGTTGCTCTGCGCGCTGGCACCTCCCCGAAGACGGTTTCGAACAGATGTGCGAGTTCCGACTTCCAGAGCAGCATCGCGAGAGAGAATGAGTCCACGTTCGGATTTCTAGCACCCTCCTGCTCAAGGGTGAGGCGGACACCTTCTCGCGACCATTCAGCAGTCCACACCGCCCACCAAGGAGGGATGATCGCTTTCGCCCTGTTGGCGTGCCCCTGCGCTGCTACGAGCGAGGCGTAGTCGAGCACGCGGCCATATAGCTCAACCTGCCGAGGTAAGCGTGCGAGCGTGTCCCGTTCGCTCTTGATCTCGAAGCCATGTAGAGCAGTGTTGACAACGGCGACGTCAACCCGGGCGTCGCCTCTGCAAACGCCCATCTCGTCTACGACAAGGTCTCCTTGGTGCGTAAACCGGGGGATGACCGACTCTTTCAACGCGGAGCGGATGTGCCGATCGAGGACTTGCATACGGGATGTTACGGAAACGGCGGAGCCCGAAAGGGCACCAGCCCAATACTCATTCAGTCTCCTGATCCGCTGCGAACTATGGCCCCAGCCAGTTGGCAGATCTCAGCCTAACCTCTCCCCAGCTGGCGGATCGCCTCCCGAAGTGTCCCCACCGCAATCCGCCGCTTCGAGCGGGCCGACGAATCGTCGAGACGCCGCATCGGGATCAGCCCATCCCGCACCAGCTCGTTGAACCGGGTACGTCCCACTCCAATAACGGCAGCGGCCTCCCTCGCGTCCAGGTGCACCAGGTCCCCCGCCACCTCGGGGCCCAGCGCGTAGAGCACCGTCGCCAGCCGCGTCGCCTCTTTCTGCGCCTTCGCCTCCCGCAGGAGCGCCTCCAGCAGCTCGTTCTGCCGCTCCAGCGCCGCCGCCAGCCGCGCGCCCGTGTCCGCGCCGCCCACCGCCTCCAGAGCGCGCTCCGGCTCGGCCGCGCGCACCGCCGGCGGCTGTCCCGTGTGACCGTCGCCCCTCATGCCCGCCCCCGCCGAAAGGCCTCAGACCGCGGGCACGTCGCGTGGTGCGGACGGAACCCCGTGACCGTGCTCGGCGGGTTCCGCCAGTAGCGCGCCTCCCCCGTCCACCCGCTCCGCGCCGCCACCAGCGGGTTCGCCGGCACCGCGTACAGCACCCCGAACCCCTCGTCCTCGTGGCCCGCCAGCGGCTCCGCCCACCGGCCTTCGTACGGCCACGGGTCCACCGGGATCTTCTTCCCCCGCTCCGTCCGGAGAAACCGGACCGGCACCCCACACCCCGCGCACCGCTGCAGCTTCGCTACGTGCGCCCACGGGTCCACGCGCCGCTGCGCGCCCAGCTCGGCCTCGCTCAGCTTCCGGAGCACCGGCCGCGCGCCGCTGGCGGGAGAGGTGGACGGCCGCTTCATCGCGCCCGCCGGGTCTCCGCCCGGGTGCCCTGCTGCCGAGCCCGCAGCCGGTTGGCCTCCCCCCGCGTCCGCATCCGACGGTTCGCCGCCAGCACCGCCCGCCGCACGAACTCGTCCGAGACGCCCAGCAGACGCCCCGCCTCCACCGTAGACACCCGCTCCTCGCAGTACAGCCGGACCGCCTCCGCCGCGAGCGCGCCGTGGTCCCGGCCCGTCTCGCGCTCCCGCGCCCGCCGCCCACGCCCCGCCGTTCCCGAGAGCCCCAGCCGGCGCCAGATCGTCCACACCACGGAGCGCGGGATCCCCGTCGCCTCCGCCACCTCCTCCCCCGGCACGCCCTCCCGGCGCAGCTCCACCGCCTTGTGGATCGCGCCCCAGGAGTACGTCCGGCTCCAGTACACGTAGTCCCCCAGCCGGTAGACGGCCGTGGCATTCGCGTACACCCGCGTCGGCCTCGGCTCACGCATCGGACCCGGGCGCCTCCGCCGGCTGGCACGTTTCTACGGAAACCATCGCGCGCGCGCCCGCCGGACGCGCCCCCTCCGTCCGCTCCAGGAACAGGTGGTAGCAGAACGCCCCCGCGCGCCGCGCCATCAGCCGGTCGTAGGCCACCGCCTCCCGCTCGCCCAGCAGCTCCAGCCGCTGCACCTCGCGGTACTCGTGCGCCCACAGCACCTCCACCGCCCACGGCAGCGTCGCCCGGCGCGCGCCCCGCTCCACCTCCGCGTCAATCCACGCCGCCAGCGCGTCGGCCTCCCCCTCCGAGAGCCGGAGGCACGCCTGCAGGTTGGCGTGGTACCGCAGCACCTCCCGCGCCACCTCCTGGTAGTGCGCCTTCTTCCCGCTCGGCAGGAAGCTCACCCCGTACCGGCTCCGCTCCCCCACGTCGTACGCGCGGATCAACTCGCGAAGCCGCTCCTTCGTCGCCAGGTCCACCTCGTGCGCGCCGGGCAGCTGGGGCTCCCACGGCCACCCGTCCGTCGTCCACCGCACGCGCGGCCCCACCGTCACCGTCGGGTCCTCCCGCGAGGCCACGTCCACCCCTCGCGCCGCATCCGCGCCATCCTCAGTCCCCTCCGCGAACGGCACCAGGCCCGCCTTCTCCGCCGCCTCCGCCAGCTGGCGCCCGCCATCGTCGAAGCCGTCGTCCTCGCCGTCGCCGGCATCCAGCCCGTCCCCTCCCGGCTCCACCTCGCGCTTTTCCGCCAGCACCCGCTCGTACGTCGCCACGTCTGCCCGCAGCCGCTCCAGCAGGTAGGCCACGTTCCACCGCCCGCCCGGCGTCGAGGCCGGGTCCAGCCCCTGCCGCTCCACCTGCGCCGCCAGCGCCTCCGCGCCCCGCACCCCGGAGCGCAACGCCGTCAGCGTCTTCAGGATCACCTCCTGCCCCACGTCCGCCGGCTGCGTCGCCCCCGTCCGCCACCCGTCCGCCCGGTGGTACACCGAGACCAACCGGTTCACCTCCGCCGCGATCTCGCCCTCTTCCAGTTCCGTCCCCTCCGGAAACCGCTCCGGCTCCCCACCCTCCTCGCGCTCAGGCGGACCGGACGCTTCCCGCGCCGCACGCGCCGCCTCCTGCTCCACGCGCGAGACCCACCGCTGCACCCACGTCTCCACCGTGTGCGCAGACGGCGCCTCGAACGCCTGAGACAGCAGGTAGTCCGGCGCCTCGATCTGGATCCGGGACATCGCCTCCACCAGCTCCGGATGCTCCCGCAGCGCGTCGTACATCGGCACCAGCGCCCGCGCCTTCCCCTCCGCCAGTCGCCCCTCGCGGTTCGCCTCCCGCACCGCCTCCGGCAGCCGGAGCAGCCGCAGCTTGTTGCTCACCGCAGAGCGCGAGTACCCGTACCGCCGCCCCAGCTCCTCGTGCGTCCACCCGAACGCCTCAATTCGAGCCCGGAACGCCTCCGCTTCCTCCACCGCGCTCACGCCCTCGCGCTTCCCATTCTCCTCCATCGCCTGGTCCGCCATCGCTACGTCCGCCAGCGCCCGCAGCTTCACCCGGATCGTCCCCGCCGGTAGCCGAGCCGGCCACCCGTCCTCCTCCCGGTCCAGCGCGTCCAGCGCCAGCTTCCGCCGGTGCCCGAACGAGAGCTGCACCCGGAGCCCGTTCAGCGTCAGGAACGCCTCCGCGTCCTCCGCCGCCAGCGCCTGGCGGTGCCGCTCCTCGCTCACCACCTCGCCCTCGCCGTTCACCAGCCGGGCCGTCGGTTCCTGCAGCAGCCCGTGCAGCGTCAGCGAGCGCTGGAGCGCCACCAGCGCCCCCGCCTCCACGTGCTGCCGAGGCTGAAACGGGTTCGCGTCCACAAGCGCCAGCGGCGCAAAAAAGAACTCACTCATCGTCGTCGGCCCCTTCGGCCGCGTTCGTGGAAGTCGATGGTGGCCACCCCGGGAGCGGACGGTCCGCCCCCCGGAGCCACCGCACAAGCAGGCCGCCCGGCTTCGGCACCGGACCCAGCTCCTGCATCCGCCGCAGCCGCTCCAGCTCCTTCTCGATCCGCTCCGGAGAGCGAAGCGTCGTCAGCTCCGCGGCCACGTTCGTGAACACCCCCTGCCCCATCAGCCGGCGCGCCAGCCGCACGTCGTACGGGTAGCGCACCTCCCGCCTCTCGCCCTCCCCATCAAACAGACCGCGCGCCGAAGGCGAGCCCTGTTGCTGTTGTTGTTTTCTCCCTGACGGATCTACTGACGTATTGGGGGAACCCCGTTCCCCCCCGGCGTCACCCGCGTTCCGGGGGTCCGCCGTTCCGGGGGGA
>DUBD01000170.1:0-3024 GCA_012960515.1 Bacteroidota bacterium | reverse complement strand
CCCCCCCCGCCCCTCGCGCCAGCCACGCCAGGTCCAGGCGGTACTGGTTCGTCCCGTTCGGCCCCGCGCCCTCACGCACCTCCACGTACCCCATCCGCTTCATCACCTTCCGGAGACCGCGCTCCGTCAGCCGCGCCTTCGCCGCCAGCACGTCCCGGCTCGGGTAGCTCCACCCGTAGTCGTCGCTCCAGTCGGCCAGCGCCAGCGCCACCACCAGCTCCGCCCGGTCCGTGATGGCCGCGCACCGGAACACCGCATCAATCACGCGCACGCTCATGCCGCCCGTCGCTGCAGGTGAAACCGGATCTCCCCGTGCAGCGCCACGTCCTCCGCGTCCCGCACCAGCGCCGTGAACTGGTGCGCCGGCACCGCCGCCAGGTCCACCCGCTCACCCGCCAGCCCGTACCGGCTCGTCAGCAGCCGGTGCACCTCCGCCCGCGTCCACCCTTGCCGGCGTAGCACGCCCGCCACCTGCTCCACCTCCGCCTCCGAGAGCAGCGCGATCGGTTCGCCCTCCGGCGGCAGCCCTACCACCTCGTCCCGCTGGCGCTCCGCGTCGGCGTGCAGAGAACGCACGGGCACGTACCCCTCCGGCACGTAATGCCCATCGCTCTTCGGGAAGAACGGCAGGCTCACCGCCGTCCCCTCCCGGAACTGCCCGAAGGTCACCGTGTGCCGCGGGTCCGAGGCGTCGCACAGCCCCCAGTACTCGTTCCCGTCGCGGTCCTTGTGCCGCTCCGCCAGCACCCGCTCCGCGCCTGCCTCGTACAACAGCGCGCTCTCGCGGTCCAGCTCCACCAGGCGCGCCACCGCGTCGTGGAACTCGCGGAAGTCGTCGCCCTCCACGCGGATCACGTGATCGCCCAGCGCCACGTCTGTCGAGAACCTCAGCATGGCTCCCACCCGCCCTCCGGCGTCCAGAACCGCAGCGCGAGGTCGTCCACCTCGCCCACGAACACCCGCGTCCCGTCCAGCACGCTCCGCGCCATCCCGTGGTCCAGCCTCACCAGGTACTCCGCCTCGCTCAGCTGCAACCGCCCGTTCACCATCCGCCGCACCGGCTGTCCGAACGTCACGTCCGCCTCCACCCAGGCCCCGTTGAGCCACGCCTGGTAGAGCCCCACCCGGATCGGCCCGAACAGCCGCTGCAGGATCGGCCGCTCCGGCGCCACCGCCCCGCTGGCGGATCCCGCGTACAGTCCTCGTCCACTCATCGTACCCGTGGGCCCTCGCCCGGTGTCGTGAAGCCCCCCGCGGAGGCATCGCCCCGCCCGTCGGCGGCGTTCGTGCGGCGCGCCTCTCGCTCGATCGCCCGAAGGCGCGCGCAGAGGTAGCGCGGGAGCGGCGGCGCCACGCCCCGGCGAGCCCCACCAGGAGCCCGCCCGTGTATCCCATGGCCACCGCCAGCAGCATCTGCCACCCCGTGAACAGCTCCAGTCCCATCGCTCACGCGGCCCTCGCCGGCTGGTCCTCGCGCGACCACTCGTCGAGCCGGTCCCGCACCCACGCCTCAATCCGCTCCGCGGCCACGAGGTACGCCGTCAGGTGGTCCCCCACCTCGGCCGACGTCCACACCACGTGCCAGCCCGTCCCCCACTCGAACACGGCCACCTCGAACACCGGCCGCGGCACGTCAAACCGACGCGTCCGCACCCGGACCGGCCCGGCCTCGGTCGGCACCCGGTTGGTGACCTCGCTGTGGAACCCGGGCGGGGACCCGCGGAGGGGAACAGGCCCGGCAGAATTACCAGGCAACAAATGAAGAGGGGAGGCAGATTCGCTCATGGCGATCGGGGCGTAGCGAGTAGAGATCGCCGCAGGGGCCGGGCCGTGGTGGAAGCCCAGCCCCCGCGACGTGTGCGCGCCTCTGGCAGCGCGCGGCGCGGGCGTTCGCCCGCTAGGCCGGGTCGGCCTGCTCGTGCTCCCTGCCCCCCTGCGCCTGCACCCGCCTCCGATCGTCCAGAAGGGACTCGAAGGCATCCCAGCACCGCGCGAGATAGTCCGGGATGTGCGCCTCGTGGTCGTATCGGCCGTTCAGCACGTGGCTCAGGTAGAGCCGGCTGCGCACCTTCCCGTCGCGCTCGCCCAGCCGGCGGGCCAGGTCGGTCTGCGTCACGGGAGGGTCCGCCTCGGCCATCGCTCCGGCGAGGAGCCGGCGCGTCGAGACCACGTCGCTGACTGGCGTCGAGCCGTCGGCGTTCGTCGTCGGGAGGGCGTCAGGCATGGTGGATTTGCGGCAAGCCGGCGTCGGCCTACCTTGTCAGGGTTGGTAGGTACCAGATACTAGGCAACCTTGCCAACAATGTCAATAGCCCTGCCTACCAATAGTGCCAACCCCTACCGACGACACCTTCACCGAGGCCTTCAACCAGGTCGTCGCCGATCGCGGCTTCAACAAGCGCCAGGTCATCGAGCACCTGAAGCGGTTCGGGATCTCCAAGTCCTACTCCACGATCCAGAACTACATGAAGCCCACCGCCAGCGGCGGCACCCAGCCCGCCACGGACGACGAGGCGCAGAGCATCCTCCAGGCCCTCCGCTCGGAAGCCCCCGCCGCCTCCGCCGAGGAGAAACGCACCACCATCACCGTCCCGGATCTCCCGCCCGGCTTCGCAGACGCCCAGCAGCCCCAGACCGCTGGCGCCGTCCTCTTCCGCATCCGCACCAGCGACGGCCGCGTCATCATGGAGTACCGCGGCGTGGGCGTCCAGGTCGGAGAACCCGTGGACATCGTCCTCGAGACCCCACCCTCCGCTAGTCCGGCGGGCGGATGAACGTCGTCACGCTCCGCACGAACCCCGCCGCATCCGGGTCCACCAGCCGACGGAGCCGCCCCGCTGGCACGCCTGCCCGGTGGCACGCCATCGCCAGCGCCAGCCCTACCCGCTCCGCCTCATCCGGCATCAGCCCGCCCCCGGCCTCGTTGATGAGCGCCGCCAGACGCGCCAGCGCGCGGGCTTCCATCGAGATGGGGAGCGCGTCGATCTGCCGCAGTCGGTCGTGAAGGTCCATGCTCCTGGAGGA
>DUBD01000169.1:77399-91774 GCA_012960515.1 Bacteroidota bacterium | reverse complement strand
CGCGCCCGGCGCAGTCCGAGCCGTCCCGAGGCGACGAGCGTGGCCGCGAGGCTCTCTCCCTCGTAGGCGGTGAGCCGCTCGCCCTCGGAAAGGTTGGAGTGAATCACGGCGATCTTTTCTTTGGAGAGAATAATTGATGGCCGCGGATCGTCGAAATCGCCGGCAAGCAGTACCGCGCCGAGGAAGGCGCCACCCTCTACGTCCCCCGCCTCAAGGCCGAGGAGGGCGACGAGATCACCTTCGACCGGGTCCTCCTGACCTCCGGCGACTCCGGCGTGTCCGTCGGCGCGCCGACGGTGGACGGCGCCTCCGTCACCGCGACCGTGCTCGGCCACGTCAAGGGCGACAAGGTGATCGTCTTCAAGAAGAAGCGCCGCAAGGGCTACCGCGTGAAGAACGGCCACCGCCAGCCGTACACGCAGATCAAGATCGGCTCCCTCTCCGTCAACTAGCACCAGCCGCGCCAGAAGGCGCCCCCAGACTCATGGCACATAAGAAAGGCGTCGGCTCGTCGAAGAACGGCCGCGACTCGAACCCGAACATGCTCGGCGTGAAGTCGCCGGGCGGCTCCGTCGTCTCGGCGGGCTCCATCCTCGTCCGCCAGCGCGGCACCAAGTTCCACCCCGGCGTCAACGTCGGCCGCGGTGGTGACGACACGCTGTTCGCGAAGGCGACCGGCCGCGTGCGGTTCCAGACCGGCCGCGGCGGCCGCAAGACGGTCCACATCGACGGCCTGGAGGCGGCGTAACGCCCTCCGGTCTCTCGACTGGCGCCCCCGCTCGGCACGTCCGGGCGGGGGCGTTTTCTGTTTCCGGACTCCCCGGGAGCCACCGCCAGCGCGACGGAGGGGAGCGCCGCGCGAGGGCCGGGCGTACCCTTCGGCGTTCTCCTCTCCCCTCCCCTCGTGCTCGACCTCTCCGACCGCTTCGTGCTCACCACTGGCCCCGACGGCCGGCCCGCCTGCGAGCTTCGCGCCTTTACGCACGGCCTGATGCCGGTCACGGTGCCGGCCATGATGCAGGCGTTCACGGACGACTGGGCCGTACGCGGCGTGGACGCGTGGAACGCCGTCCCGGACCACTGGGACATCGGGCGGCCGGTCGGCTGGTGGACGCTGCCGGAGGCGCTGGGCGACCGCTGGATCGCGCCGATCCTGGGCGCGGCGCCGGGCACCTGCGTGATGCAGCCCAACGTGCACTGGACCGTCGCGGCGCTGCTCTCGTGCGATGGGCCGTTCGAGGGGCGCACCGGCCTGGTGTTGAGCGAGGCGGAGTTCCCGAGCGTCCGCCACAACGTCCGCCAGTGGGGCGGGCTGCGCGAAATCGCGATGGCGGAGGTCGCCGCGCCCGAGGGTCGGCTGGATGTGGACGCTCTTTTGGATGCAATAACGGACAACACCGCCTGGGTCTTCGTCTCCCACGTCGGCTTCGCGACGGGCGAGTTGCAGCCGAACGAGACGCTCCGCGCCATCGCGGACCGCGCGCACCGGCACGGCGCCCTCTTCTGCGTGGACGGCTACCACGCGACGGGCTCCGTGGACGTGGACGTGGAGGCCATCGGCGCCGACGTGTACGTGGGCGGGCTGCTCAAGGAGGCCTCGGGGAGCACGGGCAACAGCTACCTCTACGTGCGCGAGGGCCTGGACCTCCGCCCCCGGCTGGCGGGCTGGTTCGCCGACGCCGATCCGTTCGGGTTCAACGCGGAGCCGCGGCCGCACCCGGAGGTCCGCCGCCGCTTCCTCGCCGGGACGACCGCCATCGCGAGCCTCTACCACGCCGTGGAAGGTCTGCGCGTCCTGCTGGACGCCGGGCTGGAGGCCGTCCGCGCGGACTCTCTCGCCAAGACCGGCCTCGCGCTGGAACGGCTGGACGCGATGGACCTCCCTGGCCTCCGCCTCCGCTCCCCTCGCGACCCAGAGCGGCGCGGCGCGATGGTGATTCTGGAAGCGCCCGAGGCCGATCGCCTCTCGCGCTGGCTCAAGACGCGCGGCGTGTATACGGACAGCCGTCGAAACGAGGTGCTCCGCTTCTCCCCCTTCGTCTGGAACGGTCGCGAGGACGTGGAGCGCTGCCTGGACGCCATCGAAGAAGCCGTCTCGACGGGCGCGCACCTCCGCTACGAGGCCCCTGCCGAGGCCGGTCCCGTGACCTGACCCCGCCCGGCTGGCGGCGGCAGTGGGCGAGCGCTCCCGCCGATGACCACCGCCAGCGCGCGGCGCTACGCCTCGGCGGGCACGAGCGCGATGGTGCTCAGGCGGTCCTCGGCGAACAGCTCCGCCGCCACGTCGCGCACGTCTTCCGGGGTGACGGCCTCTACCTCCTGTAGCGCCTCGTCCAGCGTGACGTGCCGCTCGAAGGTCAACTCCACGCGGCCGAGCCGCTGCATCCGGTTGGACATGCTCTCAATCCCGAGCATGACGGATCCCTTCAGCTGCTCCTTCGCGCGCTTGAGCATCCGCGCGCTCACGGGCGTCTCCGCCAGCTTGGCGAGCTCGCGCACGATGAGCTGGCGGGCGCGGTCCAGGCGGCTGGGGTCCGTGCCCATGTACACGCCCACGTCGCCCGTCTCCGCCACGAGGTTGACGAACGAGTAGACGGAGTAGCAGTAGCCGTACTTCTCGCGGATGTTCTGGTTGAGCCGCGAGGACATCCCACCGCCGAGGATGGTGTTGAGCACCGAGAGCGCCGTGCGCCGGTCGTCCAGCGCGCCGAAGCTCCGCGCGCCCACCACGAGGTGCGCCTGCTGCATCCCCGGCTTTTCGATCTGCCGCTCGACGGGCACGTACGCCTCGGCGGGCTCGCGCAGGACCGCGTGCGGGTCGCGCTCGAAGTCCGCGAGCTGCTTTTCCACGAGCCGCACGACGTCATCGTGGCGGGCGTGGCCGGCAACGCTGACGACGAGCCGGTTGGGCACGTAGTGCCGGTCCATGTAGTCCGCCAGGTCCGCGCGCGTGAACGAGCGGACGGTCTCGGGCGTGCCGAGGACGGGCCGGCCGAGCGGGTGCCCGGGGTACATCGCGTCCTCGTAGTGGTCGAAGACGTGATCCTCCGGGGCGTCCTCGTACATCTTGATCTCCTCCACCACGACCTCCTTCTCCTTCTCCACCTCGCGAGGCGGGAGCGTCGGCTGCGTGACGAGGTCGAGCGTGGTGTCTAGCGAGCGCGCGAGGTGGTCGTCCAGCGCGCGGGCGTAGAAGCAGGTGTGCTCCTTGGAGGTGAAGGCGTTGAGGTAGCCGCCGACGCTCTCCATCCGCTGGTTGATGTGGTGACCCTTCCGGCGGCGGGTCCCCTTGAACACCAGGTGCTCGATGAAGTGCGTGATGCCGTTTTCGGCGGGCGTCTCGTCGCGGCTGCCGGCGTCCACCCATGCGCCCACGGCGATGGAGCGGACGCTCGGGATGGTTTCGGTCACGACGCGGACGCCGTTGTCGAGGACCGTGCGCTGGAAGCCAGACGCGTCGGATGGGGTGCGGGACATGGTCTGCAGTGTTTTCCCCATCGTAGCCGCGAGGCCGCGCGACGATCCCCGAAGAGGCGGCGAGTTTCGCGCTCGTCGCCCCGTGCGCCCTCTGCGCTGGCGGAGGCTCCCGGCGAGAGCGACCGCCAGCCGAGCGGGTCAGCCGCCCGTCGCGTTGCGCGCGAGCGCGAGCCCGTTGACCGACTGCCGTCGGTTCGGGGCACGGGCGAGCGCGGCCTCGAAGTACGGCGCGGCCTCTCCCGCCAGCCCGCGCAGGATGAGCGCGTAGCCGAACGACTCGTTGGCCGGGATCACCGGCGAGGGCGGCCCGAAGGTCAGCGGAGCCTCGGCCTCCATCGCTGCCGCGCGCTCGAACAGCGGACGGGCGGTCTCCCAGTCCCCGGCGTTGAGGTGGATCTCCGCCGCCAGCAGGTCCGCCGCGGCCCGAACGGCCCACGGCAGGTCCGACGGGTCGGGCGTCGCGTCCATCCGCGTCTCCAGCGCTTCCAGCAGCCGGTTGGCCTCGTCGGCGTCGCCCTGGGCGAGAGCTGCCACGCCGCGCGCGTGGGCGTCGATGGCGTGGGTCGAGAGGCTCTGGTCCTCCGCGGTAGGCCATGTCTCGAGCCCGTCCCAGTCGCCGAACGCGTGCGCGTGCTGCGTCACGATGCGCGTCGCGTGGGCGGCGGCGGTCGCGTTGGGCAGGTGCGCGGCGTTGCTCCGCGCGACCGCGACGAGCGAATCCGCCAGCGGGCGGTCGGCGGTCTGCGTCGCGGCGTAGTGCCACCACCAGAGCGCGTGCCAGCCGTGGCCGTTGAGCGCCTCGCCGCGGCGGTCGGAGGCTGCACGGGCGGCGTCGTAGGAGCGGCGGTTCATGTCGCGCACGTCCTCCCACATCCCGAGCGCGAGGTAGATATGGCTCGGCATGTGGAGCGCGTGGCTGGCAGCCGGCGCGATACGGTCGTAGACGCGGGCCGGGCGCAGACCGAGCGGCGCGTGCACCGGGTCGTCGTAGGCGTGGATGAGGTAGTGCGCGGCGCCGGGGTGGCGGGGGTTCTCGGCGAACACCTCCTCGGCCACGGCCGCCGCCTGCATGTACGTCGCGAAGTCGCGGCCTTCGTGGGCTGTCCCGAGAAGCGCGAGGGCGTAGAACGCGCGGGCGTCCAGATCGTCCGGGTGGTTCTCCGCCAGATTCCGCATGGCGAGGGCATAGCGGTCGTCTCGCGTCTCCTTGTCGTAGGTCTCGGCGTCGTCGAACAGAAAGCCGAGGGCGCGGATGTACTCCCGTTCGCGCGGCGTGATGGCCTCCACATTCGCCTCCAAACGAGCGAGCGCGTCGAGGGCGGCGTCGCGGTCCTGCCGCATCCAGACCGGGTGGTTGTGCGTCATCGCCTCGCCCCAGTACGCCATCGCGAAGCCGGGGTCGATGGCCTGCGCCTCGCGGAAAGCGTCGCGCGCGTCGTCGTACTCGAAGGAGTGGAGCAGCAGGAGGCCGCGGAGGAACGGCTCCTGCGCGGCGTCGGCGCCGGAGTTGGCGAAGGAGGTCTCACCCAGCGACTGCGCGCTGGCGGTCGCGGTGAGCAGGAGCGCCAGCGCGGCGAGGGACAGGAGGCGGAGCATGGGAATTGGGCGCGGGGAGGGACCAAAAGGTAGGGGCGGCACGCCCCTCGGTGTGATCGGCCCCGGACCTCTGGGGGTCCGGGGCGGAGATCGGCGTTACGCCGTGGGCTCGGCCTCGACCGCGGCGCCGTCGCCGGCGGCATCGCCGGTCGGGACGTACGGCTCGCCGTCGCCGGGGAACTGCTTGACGTAGGCTTTCTGCACCTCGTGGCCCGTGCCCTGCGAGGAGGGGCTGGACTCGTGGATGTAGTAGTCCTCGTTCGGCAGCGTCTCCACGAAGGAGAGCGCGGCGGCGGCGGCCCGGCGCATGGAGTCGTCCGAGTTGCGCATGACCTGCCGGTTGTTCTCCTGGATGGTCTCCCAGGCGCGGTGCATGAAGTAGAGGCCCGCGGCCTTGTCGCGCTCCCACTCGGCGCCGCTGGCGCCCTTGGCCATCTGGTGGTCCATCTTCGAGAGGACGGAGCCCCAGGCGAACATCAGGATCGCGTTGTCCGCGAGGCGGGCCTGGAGGGCCTGGCGCCCCACGATCTCGTCCTCGTGCGCCTTGGAGGCCTTCTTGAACACCATCGTGTGCGTGCGCGCGGCTTCCGCCAGCCGGTCGGCGAAGGACCGGAGGCTGGGGTGCACCCGCGCCACGTCGGACTTGCCGACCTTCTTGCCGAGGTAGAGCTCGGCCGCGATGGGCGTGCCGGCCTTGACCGTCGCCGGCTTGAAGGCGTTACCGAGGATGCGCGAGACGTTCTCGCCCGCGGTCTCCTCGCCGTCCCACGAGACGGCGTTGAGCAGCCCGAGCATGTGCTCCGCCAGCTGCTTGCCGCCGTAGGCGAAGATGAACGACTGCATGACCTCGTTGGAGCCCTCCACGATGCGGTGGATGCGGTTGTCCCGCCAGAGGCGGTCGAACTCGTTCTCGGTCACGTAGCCCTCACCGCCCATGATCTGCATGGCGGAGTCGATGACGTTCCAGCCCTGCTCGGAGCAGAACACCTTGCAGGCGGCCGTCTCCACCATGATGTCCTTGTCGTGGCGGTCCAGGAAGCCGCACGTCATGTAGAGCATCGCGTCCATCGCGTAGATGGTGGCGTGCATCTCCGCGATCCGCTTCTGGACGAGTTCGAAGTCTGCGAGGGGGCGCTGGAACTGGTAGCGCGTGGCGGCCCACTTCGTGGCCTGCTCGGCGGCGCGCTTGGCGGCGCCGGTCACGCCCGCGGAGAGCGTGCAGCGGCCGTAGTTGAGGCACGTCAGGGCCACTTTGAGGCCCTGGCCCTCCTTATGGAGCAGGCGCTCCTTCGGCACCTTGACGTTGGTGAAGCGGAAGCGGGCCTGCCACGTACCGCGGATGCCGGTTTTGGAGCGGTTCTTTTCGAACACCTCCACGCCCTCCATATCGGGCGTCACGATGAGCGCCGTCACGCCTTCGCGCTCCTTGCCGGTGCGCGGGTCCGTGTAGCGGTGCTTGGCCATGACGGTCGCCAGCCCGGCGAACGCGCCCGAGGTGGACCACTTCTTCTCACCGTTGAGGACGTAGACCTGTTCGTCCTCGTCCCAGTAGCACGTCGTCTCCTGTCCGGCGGCGTCGGAGCCGACCTGCGGCTCGCTGAGCGCGAAGGCGGAGAGGTACTCGCGCGCGACCTTGGGGAGGAACTCCTTCTTCTGCGCCTCGGTGCCGAAGAGCATGAGCGCCTTGCAGCCGATGGACTGGTGCGCGCTCACGACGACGGCCGTGGAGCCGCAGTACCGCCCGATGGTCTCCAGCACGCGGTTGTAGGACGCCACGCCGAGCCCGAGCCCGCCGAACTCCTCCGGGATGGTCATGCCGAGCACGCCCATGTCGAAGAGACGCTGGATGGCCCAGTCCGGGATGGCCTCCTCCGCGTCGATCTGGACGCGGGGGTGCTCGTTCTTCATGTACGCCTCCAGCTCCTCCACGAGGGCGTCGGCCTTGGCCTTCTCCTCGGACGAGACGGTGGGATACGGGAAGAGGAGCTCATCACGGACACGGCCCCAGAAGAGGTTCTTGACGAACCCCATTTCTTCGGGCTCCGGGCCCATCATCGTCTCGGTCTCCTCGATCATCTGGCGATCGCGGGCGGAGACCCCCTTGAGCTGCGAGAGAAGCGACATGGTGTGCTGGCGGGTAGTGGAACTGGAAGCGCTTTTTCACCCGCAGGATAGGCAGGAGGAGCCGCGATCCTGCGGAGGAATTGGAGAATCGACCGAGGCGGCTCGGTAGCTTGGGGAACGCTCCAGACCGCTCCATGCTCCCGTTCGCATCGCGCCTCCAGTCCCTCGTCCACACCACCGGCGCCCCGCTCTGCGTGGGGCTCGACCCGGACCCGAGCCGGATGCCGGCGCCGTTCGCGTCCACGGTCTCCGAGACCGCCAGCGCGACGGGCGCGGCGGCCTTCTGCAAGCGGATCATCGCGGCGACCCACGAACGCGCGGCGGCCTACAAGCCCAACCTCGCGTTTTTCGAGGCATACGGCCCCGACGGGTGGGACGCGCTGGACACCGTCTGCGAGGCCGTCCGCCAGTCGGGCCGGCTCCTCGTGCTGGACGGCAAGCGCGGCGACATCGGCAACACGGGGCGGCGCTACGCCACGGCGCTCTACGACCGGCTCGGCGGCGACGCCTCCACCGTCGCGCCGTACATGGGGCACGACTCCATCGTGCCGTTCCTGGAGAACGAGGGGCGCTGCGCCTTCGTCCTCGCGGCGACGAGCAACCCCGGCGGCTCCGACCTCCAGGCCCTCCGCGCCGACGGCGAGCCCCTCTGGCGTCACACCGTCCGGCTGGCGCTCCGCGCGGGCGAGGGGATGCCCGGCGAGGTCGGCTTCGTGGCGGGCGCGACCCGGCCTCAACTCTTGGGCGAGATCCGCGAGGTTGCGGGCGACGCGCCTCTGCTCGTGCCCGGCGTGGGCGCGCAGGGCGGCAGCGTGGCGGACGTGCTCGCGGCCAACGCCGGAGGCCCGCTGCTCGTCAACTCCTCGCGCGGCATCCTGTACGCCTCCTCTGGCGACGACTTCGCCGAGGCCGCCCGCGATGCCGCCGCCCGGCTGGCGGACGCGCTCGGCGGGTGACCGGTTGAGCCGAGAGGCCGTGCGTCAGGGAGTGCACCCCACTTCCTTCCGATGCGCGCTTCCCTCCTGCTCTCGCTCCTTCTCCTCGCCGGCTGCGACGCCACCGGCCTCGACGGCGACCCGACGTTCAACATCACGCTCGAAGAAGGCACCCAGGGCACGCTGGAGGGCGACGGCTACGCCGAGGTCCGCTGCTCCATAGTCAACTGCAACGAGCGGTTCGTCTTCGAGGACAGCGGCGAGGCGCTCTACCTCTACACGTCCACCTCGCCATCGCTCTCGTCCGTGGACCGCACCATCACGGTCGGGCGAGGCAACGGGACGCAGGCCAGCCTGGAACTCGACGGCTTCGGCACCTCGCTGGACGTGAGCGGCGAGTTGACCGTCACGTGCGCCGGCGAGACCGTCCGCGGCGCGTTCACCCTCGTCGCCCACTTCAACCTGCGTCCGGGCGAGCCCGTCGAGCTGCGAGGCACCTACGACATGCCCCGCACCATGGCCGATTCCTGGAACGAGGACGGCCTCCCGCCCTGCCAGTGACGCTCCCGGCAGGTGATTGAGACCACCGCGAGGCTGCCGATACGGAGCCCATGCGATGGCTCCCGCTCCTCTTCGTCCTCTCGCTGACCGCAACCGCCAGCGCGCAGACGTGCGAGGCCCCGCTCAACGTCCGCGACTGGTCCCGCGCTGACGCCCACGCGCTCGCCGCGAGCGACTGGGACGCCGCCAGCCTCGACCGGCTGGCGCGGTATCTCAGCCGGGCCGGACGGACGGAGGCGGAAAAGACTCGCGCCGCGTTCCGGTGGGTCGCCGCCCACATCGCGTACGACGTGGACGCGCCCGTCTCCCACGCGAGGCCGAACCAGTCCGCAGACTCCACGCTGGCCCGGCGCGAGGGCGTCTGTGAGGGCTACTCCCGGCTGCTGGTCTCGCTGCTGGAGCGGATGGGCGTGGAGTCGCGGTTCGTCGGTGGCTGGGGGTTGTCGCCCGGTGAGGCTGCGATCTCGCCGGACGGCCTCCACGCGTGGGTCGCCGCGCGCGTGGACGGTCACTGGGTTCTCATGGACCCGACGTGGGCCGCCGGGATCGTGCAGCGTGACCGGTTCTCGTTCCGCTTCAACGGCCAGTGGTTCGCGAGTCCACCCGACTGGTTCGCGCGGCGCCACATCCCGGAGGACGAGCGCTGGCAGTTGCTCGACTCGCCACTGTCGCTAGAGGACGCCGTCGCGAGGCGGGTCCCCGCCGCCCAGTGCCGCACGACGCCTGCCGAGACCGCGCGGCGCCACAGCACCGCCACGACGGTCCGCGCCGCCGGCGACGGCCCCGCGTGGCGCGAAGTGGACGGCATCCGCTACCGCATCCACGCGCCCGGCGACTCGCACGCGCTCCCACCGAGAAGCCGGGTCTCGGTCCGGGTGGAAGCACCGGGTGCCCACGCCGTCGCGGTGTTCGACGGGTCCATCCTCGCGACCTCGCTCCGGTCGGCCGGAGACCAGTGGAGCGGGCAGGCGCGCGTCGGCGCCCACCCGCTCCGCATCGGGATCCAGAGCGTGCCTGGCGGTCCGTGGAGGATCGTCGCCAGCTGGGCGGTGGCAGCCGCCCGCTGACGGCTCACCCGCCGACGACGCGGCCGCCGTTGACGTGGATCGTCTGGCCGGTCACATACGAGGACATGCTCGGGGCCGCGAGGAAGACGTACGCAGGCGCCACTTCTTCGGGCTGGCCGGGGCGGCCGAGCGCCGTGTCTTCGCCGAAGCTGTCCACCTTGTCCTCCCCGAACGTGGCTGGGATGAGCGGCGTCCAGATCGGGCCCGGCGCGACCGAGTTGACGCGGATCCCTTTCTCCACGACGGTCTCGTTCTGCGCGAGGCTGCGCGTGAACGACACGATGGCGCCCTTCGTGGCGGAATAGTCCAGAAGCCCCGGTGACCCCTGAAACGCCACGACCGAGCACGTGTTGATGATGGCGTCCCCTTCGGAGAGGTGGTCCAGCGCCGCCTTCACGAAGAAGAAGTACCCGAAGATGTTGGTGTGGAACGTCCGCTCCAACTGATCGCGGGAGATATCGCGCGGGTCCGTCTGCACCACCTGGACCGCGGCGTTGTTCACGAGCACGTTGAGCCCGCCCAACTGGCGGACGGTCTGATCAACGGCATCGCGGCACGCGTCCTCGTCTCGGACGTCGGCCTGGATGGGGAGCGCACGGCGGCCTTCCGCCTCGATGGCCTCGCGCGTGGTCTGTGCGTCTTCCTCCTCGTCCAGGTACACGAACGCCACGTCTGCGCCCTCGCGCGCGAACAGGACACACACGGCGCGGCCGATCCCGCTGTCGCCGCCTGTCACCAGCGCCACCTTGCCCTCCAGCTTCCCGCTGCCGACGTACTGCGGAGCCTGGAACTGAGGGCGGGGCGTCATCTCATGCTCGTCGCCGGGCTGCTGGTCCTGTGTCTGCGCCGGGACGGAATCGGGGTACTCACGGGGAGAGGTGCTCATGGGTCAGGGAGAGGATGAAGAGAGGAGTTCGGAGACACGCCGGGCGGCCCTGGGGGTTCGCGCCCTGTCCCGAAATGGGGGCTTCCCCGGTCCCCGGCAGTCAGTGGGGCCCGCCGTACGTTGACCGGGCGTCTGCCACTGGTCCCATGCGTCTCGCCCTCGCCGTCCTCGCCTTTTCTGCCGCGGCAGCCACTGCCCAGGACGCCGCCACCTACCGGCTCACGCTGGACGCGACGTGGAGCGCCCAGACGCACCCGGAGGACTTCCCGCCCGATCCCCACTTCTCCCCCGTCGTAGGCGCGGTGCACGATGGGAGCGTGGAGTTGTGGGCGCCCGGCGAGCTGGCGACGGCTGGCATCGAGGACATGGCCGAGACCGGGCGCACCGGACTCCTCGTGAGCGAAGTCGAAGCGATGATCGCGAGCGGCGGCGCGCGCGAGGCCCTGACCGGCGGCTGGATCCCGACCTCGCCGGGTGCGGTGATGCTGGACATCGAGGTGACGGCCAGCCACCCGCTCGTGACGCTCGTCTCCATGCTCGCGCCCAGCCCGGACTGGTTCGTCGGCTCGCGCGGCCTGGACCTGCGCGATGGGGACGGATGGGTGCAGCGCGCCGAGATCCCGCTCTACGTCTGGGACGCCGGCACGGACAGTGGCGCGAGCTACACGTCCCCGGATGCGGACACGGACCCCGCCGAGCCCATCGCGCGGATCGAGGCGCCGCCGTTCGTGGTGGGCGGCACGCTGACCGCCGTCGGCACGCTCGTCGCTGAGCGGCTGGCGCCCGCCTCGGGCGAGACCGGCCCGGACTCGGACCTCGCGCTAATGATCGCGCCGAACCCC
Source organism: Bacteroidota bacterium (assembly GCA_012960515.1). GTDB lineage: Bacteria > Bacteroidota > Rhodothermia > Rhodothermales > Rubricoccaceae > Rubricoccus. Next base: position 80,286 of record DUBD01000169.1, on the reverse strand, counting down.
GTCCGGGCCTCGGCCACCGTCACCGCCAGCGGGGCGCGGCCGGGCGATGCGTTCGCGATCCTCGACGCGCAGGGCCGGACGGTCCGCACGGGCACGATGGCGACCGGCGACCGCGCGCGGGTGGACCTCTCGGACCTCGCGCCGGGCGTCTACTGGGTGCGCCTCGCGACGGAGCGCGGAGCCGTGGCCCGGCCGCTTATCGTGGCGCGGTAACGGCGGTGTAACCTTCGGGAAGGCGGCCGCGTCGTTGGAGCAGACCGCCGTTCCGATGCCGCCTTCCCCTTCTCCCGACGCCGTCGTCCAGCGCCACGCCGACCTCGTGTACCGCGTGGCTCTCTCCCTCCTCCGCGATGCGGACGAGGCGGCCGACGCCGCCCAGGAGGCCCTCGTGAAGGTGTGGACGAACTGCGCAGACATCCCCGTTGCCAAGCACCCCGCGTGGTGTGCGCGGGTCGCGCGAAACGCGGCGCTGGACCTGATCCGCCGCCGCAACGTGCGCCCCCGACCCGCCTCGGAGCCGATCGACGAACCGACGTGCGCCTCCCCGTTGCCCGACGCAGGCGTGGAGAACGCTGAGTTGGACGTCGAGATCGAGCGCGCCCTCGGCACTCTGGATGAGCCCTACCGCTCCATCGTCGTCTTGCGCGAGGTGGAAGGGATGGCCTACCAGGAGATCGCCGACGCTCTCGACCTCCCGCTCAACACGATGAAAGTGTACCTGCACCGCGCCAAGCGCCGCCTCCGCGAGGCGATCGCCGAACGCGCCCCCGAACTGGTCCCATGACCTGCCCCGACCGCCCCACCGACCTCGACCTCCTGCTCATCGGCGCGCCCGTCGATGCGAGCGTCCGCGATCACGCCGAGGCGTGCACCGTGTGCGCCGAGGAGGTCGCGCTGGACGCCGAGATCACGGCCGCCCTTCGCGCCCGCCGGACCGTCACCGCCCCCGCCGGGCTGGCGGCCGCCGCCATCGCGCAGGCCCGTGCTCAAGCAGAGGCTCCCGCGCCCCGGTCCCGCCGCGCCCCTGCGGCCTCGCGACCGGCCGTGCGCCGCGCCCGCCCGCTCTATCTCCGGACGGCCGGCGTCGCGCTGGCGGCCCTCCTCGGCCTCGCGATGCTGTGGTCGCTCCGCCCCGACGCGCCCGCGGTCCCCGCCGGCCCCACCACCGCGGACGCCACCGACCGCCAGCCGGCCGATCCGACGCCCGAGCCGGAGCCGCTCCCAGTCGCACAGGAGACCGAGGACGAGCCGGACACCCCGGCACCGGACGTGACGGCCCCGATCGCCGCGCCGCCCCCCGCTCCGACTCGCCGAGAGGCACCGCCAGCGGACCGACCGGACCCCGCTCCCACGCCCCAACCGGAGGACGTGCCGAGCGAGAACCTCGCGCAGGCCACCCCCGGCGACTCCCCCCCCACCCCCGAAGAGGTCGCGCAGGCCGAGGCCGAGTTGAAGCTCGCCTTCGCCCTCGTGGACAACGCGCAGCAGCGCGCGCGGCGCGCCGTCCGTGAGGAGGCCTCCTCGATTCCCACCGCCCTCAACCACGTCATTCCCTTCGCGCCATGACCCGCATCCTTCCCCTCGCCCTGCTGGCGGCCTTTCTCGCGGCGCCCTCGGCCCACGCCCAGTTCGAGCCCGCCGAGCTCGACGCCCTCTTTGACACCCCGCCTCAGGTGGAGGTCAACCTCCGCGGCTCCCTCCTGCGCCTCGCGGCCGAGGGCATCCGCGCCGACGAGCCGGAAGCCGCCGCCACGCTGGACGGCCTCCGCTCCATCACCGTCCGCATCTACCCCACGGGATCCGAGGACGGCGGGATTCCGCACGCCTTCGTCTCCCGGATGGACGCGCTCGCGGAGCAGTTCGAACGCGACGGTTGGCTCACGATGGTCCGCGTCCGCGCCCTGCCCGACAGCGACGAAGACGGCGACGTCTGGGTCTACGTCCGCGATGAGGGCGACATCTTCGGCGGGCTCGCCGTGATGGCGATGGACAACGACGAGGGCTCCGCCGTCTTCGTCCACATCGACGGCTCCATCCACCCGGCGGATGTCGCGCGGCTCACCTCCCGGTTCGGGCGCGTGGACCTGGACGACCTCGACATCGACGAGGTGGACATCGACTACGACACCGCGGACTGATGCGGGCGACTCTTCTGCTCTGCGCCGCCCTCGCCCTCTCTGGCTGCTACAGTTTCGAGATGGCGAGGGTCGGCAAGCGCGTCGGCCAGGACATCGAACGCCAGACCGACGCGGACGTGGGCGGCGGTCTCTCGATGGGCCTCGGTCCGGTCTCCCTCGCCACGGCACAGGCCGGCGCGTGGGTCTTCGCGCCCAACTCCACCCGCGAGGCCCGGCAGGTCGGGCGTCACGTCGCGAGCGTGGAGTTCAGCCGCCGCCCGCTCCGCGGCTTCGACGGGCACTTGATCGAGCGGCCGGCCTACCTGGAGCGCTACACGCGAAGCGGCTGGTACCCCTTCGTTACCGTGCGCGACAGCGGCTCCGCCGTCTTCGTCTTCCTCCGCGAGCGCGGCCGCCAGCCCGTGGTCACCAACCTGCTGGCGGTCGTCGTCGCCGAGGACGAGCTCGTGCTGACGAAGGTGAGCGGCGACCTCTCGGAGATGATCCGCGAGGCCATCGCGGTAGGAAGCGGCGGCGACCTGTTCGGCGGCGCGTTCGAGGAGGCCGGGCTGATCCCGCGCGAGGAGACGGAGCCTGACGACGCCTCGCTCGCCATCGACTCGGCGCCCTGACGGTGGCTCGGCTCTGTCTCGCAACTCGGCAGTGGGCCGGTGTAGGCTGGCGGGATAGAGCCTAGGCTCTGTCCGGCGACTCCAGATCGGCCTACACGCGGCCCCGGAGCCGTCCCCCCGCGTCGCGCTCCATCGCCG
>DUBD01000169.1:75322-77375 GCA_012960515.1 Bacteroidota bacterium | reverse complement strand
CTCGCGCTACGCCTGCTTCGCGCTCCTCGCGGGCCGCCCCCGGTCCTCGCGTTCGGCCTCGCTCCGAATCACCGGACAGAGCCTAGTCCGCGATCGGGGAGAGCAGGTCGTAGAACGCGGTGATGCCGTCGTTGCGGCGCACCCGGAGCAGCGCCGGCGTCTCGCTCCGCGCGAGGTCCGCGAGAATCGCTTGCGCCTCCGCAGCCGAAGCCACCGGCTCGCCCTCGACCTCCACGACCACCGTGCCCGGCGGCAGGCCGTCTTGGTAGGCCGCGCTCTCGGGCTCCACGTTCTCCACGTATGCGCCCGCGGTGACGTTGAAGCGGCGGCGCTCCTCCGGCGTGAGGTCCCGGAAGCGGACGCCGTAATCCGTGGCCTGTGCACGCGGCACGTCCGGCGGCGCGGGCATCGGGGCCGAAGCCGGCGGCTCTGCGGGCGGCGCCCCTCCTGCAATCCAGCGCTGCAGTCCGGGATCGTCGCTCGTGACGAGGGCCGTCTGCAGTTCCCGCATCTGACCATCGCGCCAGATCGTGAGCGCCAGCCGGTCGTTGGGTTGCGCGAGGGCCACGCGGCTCTGGAACCGGTTGGTCGCGTTGACGGGCACGCCGTTGACCTCCAGGAGCACGTCGCCCGCGCGGAGGCCGGCGCGAGCCCCCGGCCCACCGGAGTACACGTCGCTCACGAGGACGCCGCGGATCCGCTCCATCCCGCGCTCGCGCGCGTCGGCCGCGGTCATCTCGCCCACCTGAATGCCGACGTAGCCGCGCCGCACCTCGCCGTACGCCACGAGGTCCTCCGTCACGCGCCGCACGAGGTTGCTGGGCACGGCGAACCCGTACCCCTCGGAGATCCCGCTCAGCGTTGCGATGGCGGTCACCACGCCGATGACTTCGCCATCGAGGTTGACGAGCGCGCCGCCGGAATTCCCCTGGTTAATCGCGGCGTCTGTCTGGATGAAGTCCTCGATGAAGACCTCGTTCTGGATAACGCGGGGCGAGCGGCCCAGCGCCGAGACGATGCCCTGGGTGACGGTGCCGGTCAGCCGGAACGGGCTGCCCACGGCGATCACCCACTCCCCGAGCGCCAGATCGTCGGAGTCACCGAGCGTGGCGACCGGGAGGGGCACCGTCCCCGAAACCCCGGCCTCCAGCAGACGGAGCACCGCCAGATCCGTGGTCGGGTCGCGCCCGACGACCTCGGCGGCGAACTCGCGCTTGTCGTCCAGCACGACGGTCACCCGCCGCGCGTCCTCTACAACGTGGGCGTTCGTCACCACGTACCCCGCCGGCGAGACGATGACGCCAGAGCCGGCCGTCGTGTGAGCCCCGTAGGCGTACGGATCCGCGTCTCCGATGTCCACTTCCACGTAGACCACGGCCTGGGTGGCCCGCTCTGCCACGCCCGTAAACATCCGGTTCAGCTCCCGCAGCTCGGGCACCTCGACCGGCGCTGTGGGCGAGCCCTCCTGTTCCTCGGGTCCGAAGGGGATCGGGTCCACCTCCACCGCGGCGGGCGGCGGCGTGACCAATTCCCCGACCGCCGGCGAGGGCGCGTCGGGAGCGAATACACGAGCGATAGGGAGCCCGACGAGGACTCCCGCAGCGATCAACGCGAGGGCGAGAAGGATGCGACGACCGGTCACGATGCAGCCTGAACGAGGCGGCGCGAAAGGGGCGCTAACATACACGAGCGGCATGGGACGCCGCCTCCGAGACCCCTCCATAACGTCGTGCCCTCCCCCTTTCCGTATGACCTCGCGCTGGTGCTCCTGGGCGACGTGAGCACGTCGTCCCGGGCGCTCCGCCAGGTGCGGGCGCTCGTGGAGGCCGGGGCGCGGGTGCTGACGCTGGGCGTGCCCCCCCTTCGAGACCCCGCGGCGCTGGCGGACGGCGTGGACGTGCGGACGGTGGAGGTGCCGGAGGTGCGAGGGCCCGCGTATTTCGCCGCCGCGCACCGCGCCCTGCGCCGAGCGCTTGGAACGGTGCAGGCCCGCGTGCTCCTCGCGAGCGACCTCCACGTGCTCCCGGCTTGCGCCTCGGCCGCCGCCGCCAGC
>DUBD01000169.1:72491-75265 GCA_012960515.1 Bacteroidota bacterium | reverse complement strand
GAGGCTGGTCTACGACGCCCGCGAGTACTACCCCGGCCTGGACGCGGCCGGCCGGCCGTGGGTCCGCTGGGCCTGGGGCGCCATCGAGCGGCGCCACATTTCGCGCGCCGACCGCGTGTTCACCGTCAACGGCGCGATCGCAGACGCGATGGCCTCGCGCTACCGGATTGAGCGGCCGGCCGTCGTGCGCAACGTGTCGGACGCGCCGGCGGAGGGACTACCCGCCACCGGCGAGTTGCGGGCTCGCCTCGGACTGGATCCCGAGACGCCCCTTGTGCTCTACCAGGGGTTGTTTCGCGAAGGCCGCGGCCTCCTGCCCCTCGCCGACGCCATGCGGGACGTTCCGGAGGCCGCGCTCGTCTGTATCGGCGAAGGTCCGCTGGAGGACGCCCTCCGCGAGTGCGCGCAGCGCCAGCGCCTCCACCTCCTCCCGTTCACGCCTCCCGATGCGCTCCGGTGCCTCACGCCCGACGCCACGCTCGGCGCCATCCTCGCGCGTCCGCTGACGGAGAGCCTCCGGATGGGCCTCCCGAACAAGCTCTTCGAGTACGCCGCCGCCGGCGTCCCGACCCTCGCCGGCTCCGGCATCGAGCCGCTGGCGGCGCTCGTCCGCCAGTTCGACGCGGGGATCGTCGTGGACCCCGACCAGCCCGAGGCCGTCACCCACGCGCTCCGTACTGTCCTGCTCGACCCGGAGACCCGGCGCGAGATGCGCGGAGGCGCTCGCGCGCTCCATCGCGCCCACTCATGGGAGCGCGAGCGCGAGACCTTCCTGACCGCCCTCTCCCCCCTCCTGGATGCCAACCACGCATGAGATCGCCCACGCCCTCCGCTCCTTCGCCGAAGTGGAGTCCGTCCGACTCGGGCACGAGGCCGAGGTAGTAGACCTCGCCCCGGATCGCGAGGCGGGGCCGGGGCACGCTGCCTGGATCGCCCCTCGCGCCACCACGCCCGAGCGGCTGGCGGCGTTCGCGGGGAGCCTGCTCGTCGCGGACGCCCCCCCGGAGCACCTCGGCTCGTCCGTCACGCTGATCGCCACCGCCAGCCCGCGGCTCGTGTTCTCCCGGCTCGTCGCGCGGTTCTTCCCGCCCGACGACGGCTGGCCGCCCTTCGACGGCCCCATGCCGCCAGATGCGGAGATCGATCCCACGGCCCGGCTGGCGCGCGGCGTCGTCCTCGGGGCCGGCGTCGCCCTCGGCGCGGGCGTCACCGTGGGGCCGAACACCTGCCTCGCGCACTGCACGCTGGCGGACGGGGTGAGCGTGGGCGCGAACACGACGATCGGCGGCGCGGGCTTCGGGTTCACGCCGGATGCCGAGGGGCGGCAGGTGCCGTTTCCCCACGTCGGCCGCGTGGAGGTCGGGACGGGTGCGAGCATCGGGGACAACGCGTGCGTGGACCGCGGGACGCTCGGCGCCACACGGATCGGGCCCGGCGCGAGGATCGACAACCTCGTGCACATCGCGCACAACGCGGTGATCGGCGCCGACGCTCTCGTCATCGCCGGGGCGGTCGTGGCCGGGAGCGCGCGCGTGGGTCGGGGCGCCTGGATCGCGCCGAACGCCATTGTGCGGAACGGGATCACCATCGGTGACCGCGCGACGGTCGGGATGGGGGCCGTGGTCACACGCGACGTGGCCGCGGACGCGACTGTGCTGGGCAACCCCGCGCGTGAACGGTAGGCGAGAACTGCCCGCCGATCTCCGCCGCCAGCGCGCGGCGCGCATCTTCCGCCCTCCCGACCTCCCCCGGAATGCTCCAGTCCGTCCGCCGCTGCCTCGTCCTCTGCGCCCACACCGACGACGAGTTCGGCTGTGGCGGCACCATCGTGCGGCTGGCGGAGGCCGGCGCCGAGATCCGGTACCTCGCGCTCTCCACCTGCGAGAAGTCCGTCCCGGAGGGGTTCGCGCGCGACGTGTTGGCGCACGAGTGCCGCGAGAGCACGTCGCGGCTCGGGATCCCTCCCGAGAACGTGGAACTGGGCCCGTTCGAGGTCCGCGAGTTTCCGCGAGACCGCCAGCCGATCCTCGAACGCCTCGTCGCGTTGCGGAAGGGCTGGGCGCCGGACCTCGTCCTACTCCCCACCTCTACAGACCGCCACCAGGACCACGCGACGGTCCACCAGGAGGGCGTCCGCGCCTTCCCACACGCCACGCTGTTGGGGTACGAACTGCCCCAGAACGAGGCCCGATTCCACTCCGCGGCGTTCGTCGCCCTGACCGAGGCGCACCTGGACGCCAAGATCTACGCGCTCTCGGCGTACGAGAGTCAGGGATTCCGGCCGTACAGCTCTCCGGCGTTCATCCGTTCCCTGGCGACCGTGCGCGGCGTGCAAGCCGGCACCCCATACGCCGAGGCCTTCGAGCCCATCCAGATCGTCGTCCGGTGAGACCCGGCGGCCATGCACTCACGTCGCAGGCTGAGCCGTTTCCACGAGAACGCACCCCGGACGGCCGCGCCCCCGGCCTAGCTTCTCCCGATCCCACCCCGTACTCCATGCGCCTCGCGCTCGCCCTTTCCCTCCTGTTCCTCGCCGGCGCCGCTCAGGCCCAGGGCGTGGACGCCTCCGTGATCCCAGACGACGCCCCCGAGTGGGAGACGCTGGCGGACGCGATCGACGAGTCCAAGACGGAGCAGAAGATCCTCCTGCTCCACGGCTACGCGAAGTGGTGCAACTGGTGCGCGAAGATGGACCAGGACGTCTACACCAACGACGAGGTGCAGGCGTACCTCGACGAGCACTTCGAGGTGACCCGGCTGGACATCGAGAACCG
>DUBD01000169.1:69393-72374 GCA_012960515.1 Bacteroidota bacterium | reverse complement strand
AGATCATCCCCCGCCTCCCCGGCTACGCCGACGCCGAGACGTTCCTCTACGCGCTGCGTTTCGTGAACGAGGGAGCCTACGCGACGACGTCGTTCAGGGACTTCGTGGATGCCGAGAAGGAGATCGAGGAGGCTTCGGATGACACGCCGATGATCCCCCTCGCGGACTGAGCCCACGCCCGCCCATCCCCGCCGCCAGCGCGACGCGATGCGCCCTGCCGTCCTCCTCCTCGGCCTCGGGCTGTTCGGCGCCCTCGCGCCCGGCGCGGCCCGCGGACGGCAAGGCAACGCCCTGCTGGCGGAGGACGCCGCCGGCGCGGAGCAGGCGTACCTCGCGGGCCTGACGGAGGACGACGTGCCCGCCGAGATCGGCGCGGCGCTCTGGAACAACCTCGGGCTCGCCCGATTGGCGCAGGACCGGGCCGCGGAGGCGGACAGTGCCTTCGCGCGCGTGCTCCCCCTCGCGGCCGACGCCGACCAGCGCGCCCTCGCCGCGTACAACCAGGGCACGGCAGCCCTCGCCGCTGCTGACCTTCCCGGCGCCATCCGCGCCCTCCGCCGTGCGCTCGTCCTCCGGCCCGACTACGTCCCGGCCCAGGTCAACCTGGAGATCGCGCTCCGCCGCCAGCGCGACACCGACGCGGAGGACGAGCCCGAACCGCCGGAGCCGTCCCCCTTCGCGCAGCGTCTGAAGGCCCAGGCTGACTCCCTCGTCGCCGCCCGCGCCTACGCCGAAGCCTCCGACCTCATGGCCGAGGGGCTGGCACGAGACTCCACCGTGGCCGCGTTCGGCGAGTTCATCCAGCGCCTCGGCGATATCGCCGAGGTCGATTCCGCTCCCCTCCCGTGAGGCGTCCTCTCTTCCTCCTCGCCATTCTCGCCGCTCCGCTCGCGCTGGCGCAGTCCGCCAGCGGGCCGGACGCGGATGCCCTCTACCACTCCGCCGCGCAGGCCTACATCGGCGGCGAGACGGAGGCCGCCGTCCGCGACGCCGAGCGGGGGCTCGCGCTCGACCCCGGCAACGCCAAGCTCGAACGCCTCCTCGAACTGCTCCGCCAGCAGCAGCCCCCGCAGGACGGCGAGCAGGACCAGGACCAGGAATCGGACGACTCCGATTCTCAGGACGAGAACGAGCCCGAGAACGAGCAGCAGGGCGACGACGGCCCCGAGTCCGACGACGAAACCGAGCGCGACGGCACCCAGCAGGAACGGCAGGAGCCGAATCAAGAGGCAGACGCCGACCAGGGGCGGGACGACGAGAGGCAGCGCCCGCCCTCCTCGCCGTCCGCTGGCGGCGAGCGCCGGGAGATGCAGATGAGCGCGGCCGAGGCGCAGCGCCTGCTCGATGCCGTGGCGGCGGACGAGGAACTGCTCGTGGAGCGGATGCGCCGCCCGTCGCGCCAGCGCCGCTCCGAACGCGACTGGTAAATGCGTCTCCCGCTCCTCGCCTCCCTCCTCGCGCTGATGCTCGCGGCGCCCGCCAGCGCGCAGGTGGCCGTGAGCGCCTACGCGGATAAGACCGTCCTGGAGGTCGGGGAGTCGCTGCTGTTCGTCATCGAGGTGAGCGGCGGGGAGCCTGGCGGTGGCGTGATGCCGCCGCGGCCCTCCCCCAACCTCGCGCTCGTCTCGCGCTCGCCTGTGCTTCGGGAGCGCACGACCCTCGGCGCGCAGACGCAGACCCGCCTCGGCTGGCGGTACCGCGCGACGCGGCCCGGCGCCGGCCGCATCGGCGCGATGCAGCTCCAGATCGGCAGCCAGTCGTTCTCCACGGACCCCATCCCGATCGACGTGGTCCAGCGGAACCCGCCGTCGATCCCCAACCGGCAGGCCCGCCCCCAGGCGCCCTCCACCGGTTCGCGTTCGGACCTCTTCGTCCGTGCCGAGCCGCGGCGCACCACCGCCGTCGTCGGCCAGCAGGTCGTCGTGGACTACGTGCTCTACTTCGACCCCTCCAGCATTGCGCCGCGTCAGGCGCTGGCGGTCGGGACGTGGGACGCGCCGGGGTTCTGGCGCGAGGAGATGGACGTGCCCACGCGGGAGACGTACCCCCGCGCCGTCACGCTCGACGGGCGCGCGATGCAGGCCGTGACCGTCCGCCGCCTCGCGCTCTTCCCCGCTCGCGCCGGCACGCTGGAACTGGCGCCGATGGAGTACGAAGTGGAGGTCCGCGAGGCAGACCCCACGGACCCGTTCCTGCCATTCTTCCAGCCGTTCAGCACGCGCCGGTCCGACCGAGAGGTGACCGCGCCGGGCACGAGCATCGAGGTCCGACCGCTCCCGAGCGGCGCGCCGCCGTCGTTCGCCGGAGCTGTCGGGGAGTTCGAGATGGTGGCACGGCTCGCGCCGGACCGCGTCGCCCCCGGCGACCCTGTGGAGCTCGTGCTGACGCTCCGCGGCACCGGCAACGCGGCGACGCTGACGGCTCCCGAGATCGACGCCCCGGCCGGCGTGGACGCGTACACGCCGGAGGACGAGCGGAGCGTGGACCGCGGCCGCGTCCCGCTCCGGAGCGCGCGGACGTTCACGTACACGTTCGTCCCACAGAACCAGAGCGTCGAGATCCCCGCCGTCACGTGGAGCTACTTCGACCCGGCCGCCGGGGAGTACCGGACGATCTCACGCGGGCCCTTCCGGGTGTCGGTCGAAGGCAGCGCAGCCGTGGCCTCAGCCGGTCCCGCCGCCGCGCGCTGGCGGCGGTCGCGAGGGCTCTCCACCGGCGGCTTGTGGGCGCTGCTCGGCGTGGGGCTCACGCTGCCGCTCGTCGCCGGGCTCGGGCTCGTCGCCACGCGCGAGGTCAAGCGCCGACGGTCGCGGGCTGCACGCCGCACCCCCGCCACGGTGAGCCTCGCGCCAGACCGCCCCTCGCGAGAGCGCGCCGCCGCCCTCGACGCGTTCGTCCGCCAGTCGCTGTCGCGGGCGGACCCGCGGGCCGCTTCGCTCTCCCGCTCTGCGCTCCTCGACCGCGCCCGCACCGTCAACCCA
>DUBD01000169.1:10729-69338 GCA_012960515.1 Bacteroidota bacterium | reverse complement strand
CCCGCCAGTCCGGCATCGACGCGGACGCGCTGGGGCATCTCCTGGCAGAGGTCGAGCGTGCTCGCTTCGCCGGCGGCGCCCTGCCCAAGGACGCCGAGGCGCGCGTGCGTGCCCTCCTCGCCCCCGTCTTGTCATGAAGGCGCTCGTGCTGCTCCTCGCGCTCCAGGCCACCTCGCCAGACGCGCTCTTCCAACGGTCGGTGGAGCTTACCGCCGAGGCAGACACAACCGGCGCGCTCGCGGCGCTCGACCAGTCGCTCGCAGGCGACTTGACGAGCCCGGAGGCGCTCCTGGCGCTGGGCAGACTCCATCTGGCGCGAGGCGAAGCTGGTCCGGCGGTGTTCGCGCTGGAACGGGCCGACCGCCTCTCCCCCGCCGATGCTGAGATCGCCAGCGCACGTCGCGAGGCGTACGCCCTCTCGGGGCAAGTAGCGCCGGCGGTGCCCCCACCGTTCGTAGCGGCGCGGACGGTCGTGAGCCGGATCGGTGCGGGGGCACTCGTTGGGCTGGCGCTGCTACTGTACCTCGGCGCTGCGGCGCTTGGCTTCGGGTGGTGGCGGAGCCGGTCCCGCTGGGTCGGCTGGGGGGCGGTCGCGCTCGCACCTCTCGCCCTGCTGGCGGTCGCGCTCGCCGCGCTCGCCGTGTGGGACGCCGGGACGCCGCGAGGCGTCGCGCTCGTCGCCGTCGAAGCCCGCGCGCGGCCCACCCCCGAGGCCGAGGAGGTCGGCCGCGTCCGAGAGGGCGAGGTGCTCCTGCTGGAGGCCACCGCCAGCGGCTGGCGGCAGGTCCACCTCGGCGATGCCACGGGGTGGGTCCCGGCCCGGTCCACCGCGGAGCTGTAACCGCCCGGTTGCGGAACGCTGAGAGTAGAAACGAGCGCTCGCGGAGCCACGCACGCATGAGACGGCCGTCTCAGCCACCCTTTCCTGCACCCAGGCGGAACAGTTTCCTGCCGTCATGAGGGAATAAACTCTGGCGGCATAGGTCCCGCCCGGTTTTCCCTTCGGAGGCCGCCGAACGCCCGCCCTGATGAGGCTCCCGCCTCCCGCCCCCTTCCCCCATGCTGTCTCGACTCCTCTCCGCACTCTGCCTCGCCCTCGTCCTCGCGGCCGGCTCCGCGTCCGCGCAGGTCATCGGCACCTACTACGACACCGAGCCGGACGGTCCCGGCGTCCGCTTCGGGCTCGGTGGCGGCGTGTCCCTGTACAACGGCCCGAACGTCCTCTACCCGCTGACCAGGAGAACGTCACGGAGGTCAACCCCGCGGTCACGGCCTTTCTCGAAGTCCCCTTCTCTGACCAGCTGGCGGGACGCGCACTCGTGGGCCTGCTCAACATCGGCGCAGACGACGACGGCGCGATCGCACGCCGCGGTGGCAACCCCTTCCTCACCAACGAGCAGCTGCTCCTGGAAGGCGACCTCCTCTTCAAGCTGACCAACCCGCGCTACTCCAGCGCCGTCCCGTACGTCTTCTCCGGTCTGGGCGCTCTCATCGCGGACCCGTTCGGCCAGGACGACGTGGCCGACGCGCTCGACCGTGACCGCGTGGCCTACGTTCTGCCCCTCGGCGTGGGCGTGGACCTCCGCCTTTCGCAGAACCTCGGCCTCTTCGGCGAGGCGAGCTACCATCGCGCGCGCGCCGCTGACCTACGTGGCTGGTAGACCGTGGGCAGCGCGAGCGGCCTGGCCTCCGCCGCCTTCGGTCCGGAGGACGAGAAGCCGTGCGAGGAAGACCCCACGCAGGCCCACTGCGAGCCCAAGCCCTGTGAGGAGGACCCCACGCAGGACCACTGCGTCGAGGACGATGGCGACGAGCGGTTTGACACGCGGTTCGGCTCCGCGCTCTTCACCGGCGGTCTCCGGTTCGGCTTCGGCGGCCCCCGCCGCGAGTTCATCCCCGCCCCGCCCGAGCGCGAGGTGATCGTGGAGCGCGAGACGGTCTACGTCGAGCGCGAGGAGATCCCAGTCGAGCAGCCCCTCGTCTGTGACCTCGTGGAGCTCAACGCGATCTACTTCGAGCACGGCTCCTCCACCCTGACCGACCGCGCCCGTGCGCTCCTGGACGAGAACGTGGAGCTACTGATGGACAACCCCGCCTGCTGCGTCTTCATCGACGGCTTCACCGACACCTCCGAGGGGGAGCGGTACGGGATGGCGCTCGCCGGCCGCCGCGCCCAGGCCGTCTACGACTACTACCTCTCGCGCGGCGTCGCCGCCAGCCGGCTGCAGATCCGCAACCGCGGCACGGCCGTCCCCGCGTGCGACAAGGAAGATCCGGGCCTCGGCTGCGCCCGAAACCGCCGCGTGGAGTCCATCCCGATGGATTGTGAGCGGTTCCGAATGCTTCTCGAGTCTCCCACCTCGAACCGTTACTAGGTTCCAGGCAGCGCGGGCGTTCTGCGGGGAAGACTCTCTCCCTCCCTCGACGGGGCTGGAAGATGCGGTCTGCCTGAACATCCCCGCACCGCGCGTCGGCCCCGCTCCGGATCTCCGGGGCGGGGCCGCGTTGCGTCTGGCGGGCGCCGCCAGCGGGGCGGTCCGCACGCGCCCGGAAGGACGTATGGGTTGAGACCCCCCTCTCTGCCCGGTAGCTTCGACCGTCCCCCCGCCCTCCGATGCCTCCTGCTGGCGACGTCACGGCCCTCCTCGCGGAATCCCGCGCCGGCGATTCCGCCGCCGCTGACCGCCTCCTCTCCGCCGTCTATGACGAGTTGCATCGGCTAGCGAAGGTCCACCGCTCGCGCTCCCGCCGGGACGCCACGCTCAACACCACGGCTCTCGTGCACGAGGCGTACTTCAAGCTGGTGGACGGCGACCGCCTGCCCTTCGACGGCCGGGCGCACTTCTTCTCTGCCGCCGCTCGCGCGATGCGGCAGGTCGTCGTGGACGATGCCCGGAAGCGGGGGCGAATCAAACGAGGCGGCGGCGAACGCCCCACCTCCCTGGACCGCGTCGGGGAGCCGGCGGCGGACGAGCCTGCGACCGAGATCCTCGCGCTCGACGAAGCGCTCCGCACGTTCGAGACGCTCGACCCGCGGGCCGCGAGGGTCGTGGAGTGCCGCTACTTCGCGGGCCTCACCGTAGAGGAAACGGCGGAAGCCCTCGGCGTTTCCCCCACCACGGTCAAGCGGGAATGGGCCGCCGCTCGCGCCTGGCTGTACCGCGCGATGTCGGAGGGGTGAGCCTCCGGCGCGCGCGCCGACGTATGACTAGCGTCCCCCCGCCGCCATGGACCCCGCCCACTGGAACGCCGTCAAGGACGGACTGGCCGACGCCCTCCACCTCCCGCCGGACGAGCGCCCCGCGTTTCTCGCCAGCCTCCCTCCGTCGCTCCGATCGGATGTCGCCGCCCTCCTCGCAGCCGAGGATGGAACCGGCGTTCTAGAGCGCCCGCCAGCGGCTGGCGGCGTGAGTGACTTCCTGGACCAGGTGGACCTGGACGCCGGCCCTCTGGAGGGATCGCGCGTGGGCCCGTACCGGTTGCAGGAGCGGATCGGGCAGGGAGGCATGGGGGACGTGTACCGCGCCCGCCGCGACGACGGGCTGTTCGATCGGGAGGTCGCGCTGAAGGTGGTGCGGGCGGGGGCGCGGACGGACGCCGTCCTGGGCCGGTTTGCAGCGGAGCGCCAGATCCTCGGGCGGCTCCGCCATCCCGGAATCGCGCGGCTGCTGGATGCGGGCGTGGAAGACGAGCGCCCCTGGATCGCGATGGACTACGTCGCAGGCGAACCAATCACGGAGGTAGCGAAAGCGCTCTCGATCCGCGACAGGGTCCGACTCGTGATCGGTGTCGCGGAGGCGGTCCACACCGCGCACCAGTCGCTCGTGGTTCACCGCGACCTCAAGCCGAGCAACGTGCTCGTGACGCGCACGCCGAGCGGGGACCTGCGGCCCGTGCTCCTCGACTTCGGGATCGCCAAGATTCTGGACCCCACCACCGACCTGGACCTGACGAGCGCGGACGGACGGCGGCCGATGACGCTGAGCTACGCCGCGCCAGAGCAGGTCCGCGGCGAGCCGCCGACGACCGCCACCGACGTCTACGGGCTCGGCCTCCTGCTCTACGAGGTGCTGACCGGGACCCGACCGTTTCCCGACAGGGAGGACCGGCACGCGCTTGAAACCTCCATCCTCCACGACGCCCCACCTGCGCCCAGTTCGGCCCGTCCGGGGCTGAGCCGCGATCTGGACACGATCTGCCTCACGGCCCTCCGGAAAGCGCCGACCGAGCGGTACGCCTCCGCCGAAGCCCTCGCCGCTGACCTCCAACGGTTCCTCTCCGACGAACCCATCGCGGCGCGTGCACCGAGCCGGGCCTACCGGGCGCGCAAGTTCATCGCGCGGCATCGGGCCGGAGTCCTCGCGACCGCTGCCGTGGTGGTCCTCGGCATCGCGCTCACGGCGATCTACGCCGCCAGCCTGGCGCGGGAACGCGACCGCGCGCGCACTGAGGCGGAGACCGCGGCCCAGGTCACGGACCTCCTCATGGAGATGTTCGACCGTGACCCCTTCGCGGCCGAAGCGGACCGGTTGGACTCCATGACCGTCCGCACCTTCCTCGTCCAGCGGGGCGCGAGCGCCGTGGACAGCCTCGCGCCCCGCCCCGAGTTGCAGGCGCGGCTGGCGACGCTCCTCAGCCACCTCCTCGGCCAACTCGGCGAGTACGACCGCGCGTTCGACCTCGGCGAGCGAGCGGTGTCCCTCCACGACTCCCTCGGGCTGGCGACCGAGCACACGGGCGACGCGCACTCCGCCCTCGCGAACGCGTACTACTTCCGCGGGGCCTACGCCGAGGCGGAGACCCACTACCGGCGAGCGCTCGCCCTAGCCGAGGCCACCCACCGCCCTGGCGACCCGGACATCGCCGAGGCCGTCAACAACCTTGCCTTCGTGCTCCCCGACGTGGACCGCCCCGACGCGCTGGCGGAGGCGATCGAACTCGGCGAGCGAGCGCTCGCGATGAACCTCCGCGCCTTCGGCAACGGGCACCTGGACGTGGCGCAAGCGCACAACAACCTCGGCGCCTACTACTACACCGCCGACCGGCCCGACGAAGCGGCGGAGCAGTACGCCAAAGCCCTCACGATCCGGCAGGAAGCCCTCGGCCGCCACCCGCTCGTGGCGAACACGCAGTCCAACCTCGCCAACCTCCTCCACGACCGCGGCGACCCCGAGGCGATCCCGCTCTTCGACTCCGCGCTCTCCATCTACCGCGAGAGCTTCGGCGACGATCACCCCTCCGTCGCGACCACGCTGTTCGGGCGAGGCGAGGCGCTACAGGACGCGGGCCGCCTTCGGGAGGCCGAGGAATCCCTCCTGGCTGCCCACGCCATCGACCGGGCCACACTCCCGCCCGAGCACCCCTACATCGCGGACGGCCTCGTCGCGATCGGGCAGGTGCGGATGAAGGCGCGGCGGTTCGAAGACGCGGAGCCCGCCCTCCGCGAGGCCGTCGGCATCCACCGCCAGCGCGACGGGTACGACGCGGACCGCGCCACGGCCGAGGCCGCGCTGGGTGCGTGCCTGCTGGAGTTGGACCGCCGCGCCGAGGCCGTGCCCTACCTCCGCGCCGCCCTCCCCCACCTCGAAGGCGACGCCGCGCGCCTCGCGCGGGACCACCTCGCACGCGCCACCGCATGAGCGACCCCGCCCACTGGTCTCTCGTCAAGACTCGGCTGGCGGAGGTGCTCGCCGCGCCCGAGCCTGAACGGGGCCGCCTGCTCCGCCGCCTGGACCCAGAGACGCGCCGCGAGGTGCTCACCCTGCTGGGCGCGTATGACACGGCGGGTGCCTTCCTGACACAACCTGCCGTGGACGCCGGCGGGACCGTCCGTCGGCTGGCGGACGCCGTCAGCGAGAGCGACCCGCTCGTGGGACAACATGTGGGGCCCTGGCTCGTCCGCGCGCGCATCGGCGAGGGCGGGATGGGAACGGTCTACCGCGCCGAACGCGCCGACGGCCTCTTCGAGCGGACCGTCGCGCTGAAGGTCGTGCGCGGAGGCCCCGCCAGCGGGCCGGCCGCCGACGAACTCCGTCGCCGGTTCGACGCCGAGCGGCGGCTCCTCGCCGGTCTGGACCACCCCGGAATCGCGCGGCTCTTCGACGGAGGTACGCTCCGCGACGGGCAGCCGTGGCTCGCGATGGAGTATGTCGAGGGCGTCCCGATCACGCAGTGGGCGGACCAGCACGCGCTCTCCACCCGTGCCCGCATCCGCCTGTTCCTGCAGGTGCTGGACGCGCTCGCGCACGCCCACCGGCACCTCGTGGTCCACCGAGACCTCAAGCCGCCGCACGTCGTGGTTGAGGCGGACGGCACCGGGAACGCGCGGACGTGCGTGTTGGACTTCGGGGTCGCCGTGGCGTTGGGCGTTCAGGCGCTGGCGGACGAGCCTCACACGGCGCGGTACGCCGCACCGGAGCAGCTCGCAGGCGAGCCAGCGACCACGAGCGCGGACGTGTTCGCCCTGGGCCTGCTCCTCTTCGAGCTGCTGGCGGGCGACACCCCCGAGCGCGACGCCGCCGGCCATGTCCTCCAGCGAGCCTCTGACGTCGCCCCCCGCGGCTCCGCCCTGCGCGGCGACCTGGACGCCATCCTTGCGCGCGCGCTCAGCTCCACGCCCTCGGAGCGGTACCCGACCGCAGAGGCGTTCGCCGCGGACCTCCGCCGCCACCTTGCGCACCGGCCCGTCGAGGCGCGCCGCCAGCGGGGCGGGTACCTCCTCGGCCGGTTCGTCCGCCGGAACCGGCTGGCGGTCGCCGTCGCCGCGCTCGGCGTGCTGGCCGTGGTGGCACTCGGCGCGTACCACACCGCTGCGATCACGGCCGAGCGGAACGCGGCGCAGCGCGAGGCTGCGAAGGCCCAGGCCACCGCCTCCTTCCTCGCCGACGTGTTCCGCACGTACAACCCGGATGCGGAGATCGGCGACCGCGCCTCCGCGCGCGAGCTTCTCGACGCCCGCGTCGCGAGAATCCAGGCCGACCCGGACGATCCCGCTACGCCCGCGCTCCTGGATGCCGCCGCGCGAGCCTACGCGGGCCTCGCGCTCTACGAAGCCGCCGATCCGCTCGCGGCTCAGGCCCTCGCCCTCCGTCGCGCCGATCCCACGACGCGACCCACCGAGCTGCTCCGTTCGCTTCTCACGCTCGCCGAGATGCGGCTGTGGACGGAGCGCTACCCCTCGGCCGACAGCCTCTCCGCCGAGGCGCTTCTCCTGACCGAGCGCTCGGGCTCCGCCGCGGACCGCGCGACCGCCCTCCGCACGCGCGCGCGCTTCGTGGCCGTGGCCCTGGGGTACGCCCACGCGGATTCTCTCCTCCGCGCCTCCCTCGCCATCCAGCGCGATCACCTCCCGCCCGACGACCCCGCACTCGCCGCCACACTCCACGACTACGGAGCCTCGCTCGTCTATAGCAGCCAGGAGGCACCGGCCGTGCTGCCGTTGCGCGAGGCGCTCCGCATCCGCCGCGCCCGCCTCGGGCCCTCACACCCGCACCTCGCCGAAACCCTCACGCTGCTCGGCGCTGCCCTCCTCGCCTCGGAAGACGACCGCTCCGAGGCCGTCCGCCTGCTCACCGAGGCCGACCGCATCTTCGCGGAGACCCTGGACCGCGCGCACCCCGAGGCGGCCACCGCCCTCATGAACCTCGGCCACGCCGCCCGGCGCGACGGCCGGCTGGCGGACGCGCTCGCGTACTACGACCGCGGCCTCGCGCTCCGAAAGCAGATCCTCGGGACGGATCATCAGACGGTCGCCGCCAGCCACAACAACATGGGCTACGTGGAAGCGCTCGACGGCGACTACGACACGGCCTTCACGCACTACAACGAAGCCCGCCGCATCCTCGACAACTCGTTCCCCGGCGGTCACGTGCGGACCACGTACCAGCTCGTCGCGATGGGGAAGATGCGGCGGCTACAGGGGCGGTTCCGCGAATCGGAGCGCTTCCTTCGTCAGGCGCTGAGCATGCGCCAGCGGGTGGCGTCTCACCGTCCCCGCCTCATCGCGCGGGCGCAGCTTCACCTCGCCGCCACCCTCCTCCCCCTCGGCCAGCGGGAGGAAGCGCGCCAGCTTCTGGGCGCGGCCACGCCGCTCCTGGACCGCCCGGACGACCTGGACTGGCGGACCCTGCACGAGACGCTGAGCCTTCTCCACGCTCAGGGCGGCGACTCCCGGCGGGCGGCCCGCCACGCCGCGCTGGCGGAGGAGTAGCGCGGGGAGACCGCCGCTCGGGCGGAGCTACGATCCCTCGCCGAAATCCTCGACGCCCATCGCGTCGGCCGCCTGTTCCAGACCTTCCGCCTGAGGAGCGGCCGCGTCGTGCGGCAGCGTCCCGCGCGGGCTGCGGAGGTACACGAACGGCGTGTAGTGCAAGAAGTTGGAGACCCTCGCCGTGTAGACGTCGGCGCTGGCTTCCAGCTGAGAGGCGAGCAGGCTCTTGTCGTTCCCCGCGCGAAGGGTGGGCCCCCAGTTCTCGTTGACGAGCCGGCTGGACGCCGCCGCCAGCGGGGCGATCTCGGTGTCCAGCTCCACGAGCACCTGGCGGACGTGCTGGAACTCCTCGTCGAGCGCGTCGGGGTCACGGCCGGTCTGTGGGCCGTAGCCCTCCACGTTCCGCTGACGCTCCAGGCGGATGGCCGAGGCGTAGGCCTCCAGCCGCTCCTTCCGCCGCATCAGCGTGCGGAGCCGCTCCTGCTGCGGCTCGAACGACTCCATCGCTTCGATCTCATCTTCGAGGGAGCGGAGCACGAGCGCGGTCCGCCAGCGGTTGAGCCGTTTGCTCGCGCGGACATCGGCCCACACGTGATCGCCCACGTACAGGATCTGGTCGCCCCGGATGCCGAGGCTGGCCTCGACGAGCGCCGCGTGCCCCCCGACGTACGCCCGCCCTTCCTCCAGCGCGCCGCGGACGGGCCGGAGCGTGCCGTCGTCGCTGACGACTTCGAAGGCGGGGGCCGTCTCGTTGAAAAAGGCCGGCTTTCGCGCGCCGACGATCGCGAGATCGAAGAGGTCGCGCCAGGTCATGCCGTCCGGCAGGTGCGGGTCGAAGGCGTAGGTGAGGAGCGGGGCGGCGTAGTCCCAGTCCGAGTTGGTGATGAGGAGCCCCTTCTTGCCCGCCATCTTCTGGTCCAGCAGCGCGAGCGGCACCTCGGGGTCGTCGTCCACGAAGCGCTGCGGGTCCGCGAGGATCTCCGCTTTGAGCAGGCCCTCCACGTGCGCGGCATCGAGCGTCTGGCGGACGATGCGGTAGAGGTCGTCGTAGCCGATCCGCTCGGGCAGCTTCCCGGCGTCCAGCAGGTCCACGAGCTGGAGGTAGATCCCGGCCTCGGAGATGGAGAACAGCGTGTTCATGAACCGCCAGCGGGGCGCATGGAGATCCACGAGCGTGCGCCGATACGCATCGCGCATGTCGCCGTAGGCCATCTCCTTCGTGCCGTGGTACGCGCGCTTGATGTACCCGAAGCGGTTCGCCTTGACCACGTTGCCGCGCTCGGTGTCCACGATCAGCCCCTGGATCACGAGGGCCGGGTCGAACTCCAGGTCCTGAACCGGCCAGCCTCGCGCCGCCAGCCCCTGGCGGACGTACGCGTAGGCGCGCTCCTCCCAGAGCTCAACGTGGTAGTGGACCAGCGTGTAGTCCATGTCGTACCCCACCGCCTGGATGTTGCGGAGGTTGAGGGTCCGGTTGCAGAAGAGGCCGCGGGGGTGCTCGAAGGCCTCGGGGATGGGGGCGTGGCGGTCGGTGCCGGCGCTAACGGTGGCTTCCATATCGGTGGGGATAACGGGCATCCAACGCGCGGCGGACGCGCGCGGTCTCCCGGACGCGATTTCTTGACGCAGCGCGCGGGATCAGAGGGAGCCCCGGTAGCTCAGGCGGTGCGCGAGGTGCGTCGGCTGCGGCAGCTTGTATTTCTCGGCGAGCCCGAGCGCCAGCCGGCCGGCGTCGCGCAGCGTGATCCGATGGCCCACGGAGACGTAGACCGGCTTCACCCGCTCGCGCGTCCGCAGCGCCAGCCCGACGGTCTCGTCTTTGTGCACGAGCGGCTGCGCGCTCCCCTTGGGCTCCGCCAGCGGGGCGTGCCGCCCCACCAGAATGGACTTCGCGACGCCCAGCGCGGGCGCGTCCAGGAGCACGCCGAGGTGGCACGCCAGCCCGAAGCGCCGGGGGTGCGCCCGCCCCTGCGCATCCAGCATGTAGACGTCGGGCCGCTGGCGGAGGCGTTCGAGCGCGGGGAGGATGGCCGGCACCTCGCGGAAGGAGAGCAGGCCGGGGACGTACGGGAACGGCGTCGGGCCTTCCCAGATGGCGTGCTCCACCACCTCGCGGGCGCGCACGTCGTAGACGACGACGGCAGCGCGGACCCGGTCATCGCGCACGCTCACGTCCAGCCCGGCGACGGTCCGCACGGCCTCGAAGTCCAGCGGGGCCTCGCGCACGAGTGGCGCCAGCTGGCGCTGGATCTCGACGGCCTCTTTCGGCGGGACGTCCCAGGGGTGCGCGTGGTGGAGCGAAATCTCAGGCATGCCAACCGAACGCTGGGCGGCGCGATGGGGTCCGCCTAGGCGCCTGCGGCTTCGTCGGGCGGCGGGGCGAGATCAGCACCGTCGCTGGGCAGGACGGGGGCGGTGGCCTGGGCCCGGGCGCGGGCATTCTGCACCGCCACCACGTCCGGGACCGTGGAGGGCCCATCGCGGCGGGCGTGGTAGACGGGGCTGAGGATCTCGACCTCGGCCTCCGCGAAGCGGTCCTGGATGTGCTGGTGGAGGTCGCTGTAGAGCCGCGCCATCCGCGTGACCTCGCGTGTGTACGCGTTGAGCTGGTAGGCCACGGAGAAGTCGCCGAGCGAGGTCTGAAGCACGAACGGCGGCGGCTCCGCCTCCACTCCCGCCGTGTCCTTCGCGGCCTGGATCAGGAGGCGGTGTGCGTCTGGCCACGGGAGGTCGTAGCCGAGCGTGACGGTGGTGTGGAGGATGACGCCGCTGCCCTCGCGCGCCATCACGGAGTAGTTGACAATGTGGTTGCTCAGCACGGTCGCGTTGGGGACCGAGATGTCCTCATTCTTCGGCGTCCGGATGCGGGTCACGAGGAACGTTTTCTCCACCACGTCACCGAAGGTGTCCCCCACTTTGACGCGGTCGCCCACGCGGAAGGCGCGGGTGTAGGTGAGCACCACGCCCGCCACCATGTTGGAGATGGCCGACGACGAGCCGAGCGAGATCAGGAGGCCGAAGAACACCGTCAGCCCCTGGAACGCGATGCTGTTCGCGATGGGCGTGTACGGGTAGACCAGCACGAGCCCGATCACCACGAGGAAGAACTTCGCGATCTTCCGCGTCGGGTCCGCGAGATCGGCGTGGAAGCCGTTGAGGTGGACCTCGCCGGTCTCGATCTGCTGGAAGAGGTAGTCCGAGATCCGGATGGCCCAGCGCACGACGAGCACGATCACGAGGATCGCGATGACGTTGTCCACGCTCTCCACGAGGAGCGTGCCCAGCTGGCGGAGCGGCGTGAGCGCGGCATCGAGGAGGTTCTCGCTCCACGTCTGCGTCCAGGGGAACAGACCGAAGGCGGTCGTGAGGAAGACGTAGACGAGCACGAGCGAGAGCGCCAGCCGCGCGAGGCCGGCCACGGCCCGCCCCATCCGCGAGACCTGATCGCGCCCGACGACCTCGAACGTCCCGATCCGCACCGGCCGCACGAGAAGGCGCCGCGCCGCCGCGGTCCGCCGGTCCATCCACGCGAACGCCCACCCCAATGCCCGCAACGCCGCGATCAGCACGATCAGCAAGCCGACGGTGAGGGCCGCGCTGCGGAGCAGGCCGCGGAGCGTGGCCTGCTCGCGGTGCCGCTCCA
Source organism: Bacteroidota bacterium (assembly GCA_012960515.1). Lineage (GTDB taxonomy): Bacteria > Bacteroidota > Rhodothermia > Rhodothermales > Rubricoccaceae > Rubricoccus. The sequence continues at coordinate 57,486 of DUBD01000169.1, read as the reverse complement.
CGCCGTCCACGATCTGCTGGCGGTAGAAGACCGCGGCCTCCTGACGAGACATCCCCAGCCCACGCGCGTCCTCCTCGGTTACGCTCATCACGATCCACGTCCCCGCCTGGATGCTCGTGAGCGTCTGGCCCTCCACGATCCGTAGCGCGTCCGGCGCCAGTTCGCTCGCGCGAGCGAACTCGCCCAGCCGGGCCGACAACCGGTCCGCCCGCGCCTCCACGCTCAGATCCCCCAATCCGCCCCACACCTCGAACAGCGTCCGACCAAAGAGGTCCACGCCGACGCCCTCCCCCAGCACAGCCGCGACGGTGGTGGTCGTGTCCGTCAGCGCGGCGACGGCAGCGGAGTCCACGACGGCCCGCGCCGAGTCTGAGAGCACCGCGGCAGAATCCGCGGGCAGCGCGAGCGAATCCGCCGGGACGGCGGTGGTGTCCAGTGAGGCGTCCTGCGCGAGGGCGACGCTCGGAAGAAGCGCCAGCAGGACGAGGCGGAGACAACGCATAGAGGAGGAGGCGACGTCGAAACGTAGCGCCGCCCTCTCCCTGAGGGGATCCCCCTCCAACGACGGATTCAGCCCGCGACTCGAATTACGCCGATCACGTCCTCTCCGGGCTTCACCTCCACGTTCTGGTCCAGTCCCATCGGCAGGCCTGCGCCCATCCACGTGGCCTCCACGCCCTCGGCTGCGAGGGACAGGAGGTAGCGCTGCACCGCCGTGTAGGCCCGCTCCTTGACGTGCCCGACGGCGTCGCCGCGGTGGCACACCACGATCACCCACCGGTCGTCCCAGCCCTCGGCGCTCGGTTCGCGGCCCTCCAGGAGCGCCGCCGCGGCCGGTGAGGCGGCGAGAAAGCGCCAAGGCGCCGACGCGTAGGCGCCGGGGACGGCCTCTGCCTCGCGAGCCGCGCGCTCCAGCACGTCGGCCAGGCCACAGGGCGCGGCGGGGTATCGGGTGGTGAGGGAGTACATCTGAGAGGGGTCGTTGGGAGGCGGATCCCAAACGGCGTCCCCCCCCCGCTGGGCGCTGGAGCGCGCCCGAATCAGAGGGGCGGAATGTCACGCGGGCGGGCGGCTCCCTCCGCCCATCGCCCATCCTCGGCGCTACCGCCAGCCGCTGGCGGCGGCGGCGGCCGGGCGGGAGACCCGGGCCGGGGGTAGTTCTGAACCCATGGTGCACATGTCCGGCGTTCCGCACGCTCCTTTCACAGCCGAAGCTCCCCACCGCCTTGCCCCCGCTTCCCGAACCGCTCTATCTTCGCAGCCCTCGCACGAGGAGCCCCACGGGTCCTTAGCTCAGTTGGTTAGAGCGCTGTCTTGACATGGCAGAGGTCACTGGTTCAAATCCAGTAGGACCCACCCCGCCGGCCGTTGCCTTCCGCAGCGGCCGGTTTTTTTTGTGCTACGCCGCGACTGGCTCCAGGCGGGCCGCGATCTGCAGCCGCACACGGCCCAGGATCTGCGACACGCGCCCCTTCGAGAGCCCGACCACGCGACCCACCTCGCCCAGCGTCAGCCCCTCGAAGTAGTGCAGCGCCACGATGGCGCGCTCGCGCGAGGGCAACGCCGCCAGCAGCTCGCGCACGATCTCGAACGTCATCGCGTCCTCGCTCTCGCGGAAGGCGTCCGCCGCGGCCTCGTCTTCGAGCACGTCGGTGAAACGGAGGCCCTCGTCGTCAGCGCCCGTCGGGTCCTCCAGGCCGAGCGCGAAGCGGAGGTTGGCCTGCGCGAGGAGCGCGTCGTAGTCCCGCGAGGAGATGCCCAGCTCGTCCGCGATCTGCCAGTCCGCGGGCTCGTCCCCGAGCCGCTGGCGGAGCCGCTCGGCGGCCTGCGAGGCCTCCCACATCTGCTCCCGCTTCTTCTGCGAGAGCACGTCGATGGAGCGGAGGTAGTCCACGATCGCGCCCCGGATGCGGACGTATGCGTAGGTCGTGAAGCGCGTCCCGTGCGACGGGTCGTAGGCGTCGAGGGAGTCTAGAAGGCCGGTCAGGCCCACGCTTTCCAGGTCCTCGTCGCTCGCGAGCGGGTGGTCCGGCGCCGAGATCTTGCCCAGGATGGAGCGGACCAGCGGGAGGGCCGCCAGCACGGCGGCCTCGCGGCTGGCGGGCGATCGGTCCGCGACGTGGCGATCCACGAGAGTCTGGAGGTCGGACGTCATGAGGGCTCGGAGGGCGAACGGAGCGGGGACACGGTCGAGGAGGCGAGCAGGCGGCGGACGAGCAGCGGCACGAGCGACACCACCCCGTACGTCCCCACTGCGACGGCGCCCGCGCGCACGGCGGCGTCTCCTCCCCCATCGTGGAGGACGAACGTGGCCAGCGCGGCCAGGAGAGCGGTGAGGTGGGCGGCGTCCTGCGTCACGGTTAGATCGGGAGCAGCGCCAGATCACGGAGGCCCGTGCTGAGCGTGGTGAACGCGGCACGGACGGAGCCGGAAAGCCGCACGGCGGGGGTCTGCTTCGAGACGGCGGCGCGAACGTGCGGGCTGTACGGCACCCACCCCAGCGGGATGGGCTCGTGCCCGAGGAACTGAGCCGTCAACTCGGAGAACCGGGCCGCAGCTTCCTGAGCCTCGGACTCCGTATCGGCGGCGTTGACGACGGAGAGCAACGGGTAGTCCGGCACGGCTCCCCAGACCATCTTCGCGAGGGTGTAGGCCCCCTTAACGGAGGTCGGCTCGCCGACGAGCACGAGCAGCGCGGCGTCGGCGCGGTCCAGCGACCAGCGGACCTCGGCGCCGAGCCCGGCGGGCGCGTCCACGATCACGAGGTCGTGGGTGGCGGCCAGCTCGCGCAGCGTCTCGTCCAGCGCGGGCTGGACGTGCGCGAAGGTGAGGTCCGGCGGAAGCGTGCCGCCAGCCGCCAGCGTCACGCCCGAGGCGGTGACGGTCAGAACGCGGTCCACCGGGACCACGCCCGAGGCGCTGGCGATGGCCGTCGCGGCGGGCGTCTCGTTCATGAGCGTCGCGCACGAGCCCGTCCCGAGGTCGGCGTCCAGGAGCGCGACGGCGCAGCCCTGGGCCGCGAACGTCTCGGCGAGGTTGACGGCTAGCGTGCTTTTGCCCACGCCGCCTTTCCCGCTCACAACGGCGAGGACGGGCGCGGAGCCGGGCGGGAGCGGATGGTGAGAGGTCACGTCAGGCACGGGTCTAGACGGGCAACGGGGGGAGCGGTCTGGCGGGCGCCAGCGGGCGGCGCCTGGAGGTCACCGAGATCGGGACCGCTCGAGAGGAGACGGAGGGGCCAGGGCAGGCGGTCGGCCCAGGCGCGGGCGGCACCCGGCGCGGCCTCTTCCGTGCGGGTCAGCGCGAGGGCATCCGGCGCGAGGCCGAAGGCGCGGACGCGGTCCGCGGACAGGGTGTCGGCGGAGCGAGTCGCGTCCAGCACGAAGACGACCTCCACCTCGCCCAGCGGCGCGAGCAGCGTGCCGAGCCGGTGGAGGTGCGTCCGCGCGTCCGCTTCGTTGAGTGGGAGCGGCGGCGTATCCACGAGCAGGAGGTCGGCCCCGGCGAGGAGGTCGCAGGCAGGCGCCACATCGGCGGCCTCGCGGATCTCCGCGGCCGGAATTCCCCGGTGCCAGAGCACGTCGATGGGATCCACGAGCGGGACAGGCTCGGTCGGGACGACGAGGGCGGCGGCCTGGCGCGCGCCGAGTGTGCGTGGCTGGAGCCCCAGGCGGAGCATCAGCGAGGTCTTCCCCGCCCCGGCCGGGCCGACGAACACGAGAACGCGCGGCCGACTGGCGGAGGCCGCGAACGGGCGCGGCGAAGGCGTGGGAGCGCTGGTCACGCAGGAAGGGCGCTCGGACGCTGGCGCGTCGGGCAACCCGATTTCGAGGGCGGGCGTCTGCGCCTGGCGCTCCAGCGCGCGGAGCACCTCGCGCACGCGGCGCTGGCGGGCGTTCGGCTCGGGGACGACCGGCGCGGCAGCTTCCGCCGGAGGCGAGGCAATCGGTTCCGGTGCGGAAGGCGGAGCGGGCGCCGCACGGCGAGCGCCGTAGCCGTACACCCGAGGCGCCGGAGCGGCTTCCGTCGCGGGGGCCGCGGAGGGTCGTGCGCTCGCGTCGGCATCGAAGGCGACGGTCACGCGGGCGGGCTGGCCGGGCGCTGCGGGCTCCGCCTGCAACAGGACCACCTCCGCCCCGAAGATGCGGCGCGCGTCGGCCAGGGCCTCGGGGATGGTGGGACCGGAGATCGATTTGACGGTCATCGGAATCAGGCTCTCGCGCTACTGCAGGACGATTTCGCCGGCCACCTCCACGTGCGCCTGCGCCACGAGGTCCTGGTACGAGAGCACGCTCACATCGGGGAGCGCGGGGTCCAGGAAGGCGAAGAGCGTGGCGCGGAGCACGGGCGAGGTGAGCAGGACCGGCGCGCGGCCGGAGGCAATCAGAGGAGCCAGGTGGCGCTCAGCTTCCTGCTGGAGCAGGACCGCTCGCTCGGGTTCGAGGCCGAGCGTCTGCGGGTTGAGCTCACCCGTTTCTGCCTTCTTGAGCAAGTGCTGTTCCAGAGAGGGGTCCAGCACCACCGCGTGCACCCGCCCTTCCAGATCGGCGACGTGCTGCGTGATGGTGGCCGCCAGCGCGGCGCGCGCGAACTCCGTGAGCACGTCGGGATTCTTGGTCGAGGGCGCCCGGTCCGCGAGGGCCTCCAGGATGGTCACGAGGTCGCGGATGGGCACGCGCTCCTGCAGCAGCTTCTTGAACACGCGCTGCACCTGGCCCAGCCCGAGCTGGTCCGGCACGAGCTCGCCGACGAGAGCGGGCGCGCTCTCCGCCACCTTGTCCAGCAGGGCCCGCGTGTCCTGCCGCGTGAGGAGCGCGTGCGCGTGCTTCCGCAGCGTCTCCAGCAGGTGCGTCGCGATCACAGCGGGCGCCTCCACGGTGGCGAGCCCGAGGCGCTCGGCCTCCCCCTCGCTCCGCGCGGGCACCCAGACGGCGTCCAACCCGAACGTCGGGTCCTTCGTGCGGATGCCGGAGGGCACCTCGTCGTCCGGGTGCGTGAGCAGCGCGAGGACGTAGCCCGGCAGGGCCTCGCCCTCCGCCACGGGGTTGCCGCGGAGCTTGACGACGTACGCGTTCGCGCCCAGCGCGGCGTTGTCGCGGACGCGCACGGGCGGCACGACGATGCCCATCTCGGTCGCCAGCTGGCGGCGGATGAGCTTGACGCGTTCGAGGAGGTCGCCGCCCTGGTTGGGGTCCACGAGCCCGATCAGCCCATAGCCGATCTCCAGCTCCAGCGGGTCCACCATCAGGAGATCGGACGGCTCGGGTTCGGGCGCGGGGGCCGGGGCCTCCGGCTCGGGGGCGGGCGCTGCCGCCTCGCGCTCCCGCCTCCGGCCGATGGCGATGGCGCCGGCGCCCAGCCCCCAGAACGGGAGCAACGGCAGGCCGGGGAGCACGCCCAGCAGGAAGAGGAAGCCGCCCGTGACGTAGAGCGGGCCCGGCTTGCCGAGCAGCTGCGCACGCGCGTCGGCGGAGAGGTTGCCCTCGCCCGAGGCGCGGCTCACGATGAGGCCGGCGGCCGTGGAGATGAGGAGCGCCGGGATCTGGCTCACCAGCCCGTCGCCGATGGAGAGCAGCACGAAGGTTTCCGCCGCCTCGGCCGGTCCCATCCCGAGCTGCATCACGCCGATGATGAGCCCGCCTACGATGTTGATCGCGGTGATGACGAGCCCTGCCATCGCGTCTCCGCGGACGAACTTGCTCGCGCCGTCCATCGCGCCGTAGAAGTCCGCCTCGCGGGAGACCTCCTCACGGCGGCGGCGGGCCTCGGCTTCATCCAGCAGGCCGGCGTTCAGGTCCGCGTCGATGGCCATCTGCTTGCCGGGCAGCGCGTCCAGGGTGAACCGCGCCCCCACTTCCGCGATGCGGCCCGAGCCTTTCGTGATGACCACGAAGTTGATGAGCACGAGCACGAGGAAGACGATGACGCCCACCACGTAGTTGCCGCTCACGACGAACTGCCCGAACGCCTCGATCAGCGAGCCCGCCTGCGCCGTGCCCAGGATGAGCCGCGTGCTGGCGACGTTCAGCGAGAGCCGGAACAGCGTCGTCACGAGCAGGAGGCCCGGGAAGATGCCGAAGTCGAGCGGGCGCTCGGCGTAGAACGCCGTCAGCAGGATGCCCAGGCTGATCGCGATGTTGGTGGCCAGGAGCAGGTCCAGCAGGAACCCCGGCAGGGGCACCACCATCACGAGCAGAACGAGGACGAGGCCCGCTGCGGCGGCCACCTCGGCGTTGAGCCGGGGCGTCGGGGCGGGGGGCGCGAGCGTGGCGGCGGACATGGGCTAGGACGGGAGGGTGCCGCGGAGGCGGTAGACCTCGGCCAGGACGGCGGCGACCGCCGTGTACAGGGATTCGTCGATGGGGGCGCCTTCCTCCACGCTGGCGTGCAGCGCGCGAGCGAGCGGGACGTTCTCGACGGTCGGGACGCCGTGCTCGGCGGCGAGGGCTTTGATCGCGAGCGCCCGCTTCCGCATGCCCTTCGCGAGGACGACCGGTGCCGGCCCGGTCTCCGGGCTGTAGGCGAGCGCGACGGCGTAGTGCGTCGGGTTGGTGATGACGACGTCTGCCTTGAGGATGGCGTGGTCCAGGCGCGGGCGGCTGGCGCGCTCGCGGGCGATCTGGCGGCGGCGGGCCTTGAACTGGGCGTCGCCCTCGCTGTCCTTCGCCTCGTCCTTGACCTCCTGGCGCGTCATCTTGAGGTCCTGCGTGTACTTCCACTTCTCGAACGCGAAGTCCGCCCCCGCCAGCAGGCCGAGCGCGAGGAGCATCTGCGTGAGGAGGAGGAGCGTCCAGGTCCCCGCCTTCGGGAAGGCCGCCTCGAACGGGACGAGGTGGAGCGCGAGGATCTCCGGCATCCAGGTCTGGACCGTCGCGTAGACGACCGGCCCCACGATGGCCACCTTCGCGAGGGCCTTGACCAGCTCGAACAGCCCCTTCGAGGAGAAGAGCCGCTTCGCGCCCTGTGCGGGCGAGATCCGGTTTCCCTTGGGCTGCAAGGCTTTGGGCGAGAACACCCACCCCGACTGCGCCACGTTGACGCCGACCGCCACGACCGTGACCGCCACGAACAGCGGCCCGAGGATGAGCAGCACGTCCGCGCCGAGCTCCAGCACGATGCCTTGCACGGAGTGCGGCGTGAGCACGACCTGCCCGGCGTCGGTGTAGACGCGGGCGGTGAGGCCGCGGAGCACGCCCATCGCGGGCCCCGCCCCCAGCCCGATCACGCCGGCCGCGACCGCCAGCAGGGCGACCGACCCGAACTCCCGGGAGCGGAACACCTGCCCGTCCTCGCGCGCCTTCGCCAGGCGCCGAGGCGTCGGGTCAAACTGTTTCTCGCTACGGTCGGGAGCGTCGCTCATGCCGCGGGGCTGTGCACGGGCCGTGCCAGCCTGCCCAGGGCGCCGTCAGGGCGCATCCGGCCGTATCGGCGCGGCAGCCTTTTCCGCACGACCGGCCTCGCCTTCCCGCCCCCGGCTGGCGGCGGTGCTCGGCGGCGCTGAGTGGCTACGGCGCGAGCGCCCGGACCATCTCGCGCATCTGTGCCTGGGCGCCGTCGAAGAGCCCCGGCGCGAGCGGGAACAGCGACGACAGGAACACGATCGCGATGGCGAAGCCCGCCAGCAGCTTGAGCGGCAGGCTGATGGAGAAGAGGTCCGCCTGCGGGACCACGCGCGAGAACACGCCCAGCCCCACGTCCGCGAGGAAGAGCGCCACGAGGAACGGCATCGCCAGCCGGACGGACGTGGAGAAGAACGCGCCCGTCCAACTCAGCAACAGCGGGCCGCCGGCCGCCACCTGTCCCCCGCCCAGAGGGATCGCGTCGAACGAGGTCGCGAGGCCGACGACGACCTGTTGCGGCCCGTCCAGCAGCACGAACAAGAGCAGGAACGACAGCCCGATGGCACGCCCGAGCGGGTTCACCGTGCCCCCGCTCATGGGGTCGTACGCTTGCGCGAGGCTGAGGCTCATCTGAAACCCGATGGCCTCGCCGGCGAACTCCACCGCCCAGAACACGAAGCGGACGGCGTACCCGAGCAAGAGCCCCGTCACCACCTCGCGACCGGCGATCAGCATGAACCCGACCGGATGCAGCGCGTGGGCAGGAAGCGGTGTCGTCGAGAACCCCGCCAGCACGAAGGCCAGCAGCGCGCTCAGCAGCACACGCGTGAGGACCGGCACGCTTTTGTGCCCGAAGACGGGCGCCGAGAACGCCAGCCCACTCACGCGCGCGAACACGAACAGCACGCGCAGGAGGTGCTCCGGGCTCAGGAACACCGCGCCTGCGCTCGCGCGCCGCCAGCTGGGAGGGACGCCCCGCGCATCAGTCCGAGACGAGGGCCGTCGCCTGGAAGACCTCCGTCGCGAAGTCCGTCAGCAGCTGCAGCATCCAGGGCGAGAGCACGAGGAGCACGAGCGCGACGGCGGCCATCTTCGGGATGGAGCTGAGCGTCATCTCCTGGATGGAGGTGAGGGCCTGGAACAGGCTCACCACCACGCCCACCCCCAGCGCCACCCCGAGGAGGGGCGAGGCGACGGTCAGCGTGAGCACGAGGGCCTGCTGGATCCAGTGGAGGGCGACGTCGGGGCTCATGGCAACGGGGCGCTGGCGGCTCGGGCGAGCGGGCTTAGAGGTATCCGCGGACGACGGACTCCACGATGAGGTACCACCCGTCCGTCAGCACGAAGAGGAGGAGCTTGATGGGCAGCGAGATCATCACCGGCGGCAGCATCATCATGCCCATCGACATGAGCACGCTCGCCACGATGAGGTCCACGACCAGGAACGGCAGGAACAGCATGAACCCGATCTGGAAGGCCACGCGCAGCTCGCTGATCACGAAGGCCGGCACGAGCACGTGGAACGGCACGTCGTCGCGCGTCGCCACCGCGTCGATCCCGCCGAGGTCCATGAACAGCAGTAGGTCCTTCTCGCGGACCTGCTCCAGCATGAACCCGCGGATGGGGGTGGACGCGATCTCCATCGCGGACTGCTGATCCAGCGCGCCCGAGAGGTAGGGCTGGAGCGCGTTCTGGTCCACCTCCTCGAACACCGGGTGCATGACGAAGAACGTCAGGAACAGCGAGAGCCCGATGATGACCGGCGTCGGCGGGCTCTGCTGGAGCCCGAGCGCGGTGCGGAGGATCGAGAACACCACGACCAGCCGCGTAAAGCTGGTCATGAGGATGAGGATGCTCGGCGCGAGCGTGAGGACGGTCAGCGCCAGCAGGAGCTGGATCGGCAGCGCGTACTCGCCGTCGCGCGAGACCGTCAGGCCCGGAATGGGCGAGGACGAGGGCGGCGCGAGCCGCTGGGAGGGCGCGGCCTGAGCGGGCGCGGGCGCGCCAGGAAGCGCGGGCGCCTCGGTCGGCACCTGGGGCGCGATGCCGGCGGCCTGCTCCGCCTCCGCGTTCGCGACGGCCTGGTTGGTCGCGGCCTGGGCGGCGGCGAGGTCGTCCGCGGAGAGTCCCGCGGGCTGTGCCTGCGCACCGAGCGCGAGCAGCGCGGCCGCCAGAAGGACGAGGGCGCTACGCATGGGCGGCGGCGAACTGGCGGAGAACGGTCGCGAAGGCCGGCGCTTCCGACAGGGTCGGAGCTGGGGCGGGCTCGGCCGGCGCCGCGAACTGCGGCAGGACCGACTCGGTGGGCGCAGGCTCGGCCTCGTCCGTGCGCCCCGCCAGCGGGACGGGCGCCGCGGGCTGGCGGACGGGCGGAGCGGCGGCGGGAGGCGTCGGCACGATCCACCGGGAGGTCGGCGGCGGAGGGCTTGGGGCCTCGGCGGGCGTCGGTTCGGGGGGAGCCACCTCTGCGACTCGCGGCGTCTCCGCGCTGGGGGCGGCATCGGGCACAACCTCCGCGGCGGGCGGCGTCCCCTCCCCCGCCGCCTCGCGCAGGTCTACGCTCCCATCAAACGTGGCGCGGTCCCACTGGCGGACGAACTGGGCGCCCTCTCCGGTCACGCTGAACAGGAGCACCTCGCGGCCGCAGGCGACGAGCCGAAGGCTCTGACCGGGACCGAGGGAGAGCGTTTCCAACACCTCCATTTCGGTGGGCGTCGCCTCGCGCCCTCCGCGCCGTCGGCTGGCGACGAGCGCCGCCAGTCCGCCGCCCACCAGCACAATCGAGAGCAGCGCGACGCCGCCCGGCAGGGACGACCGGCTCGGGGCGGAAACGCCTTCCGCCAGCGCCGGACCCGTTTGCCGCTGCCCGGAGTCTGCCGGGCGCTCCATCGCGGCGGGGCCCATCCACCGCGAGGCGGCCACGAGGGCGATCAGAAGGACCGTCAGAAGCCCTGCTCGCTTCAGCGGGGCGGGATCGACGGAGCGGGAGCGCAAGAAGGTGGAGACGCCAGACATGGGAGAGCGGAGGGTCTCCCACCGTCTGGCGAAAACGGTGCCACCCCTACCGAGCCCCTACGGAGATCACCCGCAGCGCCATCTGCCCATCCACCACGACCGGCTCCCCGTAGGCCACGACGCGGCCGTTGACGAGGACAGGGAGCGGCTCCCCCGCGCGCGCCTCCAGTTCGACGACGCTCCCCACGTCCAGCGCCGCCACCTCGCTCAGCGGCATCCGGCAGCGGCCTAGCTCCACCGTCACGTCCAGCATCACGCTCCCGAGCGCGTCGAGCGCAGGCGAGGTGCGAGGCATCCCGGAGGCCGGTGCGGGCGCCTGCGGCGCAGCGGCCTGCGGGGCGAGCGCCTCCGCGGGCGTGGGGGCAGGTGCGGCAGCGGGAGGCATCGCGGGGGCGGACACGTCGTTCATCGGAGGGGGTGCGGGGGGGTGAGGATGCGGAGCGCGAGGCTCGGGCCGTTCCGGCCGGGGTCGGCCTCGAACCGGAGCCCGGCGCCGGCCTCAACGGCCACGGGCGAGTCGGGGAGGCGGTGGAGCGGGAGCACGTCTCCCGGCGCGAGGCGGAGGAGGTCCTCCACGGAGAGCTGCACGCGGCCGAACTCCGCGCGGACCTCCACCGGGAGGTCGTCGAGCACGGCCGGGCCCGCCGCCAGCGGCTGGCGGTCGTCGGCCGCGTCGGTGAGGAGCGAGCGGACCTCCGCGGCCGGGTAGGCGAGCGTGATCGTCTCGCGAGCCTCCCCGATCGCCACCTCGAAGGCGCCGACGAGGACGGGCGTCTGGGGCTCCACGAAGGAAAGCCGCCTGGGGTCCGGGTCGAACCCGAGCAGCGAGATCGGCCGGTGCCAGGCGGCCTCGAACGCGCGGGAGAACAGCGGCAGCAACCGCGATTGGAGCAACCGAGCCTCGAACGCCGTCAGCGGGCGCGTGGCGCTCCCCAGGGCGGGAGCCCCTCCCCCACCGAGCTCGCGCTCGACAAGCGCGTGCGCCAGCGCGGGGGACACGTCCAACGCGAGTGTCACGCCCTCCAGGGCGGTCCCGAGCCGGAGCAGGTAGAACGCGCCGGGGACGGCGCGGCTGCGGACGAAGTCCACGGCCAGCACTTCCGCCGTCGGCTGCGCCTCCACCGTGAGGTCCGTTCCGAGCCCGGCGGCAAGGGGTTCCGCCAGCGCCTTCGCCCACCCATCGTGCGCGCGGCGGACGGCCCCGGCCTGACGGTCCGAAACCACTTGCGGGCGGCGGAAATCGTACGGAGCGGGGGCGCCCTTCTCGCGGTCGGCGCGGACGATGAAGCTGGGGTCGGACATGGGGAGAGCGGTTCGACGGACCCCTCGCAAGAGTCGGGCCAGACGACTCCGCTACTGCAGGACGAACTGCGTGAAGTAGATCCGCGAGACGGAGCCGTCGTCGCCCAGCAGCCCGTTGAGCGCGCCCCGGACCTCCTGCTTGAGCGAGTCGCGGCGCGTGATGTCGCTGAGCTGCTGGGAGGACTGGGATGCGAGGATGGTCAGGATCGCGTCGCGAGCAGCGGGGCCGAGCTCTTCGAGCCGCGTCAGCGTCTTCTCGCTCTCGGCCTCCACGCCGATCTTCGCCATGAGGTAGCGGCGGCCGTTCGAGTCCCTCGGGTTGATGACGATGCCCTCCATCTCCGCGAACTGGCCGAACTCCACGGGGGGCTCCACCTCGGTGACGGCCGCGGCCGGGGGCGCCCCGCCGAGCATCTGCTCGATGCGGTCACGCTGCGTGAACACGCCGATGGCGCTCGCGACGACGGCGACGAGGGTCAGGACGACGGGGACGAGGCGCTTCATGAGTCGAGGGTCGGGGCGCCGGTCGGGAACGGGAGTTCGATCGGGCCCGAGTTGGGGAGTGCGTTGGAGTCCGCGAGGGGGCGGGAACGGAGCAGGATGGCGATCCGCCGGTTGCGGAGCCGTCCGGCGGGGGTGTCGTTGGAATCGCGCGGGTGGAACTCGCCGTAGCCCACGGCGCGGTAGTCCTGCGCGGGGAGCGCACCGGGCTGCTCCAGGAGGAACCGGACCACGCTGGCGGCGCGGGCGGCGGAGAGCTCCCAGTTGGAGGGGTACGCCGCCGTCCCGATGGGCTGGTCATCGGTGTGGCCCTCCACTTCCACGCCCGAGGCCGCCCGGGCGGCGGCGCCTACCCGGCCGAGGATGTCGCGCGCGGAGGGCGCCAGCGCGGCGGAGCCGGAGGCGAACGCGATGGAGTCCACGAAGGTGACGCGGATGCCGTGCGCGGTGAGGTCCACCTCCACGGCGTCGGTGAGCCCCTGCTCGTGGACGTACCGCGCGAGGTCCTCGTACCGCCTCTCCTGGATCTCCACCTCCTCCTCTCCGAGGACGCCCATGATGCCGGGCATGAGCCCCTCTTCCTGGAGAATGCCGCGACGGCCGGTGAAGTAGCTCAGGGCCTCCTCGAACTTCTTGACCTCCACCTCGGACATGGCCACGAGCATGACGAAGAAGGCGAGCAGCAGCGTCACCATGTCGCTGAATGTCGCCATCCAGAATGGCGCCGTGGGTTCGTCGTCGTCGGCGAGGCCGGGGGGAAGCGTGGGATCCACGGATCAGGCGGCTTTGCGGAGCGGGGTCGGAGCCGCGGCCGGCTCGGCCTTACCGCCGGTGAACTGGCGGAGCTGCTGGCCGATGGCGCCGGGGGCCTCGTTGGCGAGGATCCCGAGCGTGGCGATGCGGATCATCTCGTGCCCTTTGGCCGACATCGCGATCTGGCTCTGTGCCTTCGCGGCCATCGGGAGGAAGACGAGGTTGGCGAGGAGCGCGCCGTAGAACGTCGTGATCATGGCCACGGCCATCGCCGGGCCGATCGCCGTCGGGTCGCTGAGGTTCTGGAGCATCTGGATGAGCCCGATCAGCGTGCCCACCATGCCGAACGCCGGCGCGTACATGCCGGCCTTGTTGAGGAACTTGACGAGCAGCGCCGGGGCCGAGGCGGCCTCGGTCATTCGGGTTCGCAGCACCGCTTCCGCTCGCGAGGGCGCGACGCCGTCCACGGCCATCTCGATGGCCATCTTCAGCATGTCGTCGTCCACCTCATCCAGCTTGGCGTCGAGCGCCAGCGGGCCGTCGCGGCGGGCCACCTTCGCGTACTCGAGCAAGGCATCCGCCAGCTCGTCGTACTCGGGCGCCTGATATCCGAAGAGTGCCTTCATAGACGCCAGGCTCTGCTTCACCTCGTCGATGGTGAACGAGACGAGGAGGCCGGAGAGCGTCCCGCCCACGACGATCATGAGCGACTTGGGGTCGAAAAACGTCTGCCAGCCGTCGCCGAGGAAGATGGCGCCGAACACGAGGCCGAAGCCGGCGACGAGACCGATGGGGGTGCTTTTTTCCATGAGAGGGAGGGCTCACCCCTGAGATCGAACGCCCGCTGGCGGCGTCCACCCGCGAAGCGTCACCTCCTCCAGCCGGAACCTTCGCGCCCCATGCCGACGGGCCATTTAATGGCGGCGGCCCCGGCGCGCGAGTGCTCCGGGGCCGCCATCCGAACGCGAGGGCGCCTACCGCTTCAGCGAGACCGTCTCCTGCAACAGCTCGTCCGAGGTGGTCACGATCCGCGCGCTGGCCTGGTAGCCTCGCTGCGCCACGATCATGTCCGTGAACTCCTCGGCGAGGTCCACGTTGCTGCCTTCGAGAGCGCCCGCGACGATCCCGCCGGGCACCTCGCTCCCCGCTCGGCCGATCCGGAGATCGCCGGAGGCGACCGTGCTCATGTAGTAGCCGTCGCCGACCACGTCCAGCCCGTCCGGATTGGAGACCATCCCGAGCGCCAGCTGCGCGGCCTCCATCCGCTCCCCGTTCGAGAACGCGAGCACGAGGGTGCCGGTCTGGTCGAACCCGTAGTCCACGAGGTCGCCCGCGGGGCGGCCGTCCTGCTGCGCGACGGTCGCGGTGGAGGAGCCGCCGTACTGCGTGAGGCCGGAGAAATCGAGGTCGATGCTGAGCGCGCTGCCGTCCGGGAACGCCCCGGAGAGCGCGATCGAGCCGCCACCCGTCAGGTTGCCGTCCTCGTCGAAGGTGAGCGGCGCCGGCCAGCTGGCGGCATCGTCGGGGTCGATCAGCGTGATGGCCGGGTCGCCCTCGATCCCCTTCCGCCGTCTTCTCCATGCTCAGCACGACGGTGTGCGCGCGCCCGGTGCCGTCGTAGATGACGGACGACATCGTGAGCGGGTCATCCGCGCCGACCTCGCGATCCGCGGAGAGGTTGCCCTCGACGGTCATCTCCGAGGTGCGCGTGGCGGGCGAGGTCATGCTCGGGTTGATCCGCACGTCGCCAAGTTCGCCGGTGTGGATGGCACCGTCGGGGCCGGCGGACCAGCCCTGGATCCGGAGGCCGGAGGGGCTCACGAGGTAGCCGTCCGCATCGAAGGAGAACGCGCCCGCGCGGGTGAGCACGTTGCCCTGCGGCGTCCCGGCGATGAAGAAGCCGTCGCCCGCGATCGCGAGGTCCGTCGGGAGGTTCGTGTACTCGAAGGCCCCCTGGGACCAGACCTGATCCACCGCGCCCACCGCGACCCCGTGGCCGACGTACGACGGGTTCGTCGCGTTGGGCCCGTGGAGCTGCCCCCCCGTCGCGATGCGTTGCGTGAGGGCGTCCTGGAAGAGCACGCGGCTCCGCTTGAACCCGACGGTGTTCACGCCGGAGATGTTGTTGCCGATGACGTCCAGGCGGAGCTGGTTGCTCCGGAGGCCGGTAATGCCAGTGCGAAGGGAACGGATCATGGGGGTTGGGGGATGACACCGCCTCTCCGGGCGGCAGCGGCCGGGGCGTCCGGGTCGCGGGATGCGAGCGGACGGCCTCGGGAAGCGGTTAGGGAAGGCGGGTAAACGTGGCGGCGTCGGGCTCGATGGAGACCAGCGACCCGAAGGGCATCGGGCGGCCGCCGATCCAGAGCATGACGCGGCCGGACTCGACGGTGACGCGGTCCACGAGGCCGCCGGAGACCGGGGCCGCCTCCACGGCAGCGCCCGTGGGGCCGGTGGCGGAGACCTCCAGGCTGTAGTCGCCGGCGGGCGCCTGCGAGCCATCGGAGAGGGCACCGTCCCAGCTGAGCGCGTGGGTGCCCGCGCCGAGGGCGCCCGTCCGGATCGTGCGCACGACCTCGCCATCGGCATCCCGCACGGTGATCTCGACCTCGCGGGCGGCGGCGCCCAGGTGGACCTGGAAGGGGGCGTTCCCCTCCCCGCTCCACTCCAGCGCGGCGTCCTCCACCCGCACCGAGCGCCCCACGAGGCCAGCGGCAGCCTGGAGGTTCATGCGCGCCGAGAGCTCCTGCGCCATCGCGCTCTGCCCCGCCTCAATCTCCCCGAGGGCGCCGGAGAGCGCCGCCAGCTGGGAGCCCTGGGCAGCCAGCGTCTGGTTGAGGTTGGTGAGCTGCTCCACGGACGAGAACTGTGCGAGCTGCGCGGCGAACTCGTGGCCGTCCTGCGGGCTCGACGGGTCCTGGTTGCGAAGCTGTGCCACGAGCAACTGGAGGAACTCGTCCTTGCCCAGCGCGGAGCCGGACGAGGCCGCGCCTGTCGGGCTGGCGGCGGTCGTGGACGTGAGGGCGGTGATGGGCGACATACGCGCGGGGGCTACCCGACCCACTCCCGGCGGTCCGCTGGAGGCGGCGCGGGAGCATCGGGGGATGGGGCTTCACGCTCGGCGGCGCGGGAGCCCGGGGAAGGCGTGGGGGGACGGTTCGGCCGGCGGCCGTCGCCGGAGTCCATCGGCTGTCCGTCCATGCGAAGGGAGACGGGCTCCGCGAGACGAGCCTCGGCGGCGTCTGTGAGGAGGTCCGCGTGGGCGAGCGCGAGGGCCTGCGTCGCGGGGTCCGAGAACTGGAGATCGAGCACGAGCCGCCCCTCGTGGCGGTCGGCCTGGAGCCGGACCCGCCCCCCGTCTCCTAGCGACACGTCGATGCCTCGCTTGGCGGCGAGAGCGGCCGCGAGGTCGCTCGTGCGGAGCATCGCCGCCAGCCGCGAGGGGACGGACGCCTGCGGGCGCGCGGCCTCGGACCGGGCCACGTCGGGAGTCGGGGCCTCGGCCCGCGGAGCCGACTCGGGCACCGGCACGGGGTCGGCGGTAGCGGAGTCTGCAGGCGGAGCCTCCGGGAGGTCTGCGGCCGGTGGCGCCACCGAGTCCGGGGCGGAGACTGAGGCGAGGCGCGGCTCAGCCATCGTGCGCGTCGCGGCGTCCTGTGACTCCATCGCGCGTGCCTCGGAAGTCTGCCCGGTGCCCTCGCGCGAAGTGGGGGCGTCCGGCGCCTCCGTGCGAGCGGGTGGCAGCGGGTCCGGCTCCGACGTGCCACGGTTTCCCGTCGCGCGGATGGCTCCTGGAAGAGGAGCGGCGTGGCGCTCAGCGTCCGTCGCGAGGCCCGCAGCGTCCTCCGTCCCTGCATCGCTGGGAGCGGACTGATCGGACGCGGGCTCCTCCGCCGGGGCCTCCCCGTCCGGCTGGCGGGTGGCCTCGGCGAGCGCAGGCGCCAGCGGGGCGAGGCGTTGGAGAGACGGCGCGTCGGGGGCAGCCGGGTCGGTCACGTCATCAGGTGCTGGGCCCGGGGTCCCGTCACCGCCCGTGGAACGGGGGCGATGCGCCACGAGGGGCTCTGCCGTACCCCAGCTCTGGGGCGACTGCAACGGCGTGCCCTCGGCGCGCGACTCCTCGGAGACGGACTCCTCGCCGGTGCCCTCTGCCAAAGTCTCCGCGCCCGACTCCTCAGGGGACTCGCTCAAGGTGGCGGTCGCGTCCCGGAGGATGTCGCCGAAGGGCGACTCCGGTACGGGGGCTCGCCCCCCCGATGGGGCAATCGGAACCGAGAGAACGTCGAGGAGGAGCCGCGTCATCATCCTGCCTGTGTGGTGTCGGAGACGGTCGCGGCGCGAGCGCGGGCGGGGCCGCCGGGGAGCTGATAGCGCACGAACGAGGCGGCCTGATCCGGCGTCAGCGCGGCGAGGAGCCGGGCCTGATTCCGGGCCGACGCGGCTTCGTAGAGCTGGACGAACGAGCGCCCATCCAGCTTCTGGATGACGTCGCTGAGGGCGTCGTCTTCGAGCTTGGAGAGCGTGCTCGCTAGCCCCGACGCGCTCTGCGTCCGGGCCTCCGATTCCTCCTGATGAACAGCGAGCTGGGCTCGGAGCGAGTCCGCCTGCCCCTCCGCCGCTGCCAACCGATCGAGCAGCCGCGTGATCTCCTGGCGCATGGGCTCCAGGTCCGCCTGCGTGGAATCGCTGGGAGCGCCAGTGCGCTCCGCGGCCTCCGGGGCGGGCGTCTGCGTGCGGCCGTAGAGGAAGCCGCCACCTGCCGCGGCCACCACGGCGACGATCGCGAGAACGGTGAGCCCGGCCTTCATCGTCCCATGGAGAGGCTGGTGTGGCGGGACGCGGCGAGATCGTCGAGAACAGTGAGCTCGGCGCGCATGGCAGAGGCACGGTGCGCGGCCTCGGCTTCCTCGCGGACCGCGGAGAGCGCCTCGTGCTTGCGGACGGCCGCCGCCAGCTGGCGGCGCGCGCGGGCCTCGGCGTCCTGGACGCGAGCGAGGGCCTGGAGCGCCCGCGAGTGATCGGTGCGGGCAGCGTCCCGGTGACGGGCCGACGCCTGGAGGCGCCAGGCCGGACCTCCCCCCTCGCCTGCCTGGCTGGACGCGTCCAACGCGGCGGCGGCGGCTTCCACCGCGCGCTGGGCCTGGGCCGTGGCACGGATGGCGTCCGCCAGCGCCCGCTGCGCGGATTCGACCGAGCGAGCGTGTCCGTCGAGGACGGGATCGAGGGAGAAGCGGAAACGGCTGCCGGTCATGGAAGGTTTGTCGGGTCGAGAGGGCGTCTGGGCGCCCTGTGCAGGGTGCGAGGGCTCCTCCTCCCGTTATGCAAGCGCCGCGCCAGCCCGCTCGCCGAGCAGGTCGTGGAGCCGGTCGGCGGCGTCCTCCACGTCCGCCTCCTCGGGCGACTGGCGGAGGAAGGCGTTGAGGGCGGGTTGGAGCGCCACGGCACGGTCGGCGTCCGGATCGCGGCCCCGCTCGAAGGCGCCGACGCGGACGAGCGGCTCCACCTCGCGATAGGTGGAGATGAGCGCGCGGGCCTCGCGGGCGGTGCGGACGGCCTCGGGCGAGGCTACGCGGCCCATCACGCGGCTAACGCTCGCGGGCACGTCGATCGCGGGGAAGTGGCCGGCGTCCGCCAGCTTGCGGGAGAGCACGATGTGGCCGTCCAGGATGCCGCGCGTCGCATCGGCGACGGGCTCGTCCAGGTCGCCGCCATCCACGAGGACGGTGTAGAGGCCGGTGATGGTGCCCGTCGCGCCCGGCCCCGCTCGCTCCAACAGGCGCGGCAGGAGCGCAAAGACGCTCGGGGTGTAGCCGCGCGTCGTCGGCGGCTCGCCGGCGGCCAGCCCGATCTCGCGCTGGGCCTGCGCCACGCGCGTCACGGAGTCCATCATGAGGAGCACGTCGTGCCCTTCGTCCCGGAAGTGCTCCGCGATGGCGGTCGCCACCATCGCGCCGCGAACGCGGGCGAGCGCGGCCTGGTCGCCCGTCACCGCGACGACGACCGAGCGCGCCAGCCCCTCGGGGCCGAGCGTGTCGTGCACGAACTCGCGGACCTCGCGGCCCCGCTCGCCGATGAGCGCGATTACGTTGACGCTGGCGGAGGAGTGCGCCGCGATGGTGCCGAGCAGCGTGCTCTTGCCCACGCCAGACCCCGCGAAGATGCCGACCCTCTGCCCTCGCGCGAGGGTCAGCATAGCGTCGATGGCGCGGACGCCGGTGTGGAACGGCTCGTCGATGAGCTGGCGCTCCAGCGGCGGGGGCGGCTCGGCGCGGACGGCCCGCTCGGCGGAGAGCGTGAGCGGGGGACCTCCGTCGAGCGGCGTCCCGCTGGCGTCGATCACGCGGCCGAGCAGCGAGGGCCCGACGCGGACGGTGTCCGGGCGGGAGGCTTTGCGGACGAGGCTGCCGGCGCGGAGGCCGGTCGCGTCGCCGAGCGGCATCAGGACCGTCAGCGCGCCCCGCACGCCGATGACCTCGGCAGAGACCGCGGACGTGCCGGGCTCACCGATCACGCAGGTGTCGCCGATCGCGGCGTCCATGCCCGTCGCCTCCACGACGATGCCCGTCGCGGTGCGCACGCGGCCGTAGGCGGTGGGACCGAGCGGGGCGGTCTGGACTTCGCGCAGGGCGTGCTCGAGATAGCTCACGTCGTCAGGCCGAGGTGGTCCTTGAGGTCGGCGAAGGTGGCCGCGGCGATGCGGTGGATCTCGGCATCCTCGGAGGCGGCGGTCCAGTCCCCCTGCGCGAGTGCGGCATCCGGCTCCCAGCGGAGGCGGGGGTGCGTTGCGGAGAGGGTGTCCGCGAGGCCGGATTCCTGGAGGTGAAGGAGGTCCACAGGGTGCAGCCGGACGGTCACCGGGCAGTCCGCCGCGAGGCGGTCCACGGCGTCCGCGATGGCGCGGTCTGCGGCGGCGCGGGCCTCGGCGGTCAGCGGCGCCGCCAGCACGCGCTCGGCGACGTCCACCGCCAGCGCGGCGAGGCGGGGCTCCAGGGCCGCCAGCGTCTCGGTCCAGAGAAGCGAGACCCGGTCGCTGGCCTCGCGGACTGTCTGGGCGGCCTCGGCCTCGGACCGGGCCGCGTCGAGCTCGGCGCGGAGCGCGTCCCGCTCGGCTTCGAGGGCGGCGACCTCGGCCGCCAGCGCGTCGAGGCGGGGTTGGAGCTCGGCGCGGACCTCGTCGGCGGCGTCGGGAGCGGGCGAGGGATCGTCACCCGCGTCCGCCCCGTTGGCGGGGGGCGCGGGCGAGGACTCCAGCCCCGCGTCGAACGCCGTGAAGTGGTACGGCTGGGGGTCGGGGAGAACCGCGCTCATCAGATCGTGGTGGCGGCGCTCTCCGTCGCGCCCACCTCGATCTCGCCGCTCTCAGCGAGCGCGAGGGCGGCCTCCGCGATGGTCCGCTGCGCGTCCTCCACGTCGCTGACCCTGGCAGGCGCGGCGAGCTCCATCTCTTCTCGAACGGCGGCCCCGACGCGCTCGCTGATGGCTCCGAAGACGCGCTCCTGGAAGGCGACCTCGGTGCCGCGGAGGGCGAGCGCGAGGACGCTCTGGTCCACGCCCGAGAGCACGCGGCCGAGGGCGCGATCACTCAAGCCCACGAGGTCGTCGAAGGTGAAGATGAGCGTTTCGATCTCGGAGGCGAGCGTGGGGTCCTGCGCCTGGAGGGCCTCCAGCACGGACTTGCTCGCCTCGCGGCTGGCCTGCGTGAGGATGTCGGCGGCTTTCTTGGCGCCGCCGCTCGCTTCCGGCTGCGGCCCGAGCGACTGGCGGAGGGCTTCGTCGAGAGAGCGCAGCGCCTCGGGGCTGGGCGTGCCGAGCGACGAGAGCCGGCGGATGATGTCTGCGCGGGACTCCGCGGGGAGGCGCGTGAGGACGTCGGCGGCGGGGCGCGCTTCCAGGCGGGAGAGGACGAGGGCAGCCGTCTGCGGGTGCTCCCCGGCGATGAACGCCGCCAGCCGGGCGGGCTCGGCGCGGCGAGCGAGATCGAAGCCCGTGCCCTCGGTCGCGGCCTCCACGCGGTGGAGCAACGGCGTCGCACGGGGCTCCTCGAAGCCGGAGGTGATGAGCTCCCGCGCGGCGGCGAGCCCGCCTTTCGCGAGAGACGCCGTGCCCAGGCGGCTCGCGTCCAGGTAGAACTCCTTCAAGACGGCTTCGACGGTCTCGCTCGGGACGCTCTGCAGCCGCGCGATCTCGACGGTCACGCGCTCGGCCTCGGCGTCCGAGAGCCCGGGGATCAGCTTGCTGGAGGTCTCGACGCCGAGCGCGACGGCGAGCACGGCGGCGCGCTGGGCACCGGAGAGGGCGGGGGCGGTCATGAGCGGGGAGCCTGGGAGGAGAGCGCGGCGTCGGCCTCGGCGTCCTCGCGGAGCCAGGCCCGGACCACCTCCACGGCCTCGTCCGGGCGCGTGTCGATGGTCTCTGCGATGTGGCTGAGCAAGTCGACGGAGTCCGCGAGGTGCAGGCGGGCCTCGTCCGAGAGCTTCTCGGCGTAGACCCCGTCACTGACCGACTCGATGACGGTCGCGGGCTCGTCGTCGTCCGCAGGCTCCGTCGCGCCGAGGGCCGCAGCGGAAGCGGTCGGCTCGGGCAGGAGATCCGCCAGCGGGTCGGACGCGAGCGCGTCGATCTGGAAGGGCGAGGGGGCGGGTTCCTGGAGACGGTCCGCGAGGCGGCGGAGCAGCCGGTAGGCCAGGAACAGCGCCAGCACGATCACGCCGTAGCGGGCGGCCAGCGAGATGAGCTCGGCGCGCTGCTGCGCCTGCGCCTCCTCCGCGAACGGCACGGCGGAGTCGTTGAAGCGGATTTGCTGGACGGCAAACCGGTCGCCACGCCCCTCGTCGAAGCCGACGGCGTTCTTGACGAGCGACTCGATCTGCCCGAGCTGCGCGTCGGTGAACGGCGTGGCGCCGGACTCTTTCGGTGTGGCCACGTCCACGGCGGGCGCGGCCTCGTCCAGCAGGACGGAAACCGTCAGGCGGCGGACGCCTCCGGCCTCCTGCTGCTCGCGGATCGTGCGGCGCGTGATGTCGTAGTTGCGGACGCTGGCGGTGGCGCCGGTCCCCTGCCCCACTTCCTCCTGCCGCTCCTCGGAGATGAGCACCTGAGCCTCGGGGTCCACTTCCTGCGTTTCAGACTCCTTGCGCGAGAGGTCGAGGTCTGCCGAGACGCGGACGACGGCGCGGCCGGGGCCGAGCATCCGGTCCAGCATGGACTGCCCCGCTTCCACGAGGTGCGACTCGATCTCCTGACGCATCCGGAGCTGCGCGCTCGTCAGGCCGGACTCGCCGCCCATGCCCTCGGGGCCGGTCAGCATCCGCCCCGCCGCGTCGAGCACGGTCACGTCCGAGGGGGTCATGCCTTCCACGGCGCCCGCCACGAGCGCGGCGATGCCGGCCACCTGATCCGCGCCCAGAGGGCTCCCCATCGAGAGGACCACGGACGCGCTCGGCGAGACCTGCTGATCGCGGAAAGCGCTCCGCTCCGGCAGCACGAGGTGCACACGCGCGCTCTGCACCTGCTTGAGCGCGCCGATCGTCCGCGCCAGCTCGCCTTCGAGCGCCCGCTTCACGTTCAGCCGCTGCATGAAGTCGGTCATGCCGAGCGTGCCGCCGTCGAACAGCTCGTAGCCGGCGGGGCCGTCGGGCACGGCGCCGGCGGACGCCAGCCGGAGGCGGAGGCCGTAGACCTCCTCCTTCGGCACGTACACCGAGGTCCCCCCGTCGCGGAGATCGTACGCGATCCCTTCGCCCTCGATCTGCTCCACGATGCCGCCGGCGTCCGTCGCGGAGAGGTTGCCGAAGAGCAGCGCGTAGTCCGGCGCGGCCGCCCATCGCGCGAGCAGCAGCATCGCGACGAGGGAGCCTAGGACGACGCCCCCCAGCAGAACGCGCCGCTGGAGCGGCAGCTGGTTGAACGCGCGGACGGCGGGAGCGAGGGGACCGGTCATCGGAGGTCAGAGGGGATCAGACCTGCATCCGCATGATCTCCTGGTACCCTTCCAGGAGCTTGTTGCGGACTTCGGTGAGGAGTTGGAAGTGGAGCTCGGCCTGGTTGAGCGCGATCATCACGTCGTGGACGTTGTCCGTCTCGCCCGCGACGAACGCCTCCACCTGCCCATCGGCGGCCTTCTGCGCCTGATCCACGGAGTCCACGGCGTCGCGGAGCGTGTCCGAGAAGGCGGGGCCGTCCGGGCCTCCTGCGCGGCGGCCCTCCCCTGCCACGCCCACGCGGACGGGGCCGGTGGCGGGGGCCTGAGCGGCGGCGGCGCGAGACGCGAGCGCGGTGACGGAGGTCAGCATCGGTCGCGCGAGGCTAAGCCGAGAGGTCCAGCCGCGTGCCGAGCGCCGCGGGCTGGCGGACGTTCCGGTCGGCACCGTAGAGGCGCTGCACGACGGCGGGCTTCTCCGGGAAGGCCGCCGTGATCCGGTCGGCTTCGTTGGCGGAGAGAGCTGGGGCGGGCGCCGCTGCCAGCGAGGCGCGGCGGGGGGCCACGGGGGCCTGGACGTAGGGGGACGTGCGGATGGTCATACTCAGATTTCGAGCGAGCGCTTGATCATTTCTTTCGTCGCCTTGACCGTGGAGAGATTGGCCTCATAGACCCGGTTCGCGGAGATCATCCGCGCCATCTCCTCCACGACGTTGATGTCGGGGTAGTGGACATACCCGTTCTCGTCTGCGTGCGGGTGCTCAGGGTCGTACTCGAGCCGCTCGCCCTCGGACTCCACGACCTCCGTCCGGGGACCGAGGTCGGCGCGGCCGGACGAGGTGCGGAGCGGGGAGCCGGCGAGGTGCCGCCCGTTGGGCACGTCCAGATCGAGCCGCCGCTGGAGCAGGAGCGAGCGGAACGAGCCCGGACCCGTCGCTGACTCGTGGACGGCCCGCTTGGCGCGGTACGCCGTCCCGTCTTCCGTCCGGCTGGTGGTGGCGTTGGCGATGTTCTCCGTCGCCACGCCCATCGCGATGCGCTGGGCCTCCAGCCCTCGCGCGGCGGTCTGGAAGGGGCTGAGCGTCCGTGTGGGAGACAGCATGGACTAGAGCGCGCGACCGGTGATGCCCGTGCGGACGCGGGAAAAGTGCTCGTGGAGCGCGCGAGACGCCAATTGAGAGCGCATCTGCGTATCGGCCAGTTCCATCAGCTCGTCTTCGAGCTGGGCGGGCCGGTCCTCCACGGAGACCTCCGCGGTGAGCGTGCCGGGGTCGGCGTTCCCGCTCCGCCGCGCGTCCTGTAGTTCGTCCTCGAACGAGACCGAGATGCGCCGGTACCCCGGCGTATCCAGGTTCGCGACGTTCGACGCGAGGCCCTGCAGACGCGCGGAGTAGGCCTGCATCGCGTTCTGAAGGAGCCGGAGAGAGGGGGTCGTCACGGGGCGAGGTCGGTGGTTGCGCCCGCTGGTCCCAACCCCGTGCCAACCGCCGCCAGCGCGTAGGACGGAGCCTGACGCCTCCCGTCCCGGATCGAGACGGAAGGAACGACCGTCCGCGCCGGAATCCCTTGCCTCTCCCCCGCCGTGCGTTCCGTGGCCTCCCCTAACGCTGGCGAGGTCCGGTGCTACTTTGGGCGCCCGGCCGCAGCGAATCCCCGGCGCTGCGCCCCGGCCTCCCGTTTTCCTGTTCACTCCCTCCCACATGCCCGAGCAGGCCCCCCCTCGCGTCCTCCTCGCGGACGACGAGCTCCCCCTTCGTACGGTCGTATCGCGAGTCCTCACGCGGCGCGGATTTGAGGTCGAAAGCGTTGGCGATGCCATCGAAGCCGTGGAGCGGCTGCGGGAGAAGGAGTTCGACCTTTTGCTCACGGACTACCAGATGCCGAACATGGACGGGTTCGAGCTTCTCGCGCACGTGCGCGAGAACTACCCGGACCTGCCGGCCGTTATGCTAACGGGGCACGCGAGCGTCCAGCACGCCGTGATGGCGATGGGAAACGGCGCCGTGGACTACCTGCCCAAGCCGTTCGCCGTGGACGCGCTGGCGGACCGCGTGCGCGAGCAGATCGACGCGCGCCGCGAGGCGCGCCGTGAGGCGGCGCCCGCCTCCAAACCGAAAGCCTCGGGCGCGGCCAAGAAGAAGCAGGGGCCTCGTTTCGTGGGCGAGCACCCGAGCATCGTCCGGCTCCGCGAACTGGCGGAGACCGTCGCGCGGAGCCAGGCGCCCGTGTTCATCCACGGCGAGAGCGGGACCGGCAAGGAGGTCCTCTCCCGCTACCTCCACGAGCAGAGCGGCCGCTCCGGCCCGTTCGTCGCGATCAACTGCGCGAACCTCCCCCGCGAGCTCGTGGAGAGCGCGCTGTTCGGGCACCGGAAAGGGTCGTTCACCGGCGCGATCGACCATCACGTGGGCGTGTTCGAGGAGGCCGACGGCGGCACCCTTCTGCTGGACGAGGTCACCGAGGTGGAGCCGGCCGTGCAGGCCAAGCTCCTCCGCGTGCTCCAGGAGGGCGAGGTCCAGGCCGTCGGCACGCCGAAGCCCAAGCGCGTGGACGTGCGCGTGGTGGCGACGACGAACCGGAACGTGGCGGAGGCCATCGAAACCGGACAGTTCCGGGACGACCTCTACCACCGCCTCGCGGTGTTCCCCGTCACCATCCCCCCGCTCCGCGACCGCGGGGACGACGTGCTCCTCCTCGCGCGACGGTTCGTCGAGAAGTACTGCGAGCTCTACGGCTTCGGCACGAAGACGCTCTCCGACGCGCTGCAAGCGCGGCTCCAGGACTCCGACTGGCCGGGCAACGTCCGCCAGTTGGAAAACCTCATCCACCGGGGCGTGGTGCTCTCCGCGGAGCGGACGGAGATCGACGTGAGCGACGTGGACCACGCCCTGCTGGCGGACGCGACGGCGGCGCCGGGCGGCCTCGCGCCACGGCCTCGCGCGGTCGTCACGCTAGACGAGATGGAGCGCGAGATGATTCTCCAGGCGCTGGAGGAGAGCGGCGGCAATCAGGTCCAGGCGGCGGACCGGCTCGGCATCAGCGACCGGACCATCCGCAACAAGCTCAAGCGCTACCGCGAGGAGGGCTTCCTCGACGAGCGCGCGGCCGGCTAGAGCCGCCGGGTCAGCGCGCCTGCAATCGCGTCGATCGCCTCAGGCGTATCGTACGCGCCGTCCGCGATGGCCTCCCGGAGCTCTTGCACGCGGGCCGGACTGATCTCGGGCTGGGCGCGGAGTCCCACGCGGGCTGCCTCCAGGTCGGGGTCGGATGCGCGAGCGAGGGCGCTCGCTTGGGCGGCCTCACGGCCCTGTGCAGACAGTTCCACGCGGTCCTCGGAATCGGCGCCAGCGGGCGGCGCGGGAGAGGAAGACGTCCGGCCGGACGTCGCGTTCGCCTCGGCGCGCACACCGCCGACCTCAGCGGCAGGCGTGGCGTAGGGGGAGGTCGGGCGGATGTTCATGGCGGTGGAGACAGCGCTGTACCCCTAGGATCGAGCGGCAGCGCCGTCCGTTTAGCGAGCTCCCGAGATTCCTCCGCGCGGGGCGGTATCGAGCACGTGTGCGCTGGCGGGGCCCGTCTGGTACCGGCCGTGTGCGCGGCTGACGGCGCCCGCCTGGCGGAGGGCGTCCTCGGTGGAGCGGAGGCGTTCGGCGGCGCCCGTCCGGAGGCGGTCGCTCTGACGGTGGACCTCGGCGAGGAGGCCGGCGGCCTCGTGCCCCGTGGCGGGGGCTGCCGACGTGAGCGCGTCGAGGTGCTGACGCCGCTCCGAAAGAGCCGCCAGCGCGCCGGGGAGATCCGCCGAGGCGAGGGCCTCTTCGGCTGCGTGGCCGGAGGCGAGGATCGCGCGGAGGGTGTCGGTCGGAGTCGGCATCGTGGAAGTCTAGGCTCTGTCTGGTGATTCGGAGCGAGGCCGAACGCGAGGACCGGGGGCGGCCCGCGAGGAGCGTGAAGCAGACGTAGCGCGAGCTACGGCGATGGAGCGCGACGCGGCGGGACGGCTCCGGGGCCGCGTGTAGGCCGATCTGGATTCGCCAGTCAGAGCCTAGTAGTAGCCGCCCGTCGAGTAGTAGGCGAGGGAGCTCTGCTGGCTCTCGACCTGGGCCAGCACCTCCTGCAGCATGTTGAACTGGTCCCGGAGCGAGGACTCACGCGCGGCCAGCCGGGAGTCCCAGCGCTCGATCTGGTCGCCGATCCGGTCGATCCGTTGCTCGGTCGCCTTCTGGCGCGAGGCGATCACACCGTCCGAGCCGAGGAGGCTATCGAGCCGCGTGGACATCCGGGAGACGATCCCGTCTTCTCCATCGAAGACGGCGGCGACGGCAGCGGGAGACGAGGCCAGCGCGTCCGTGAGCGCGCTCTCGTCGGCGATCGTGAGCGTGCCGTCGCGCTTGGTCTCGATGCCGAGTGCCGCGAGGCCGCTGAGTGCGCCTTCCATCGTGCCGGTGGCGTCGGTCCGGAGACCAAAGCGGAGGGCGTTGACGCCGGCATCGCCCGCGAACGCCCCGCGGTTGCCCGAGTCCGGGTCCACGGCCGACTTCTGGTTGAGGAAGGTGATGAGCGAGTTGTAGTCCTTCACGAACGCGTCGATCTCCTTGCGCATCGAGCTGGCGTCGGGCGCGACCGTGAGGCGGCTCTCCTCTCCCGGCGCCTTCAGCGTGAAGGTGACGCCGTCCAGGGCGTCGCTGACGGTGTTCGAATCGCGGTAGATCGTGAGGCCGTCCAACTCGAACGACGCACTGAGCGCGGAGGACGCGGCATCCGTGCCCACATCGTAGACGGCGCCGCCGCCCGTCCCAGCGCGCACCGATTCGTTGCCGATCTCGAGCGCCGCCAGCAGGTCGGGGTCTCCGGAGATCGCGAGCTTGTTGCCGTAGCCCGTCGCGTCGCTGCGGAGCGAGAGGCGGGCGTGGGTGCCGGACTCGCGGATAAGCGTCGAGCGGGCGCCGGTGCCCTCTTCCAGCGTGCCGTCGTCCTCGGCCGCTTCCACGGCGCTGTTGATGGCGGCGGAGATGCCGGCGAGCACGTCGGCGTTCGTGGCGCCCTCGGGCGGGGCGTAGGACACGTCCAGGTCCACCACGGAGCCGTCCGGCTGCGCGATGCCGACGGTCAGCGTCCGCGCGCTGGCGCCCAGGCTGGACGAGAGGTCCGTGGCCGCCGAGGCGTACTGCCGCGAGAGGCGGGTGTCCGCTGCCGCGAGGCGGAGCACGCGCACGCGGTGCTCTCCGGCGGCCGCCTCGTCCGAGGCCTCGGCGGAGAAGCCGTCCCCGGCCGTGGCTGTCATCGCGGCGAACGGCGAGCGGAAGGGGTCCGCCATGCCTTCCAGCCGGGAGTGGAGCGCAGACACGCGGCTGTCGAAGTCGCTGAGGACCGCCTTGTAGATGGTCTCGTCGCTCTTGGCGGCGCTGAGCTTGAGCCGCGGCTGCGACTCGATCTGCATCACCTGGTTGATGAGCTGCTCGTAGAGCGAGCTCGCGTTGTACAGCGACGAGAGGTTGGCGGTCATGGGCTCACGCCGCGGCGGCGGGGGTGAGGAAGGCCTCGCGCCACGTCTCGCGCAGGCCGGTCAGGACGGAGATGGTGGGCTCCAGGTTGCCCGTGGCGGACTCGCGCAGTGCGTACTCGTAGAGGTCGCGGAGGCGCGTCGCCAGCTCGCCGCCCCGCTCTTCGTCGAGCGCGGTCACGAGCTCGGTCAGTACGCGGCGGACGTGCGGCGCGTCGCCCCGGTGGGCGGCCGCGATGCCGAGGCCGTACAGCTTGTCGATGAGCTCCACGGGGGAAGCAGCGAGGACGGCCTGGGCGTGGTACTGGCGCGAAGCGGAGGTCATGGGAGGCGGAGCGTACTCGGAGGATCGAGCGGTGGGAAGAAGCGTTTAGGGGGCGGCCAGAAAAAAGCGGCCCGCCGCCGGTGGGGACGGCGGGCCGCGGAGCGCGGGCCTGCGTCGGCCGCCAGAACAGGGTCCTCAGGAAGGCCCGGCTCGGCGCTCGCTCTAGAAGAGCGAGAGGACGGACTGGGGCGCGGCGTTGGCCTGCGCGAAGGAAGCGGAGCCCGTCTGCTGCAGGATCTGGAGCTTGACGATGTTCATCTGCTCCTGCGCGAAGTCCGCGTCCTCGATCCGGCTGCGAGCGGCCTCGTAGTTCGTCTTCGAGGTCTCGAGGTTGTCCGCCTTGAAGGTGAGGCGGGACTGCGAGTCGCCGATGGTGGACATCTGCTCGCTGACCTTCGAGATCGCGCTGTCGATGGAGCCGATCGTGCCACGGGCCGCAGCGGCGTCGCTGACGTCGATCGAGCCGGAGGTCACGTCGATGCTGAACGTGTCGCCGACCTCGAAGAAGCCGGTGGACTCGGCGGAGGCGTTGACGGCGGTGCCGCTGGCGTCGCCGAAGTTGACCTGGAGGCCCTCGATGAGGCCCGCGCCGCTGGTGTCCAGGCCCGCCGCGCCGCCGCTCGTGGCGTCGTAGACGTAGTCCTGGGAGTTGCCAGCGCGATCGGTCACGCGGAAGGTGACGGACTCGGAGCCACCGGTGTTGTCCTTGCTCACGACCTCGAAGGAGAAGGAGTCCGGGCCACCGGCGTAGGTCCCCATGGCGGAGTCCACGACGGCGAAGTTGGAGCCGTTGCCCCAGTTCTGGCCGTAGTCCAGCTGCGCGGCCGCGGCCCCGCCGCCGATGCCGAGCTCGGTGGCGTCGAGCTTGTCCACGCTGACGCCGAAGCTGTCGTTCTGCGTGTCGCCGACCTGGAAGGAGAAGCTGCGGGACGCGCCGCCGTCACCGTCGAAGAGCTTCGTGCCGTTGAACTCCGTGTTGCCGAGGACGTCCTCGATCTCATCGCGGAGGGCGGTGAGCTGCGTCGAGATGGCGTCGCGCTCGTCGCTGCCCATCGTGTCGTTGGCGGCCTGCACGGCCTTCTCCTTCATCGTCATCAGGATGTCCTGGACGGAGGAGAGGCTGCCCTCGGCGACGGTCAGCATGTTCTTGGCGTCGCCGATGTTGGAGAGCGCCTGCGCCTGGCCGCGGGTCTTGGCCTGGAGCTTCTTGGAGATGGTGTAGCCGGCCGTGTCATCCTCGGCACGGTTGAGGCGGCTGCCGGTGGCGAGGCGCATCTGGCGGACGCCGATCTCCTCGTTGGTCGAGTTCAGCGCCGCGAACGAGCGCATCGCCTGGACGTTGGTGTTGACGCGGAAGGACATGAGAGGTACCCGGGGGGCGGTTGGTTCTGGCGGCCGGCACATCCGACCTGCTTCCGTTTTCGATCCCCACCGCCTGCCGTCCACCCCGGCCGCCGCTTTTCTCTCGAATCGCCGTATCGACCGAGAATCCGGTACGCGAGCATGACACTCAGCCCGTCTCAACGGGTCCCGACCGGGAACCCTGTGCAACGCCCTTCCCTCCCGCCCCGCTGGCGGCGGCTCTCACCAGCGCGATGAACCGGGCGGCGACGGGGACGCACGGCGGGTCCCGCGCGAGTCCGAGGCCTTTCCTCTCACCCGCTCGCGCCCCTCGACACGCCCCCTTCCGCTCGTTCGGACCGTCCGCCAGCGCGCGGCCCACCTCTGCACGACGTATGGCGCGGACGCCCCTCCCGCCTCGCGCTCGGCCGACTCGGTGCCCTCCGCTACCGGAGGTAGTCCATCAGCGACGGCTGAATGGACGCGGCGGTCGCACGGAGGGCGGCCTCCAGCGCCGCTTGCTGGCGCTCCAGCGCGCCGAGGACCTCCACCACGTCCGCGTCCTCCGCCTCGGAGCGGGCCTCGGCGGTGTAGAGCTTCTGAGCCTCCAGCCCGGAACGGGCGGCGTCCAGCCGTTGCGCGGTGGTCCCGGCACGAGCGCCGAGGTCGATGTAGTGATCGCGCCCGGCACCCACGGATTCGAGCGCGTCTCGGATGACCGTCGGGTCGCCGCCACGGATCGCGTCCGCGAGCGCCTGGAGACGCGCAGGCGCGGCCTCTCCGTCGATCATCAAAGCGTCGCTGCCGGGGATGTTGACGGCGAGCGTGATGCCGGGCGCGATCTCGCGCTCGCGCTGTCCGGAGAAGTCGCCCGCGGCGAGCGTGCCGTCTGCCTGGAGCGGTTGCGTCCGCGTCTGGTTTCCCGCGAAGAGGTACTCGCCGTCGCTCTGGGCGTTGAGCCGGTCGATCACCTCGCTTCGGAGCGACTCGGTCTTGGCCGCCAGCGGTTCGAGGTCCACCACGCCGTTCGCGGCGCGAAGGCCGGTCTCGTAGGCCTCCGCGAAGAGCGTCGAGACGGCGTCTAGCTCGTCCTGCGTCCGGTTGGACCAGAGGTCCGCCAGCCCGAGCCCGCGCTCCACCTGAGTCAGGCGGCTCTCCACCTGTTCCAGCCGCCGCGCCTGGCCGTAGCTGCCCGGATCGTCGGAGGCGCGGCGCACGCGGAGCCCCGTCGCCAGCTGCTCGCGGAGGTCGTCCACCTGAGCGCGCGTGCGTGGGAGGGCGCGGTCCACGCCGATCTGGGTCAGGGAGCGTCCGACGACGGAATGGAGCGGGCTCGGCATGGCGATTAGATCGAGAGGAGCGAGTCGAAGAGGGTGTTGGCCGTCTCGATGACGCGCGCGGAGGCCGCGTAGGCCTGCTGGTAGCGGATGAGGTTGGTCATCTCCTCGTCCGTGGAGACGCTCGAGATGCCATCGCGAAGGGCCTCCGTGTGAGCGGCGACCGCCGCGTTGGCTTCTGCGGCGGCGGAAGCGTTCTGCGTCCGCGTGCCTATGTCGGTGAGGAGGTCCGTGAGGGTGGCCGTGGCCGAGGCGCTGCCGTCCACGATCGCGTTGGCGACGGCCGCATCGCCCGGCCCGGCCCCTGCCGTTCCCGCCGCGATGGCGTCGCCGCTCGTGAGGTCCGCACTGAGCGCGAACGAGTCCGCGTTCGTCCCCGTGGGATCGAAGAACGTGCGGCCGGTCTGGCCGTCCAGCCCCTCGCCCTGCACGTGGGCGGCGTTGACGGAGCCGACGACCTCGGCGACGAGGGCGTCCAGACTCTCGCGTGCCGCCGGGATGGCGTCGTTGAGCAGTCCGAGTTGGGCACCGACGCGCCCTCCCGCCAGCGCGTCGAGGCGGAGCGGGTGGCGGGCGCCGGCCGCGAACACCTGCGGCTGGTCCGTCTCGGGCGGCAGCCGGAGCTCGAAGGCCTCCGAGGTCTCGCCCTGGACGCCGATCATGCCCGCCACGGTGACGGTCACGGTCCCGTCGTCCTGCGGGCGCACCTGGGCGGGGACGAAGCTGGAGAGCTGGTCGAGGAGTTGGTCCCGCTGATCCAGCACGTCGTGCGCCTCGGCGCCGGTGGCGTGCGCCGCGCGGGCCTGCGCGTTCAAGCTGGCGATCTCGCTCAGCAGGTCGTTCACCTCGCCGACGGCCGTCTGGAGCTCGCCCTGCGTGGAGGCCGCGACGGCGTCCATCCGCCCGCTGGCGGTCTGCACAGCCTGGACCATCGCGCGGGCCGAGGCGAGCAGCACGTCGCGACGGCCGGAATCCGTGGGCGCGGCGGCCACGTCTGACCAGGAGGCGTAGAAGGAGTCCAGCGCGCCCAGCAAGCCGCCGCCGCTGTCCGGCGCGAGGCGCGCCTCGAACGACGCGAGGAGGCGGGCGCTTTCGTCAGCACCGCCCTCCCCCGCTCGCGCATCGCGCACGGCGTCATCCATGATGGCGCTGCGGAGGCGGTCCAGCGAGGTCACCCCCACGCCGCCGCCAGCGCCCGGCGCGACGCCGTGGAACACGATGCCGCCTCGTGGGATGGGGTCCGTCGAGAGGCGGAGCGTCCGGCGGGAGTACCCCGGCGTCTCAACGTTCGCGAGGTTCTGCCCGGCCACGTTCGTCCCTGCCTGGGCGGCGAGGAGACCACGGCGGCCGGTGAGGTAGAGGTTGGAGAGACTCATGGGAGGCGCGTGCCGAGGGGGCGGACCGCCCGACCCGTAGCCGCCACGGCACCCCGGGCGGTGTAGACCTGGCCGAGGGGCTCGGACTCGTGCCCGACCCGGAGGAGGTCCCGCCCGAGCGCGGCGGCGTGCCGGAGCGCGAACGCGAGCACATCGCAGGCGTGCTGTGCGTCTGCGGCGGCGGACTCCAGCGCCTCGCGGGCGGCGGGGTCCACGTCGCCGGAGGTGGGGTCGGCCGCGTGCCGCTGGCGGCGGCGCTGGCAGGCGTCGAGGTCCGAGACGGCGTCGAGCGTGGCCGAGACGGCGGCTTCGAACGCGTCGGGGCCTTCCGCCAGCGCGTCCACCTGCGCGCGCGCGGAGGTCGCGACGGCGAGGAGGGCGTCCCGCTCGGCTTCGAAGGCGCTCGTGAGAGGAGTCGTCATGGCGTCGGCAGCTACTGGGTAGAATCGAGCGATGCGGGCCGCTGTGCAGCCGGCGCGTAGGTCCGGAGGGCCTCTTCCATCGTCATCTCGCGAGAACGGAACGGGGCTGTGCCGCCGGATTCGGCTGTCGCGGGAGACGGGGAGCGGTCGGCGGGGGCTTCCGGCGGAGCGGACTCGCCCCACGCTGTGAGGAGGAGGTCCGCGATGCCGAGCGTCCCGGCGTCCGTGAGGTGCTGCGTGAGCGCGTCCGTGAGCGTATCGCGCTGGAGGTCCGCCTGCCCGGACAGCATCCCCTCGCCCTCCTCGTCGAAGAGGTCTTTGGTCATGACCTGGACGAACTGGCGGGTGAGGACGGCCTCGAACTGCTCGGCGGCCTCCTCGGGAGAGGTGGCGGAGCGGCTGGCGGAAGGGGTGGGCGCCGAGGCGGCGAGCGGAGACACGGTCATCGCGCGATGGGCTAGAGGACGACGAGCTCGCCCTGGAGGGCGCCGGCTCGGTCGATGGCCTGGAACACCGCGATCACGTCGCGGGCGGAGAGCCCCAGCTCGTTGAGGGCCGCCGCCAGCTCGGCGACGTCGGCGCTGGGCGGGAGGACGACGGAGCGGACGGGCGCGGCGTCGATCTGCGCGGAGCCGACGCGCGTCTGGACGGTCTCGCCATCGCCGAGCGGGTTCGGCTGCGAGATCACGGGGTCCACCTGCGTCGAGATGGTCAGCGCCCCGTAGGTGATCATGACCTCGGAGATGCGCACCGCGCCCCCGGCCACGATGGTGCCGGTCCGCTCGTTGACCACCACGCGCGCGGGGGCGTCCACGCGCGCCGCCAGCCCGTCGAGCGCGGCCATCATCCCCACGGCCCCGACCTCCGGCGGCACCTCGACGCGGACGGCACCGGCGTGCAGCGCTGTCGCGCTGCCGGGGAACTGCCCGTTGATGGAGGCCGCGATGGCGGCGGCGGTCGAGAAGTCCGGGCGGCGGAGGGAGAGGTCCAGCACGTCGGTCGGGAACGTGGCGCTGGCGGCGCGGATGACGGCACCCCCGCCGGGCACACGGCCCGTGTTCGTAGGGCCGGTCCGCGTGGTGGAGCCGGCGGCCGAGGCCTGGAGCGTCCCCGTCAGCACGGGGCCCTGGGCGAGCGCGACCACCTCCCCGCCGGAGGCCATGTCCTGCAACGGCGTCTGGAGCAGCACGCCGCCCGAGAGCGAGCGCGCGTCGCCCAGCGCAGCCACGGTCACGTCCACGGCCGAGCCCGGCCCCGCGAACGGGTCCAGGGTGGCGGTGACCATGACGGCGGCGGCGTTGCGCGTGCCGAGCGTCGCGGGGTCCACGGCGATGCCGAACCGCTCCAGCATGTTCGCGATGCTCTGCACGGTGTAGGGCGCACCGTTGCGGCCTCGCGCCCGGTCGCCGGTGCGGTCCAGCCCGACCACGATGCCGTAGCCGAGGAGTTGGACCGGCACCGCGCCCGCGGGCACGACGAGGTCTTTGATCCGGACACCCTGCTGCGCGGCGGGCGTCTGGCCGGCGGCGGGCACCGCCAGCAGGACGGCGAGAACGAGGAGGACGGTCGTGCGCATGATTACTCGCCGGTCGGGAGGGCGTCGCCGGCGCTGCCGCTCAGGCTGCTGCCGAGCACGACCGCGCCGATGAGCACGGCCGCGGCGCCGATCGTGGTGAGGAGCTTGGAGCTGAGGAACGGGAGGCCGCCCCCGCCCTCGGTGCGGTAGGCCACGCGGGCGTCCGCGATCTGGTGCGAGAGCACGGAGTTGGACGGCCCCACGTCCTGCGGGCGGACCAGGCCGGAGACCTGGAGGATGTGCGTCGTGCCGTCCACGTCCAGCTGGCGCTCGCCCTCCACGAGGAGGTTGCCCGCCGGGTCCACGCCGACGACCCGCGCCGTGAGCGTGCCCACGAGGAGGTCGCTCTGGACCGTCCGGCTGTCTTCGCCGGAGCGCCGCGCGAAGTCGCCGCCGAGCGAGAACGTGCCGCCGAGCGTCGGCGAGACGGAGGCGCTGCCGCCGTAGGCGGTCTCGGTCTGTTCGGAGGAGGTCGTCGTGCGGCGCGCGGAGGTCCGCTCTTCCAGCACGACCGTGAGGAGGTCGCCGGTGGACATCGCGCGGAGGTCCGAGTAGAGCGAGACGATCCGGCGCGGCCCGCTGGCGGCGTCTGGCGCGGCGGTAGTGGGAGCGTCCTGGGCGGCGGCCGGGAGCGCGAGACAGAGCAGGAGGAGCGTACGGAGCATCGGTCAGTGGGTGCTCACCCACTCCCCTTCTCCAGGGCCGAGCAGGCGAACACGGTAGGTGGCGCGGGTGGTGGAGCAGTACACGTCGATGAGGTCGCCTGGGGCGCCGGGCCCGCGGGCCTCGCCATCGAGCCAGAAGCGGAGGCCGCCGCGGACGTACAGCACCCGCACGGACTCCCCGAGCGAGACGACCGGCGGGCGCTCCACGTCGCGGGAGGTGAGCGGGGCGCCGGCGCGGAGCGGGCGCCGCGCCGTCCACTCCCCGGCCTCGATCACGTCGAGCGCCAGCGGGCGGCCGGGGATCTCCGCACGGGGCAGGCGTTCGCGACGGACGTCGGCTGCGGTGATCGTTTCGCCGCGCGCGATGTCGCGGACGGGCACGAGGGCGACGGCGGACCAGCGGACGGACAGGTAGGCCCACCCGGCGCGCTCCCACGCCCCATCGGGACGGCGCACGTCCACGTCGGTGCCGACGCGGCCTTCGGGACGAACTTCGCGGGGGAAGCGGACGCGGAGCTCTCCTTCCGCCTCGCGCACGCCGGGGCTCAGCTGCACGACCTCCACGGTCGCGCCGCTGGCGGCGTCCGGCCACGCCTCCACGAGCGCGGCCTCGGCGGCGAGGGCCACCGCGTGCTCGTCCGCGGGCGCGAGGGCGAAGAGAAGGAGGAGCGCGAGGATCATCGCTTGACGTTGTTGGCGACCTGGAGCATCTCCTCGCTCGCCTGGACCATCTTGGAGTTGAGCTCGTAGGCGCGCTGGCTGGCGATGAGGTCCACCATCTCCTGCACCACGTCCACGTTGGAGGCCTCGAGGAAGCCCTGATGCAGCGTGCCCACGCCGTCCATGCCGGGGGGCGCGAGAATGGGCTGGCCGCTGGCCTCGGTCGCCTCGTAGCGGTTGCCGCCCGTCGCGCGGAGGCCGGCGGGGTTCTGGAAGCGCGCCAGCTCGATCTGGCCGAGTTCGAAGGGCTCGGCCTCTCCGGACATCCGGGCGTAGACGGTGCCATCCGCGCGGACCTCCACGCCGAGGGCGTCCGGCGGCACGTCGATGCTGGGCTCCAGCGCGAACCCGCTCTGGGTCACGAGCTGGCCGTCCGCCGTGACGGAGAAGGTGCCATCGCGGGTGTAGGCCGCCGTGCCGTCCGGCATCTGGATCTGGAAGAAGCCAGCGCCGTTGATCGCGAAGTCCAGCGCGTTGCCGGTCTCGCTCATCCCGCCCTGCGTAAACGTGCCTCCCGTGGCGACGGCGACGGCGCCGTGCCCGAGCTGGAGCGCGCTGGGGGGCGCGGACTCGCCCTGGCCGCCGGCGGCGCGGACCCGCTGGTAGAGGAGGTCCTGGAAGGCCACGCGCGCCTTCTTGAAGCCCGTCGTGTTGGCGTTGGCGAGGTTGTTCGCCGTGTTGTCGACGCTCGTCTGTTGAGCGCTCATGCCGAGGGCGGCAGTACGGAGTGCGCGGAGCATGGCGGTTAGAACGTGCCGAGGTCTCGCGTCGCAGCGCCGAGGACCTCGTCTGTGGTTTGGAGGGACTTCTGCTGGCTCTCGAAGAGGCGGACGTGCGCGATGAGCTCGGTCATTTCCGCGAGGGGGTCCACGTTGGCAGACTCCAGCATGCCTTGCTGAACGCGAGCGCCAGCGGCTGGCGCCGTCGCTTGGCCGGCGGTGTCCCACGTCGCGCCGTCCAGCCGGACGAGCGCCGCGGGGTCCGCGACGGTCACCACGCCGACCTCGCCCGCACGAACTCCGCCGATGCGGATCTCTCCGCTCGCGTGAATCGCGATCTCGCCGCCGGAGGGCGGGAGGGTGATCGGCTGGCCGTCGGTGCCGAGGAGTTCGAGGCCGCTGGGCGAGCGCACGACGCCGTCGGCATCGAGGAGGAACTCGCCGGCGCGGGTGAGGCGGGTCTGCCCGTCCGGCGTGCGGACCTGGAAGAAGCCGTCGCCCGCGATGGCGAGGTCGAGGGGGTTGCCCGTCTCCACCATCGCGCCACCCGAGAGGTCGGCCCACTGGCCGGAATCGCGGAGGCTGCGGGGCGCGCCGTCCGCGTCGATGCGCTCGTCGAGCGCCTGGGCGAACGCGCGGTCGCGCTTGTAGCCGACCGTGTTGACGTTCGCGAGGTTGTTCGCGACGCGGTCCTGGCGCTGGGCCAGCTCGCTCATGGAGGCCGCGGCGTTCTGGAGACGGAGGAGCATGGGGCGTGGGGGTGTGCCCGCCCCTGTCCAAGTGTCCTGCCACGCTCCAGAACCCTCGGAATCCGCGATTCGGCGCCTCGTGCCCGGCAGGGGCTTCCTGCGGATCGGCAAATCGTTCCCCGCCGTTCGAGCCTCAGCCCGCGCCTCCGGCCGTATCCTCGCGCCATGAACGCACCCGTCCCCGACTCCCTCCTGGAAGGCGCCGCGATGCGCTTCCGCCTGCTCGGCGACCCCGTCCGCCTCCGCCTGCTCAACGTGCTCCTGGAGCGCGGCGAGGCGACCGTACAGGAACTCGCGGAGGCCGCCGACCAGAGCCACCAGAACACGTCCAAGCACCTCCGTCTGCTGGCGGAGGCCGACCTCGTGGGCTCTCGGCGCGAGGGGATCTACTCCGTCTACCGCGTGACGGACCCGTCCATCCCGGGACTCTGCCTGCTCGTGTGCGGGACGCTCCGCGAGGCGTCGTGATCTACCACATCGCAGAAACGCCGCTCGGTCCCGCGCTCCTCCTCGCGGACGACGACGGCGCCCTCACGTCCATCGCCTTCGACGCCGATCCGCCCCCGGACGCGCGCCCGGCCCCCGACGCCCTCGCCGAGGCGGCCCGCCAGCTGGCGGAGTACTTCAGCGGCGGCCGGACCGCGTTCGACCTCCCGCTGCGCCCGGCGGGCACGCCGTTCCAGCGTGCGGTCTGGGCCGAGCTGCTCCGCATCCCCCACGGCGAGACGCGGAGCTACGGCGAGCTGGCGCGAGCGCTCGGGCAGCCTGGCGGCGCACAGGCCGTCGGCGCGGCGAACGGGCAGAACCCACTCGCGGTGGTGGTCCCATGCCACCGCGTGATCGGGGCGGATGGATCGCTGACGGGGTACGCGGGCGGGCTGCACCGCAAGCGTGCGCTGTTGGCGCTCGAATCGCGCCAGCGCGAGCTGTTCTAACACAGACGGGCGGGACGGCTGCTGCCATCCCGCCCGCTGCGGTCCATCCAGTCTCCCCAATCAACGGACGACCGTCATCTGCCGCACGAGGGTCTCCCCACCTGCGGTCAGACGGTAGAGGTACGTGCCGGCCGCGAGGTCGCTCGCGTCGAGCGTGGCCTGGTGCTGGCCCGCATCCAGAGAGCCATCCACGAGCCGGCTCACCTCGCGACCCAAGAGGTCGTAGACGGCGAGGGTGACGGGGCCGCTCTGCGCCGTGCTGAAGGCGATGCGCGTGGAGGTCGCCACCGGGTTCGGCGAGTTGGCGTCCAGCGTCAGCTCCGCGACCGTCTGGAGCCCCGGAAGACCGGGCAGACCCAGCGGGCCGCCCTCCTCGGGCGCGTCGAAGGCGTCCGGGTCGGCCGCGTCATAGGCGTCGGCGAGGCGGACGGCGGCGGCGGCGTACTCCCCGCGGGTCACGGCGTCGGTCGGGTTGAACCGCGCGGTGATGGTCGGGAACGGGTCGAACCGTCCCTGGCGGATGCCGAACTCGGCGGTCATCAGCCCGGCGTCCAGCGCCAGCTGCACGTAGCCGCGAAGCTCGGCGGGGATGTCGTCGCTGTCGTCCAGCACGATGCGGTCGCCGTCGTAGGCCACGGCCACGTCGCCGGTGTAGTCCGCGGCGGGGCCGTGGAGCCCGAGGGCCGCGACGAGCGTGTACGCCAGCTCCGCGCGGACGACCTTCCGGTTGCCGGCGTAGTCCCGCATGACGCCCGGGAAGACGCCGTCGCGGTCCTTCAGCGCCGCGCCCGTCTGCATCACCGCGCTCGGCGCGATCTGCTCGCGGTCCGCGAGGCGTGCCGGCTGGCGGATGCCCGCGCCCATCGTGAGGTAGGTCGCGAGGTCGCGCTGGCGGAGGCGGTCGTCGGGCCGGAAGGTGCCGTCCTCGAAGCCGTCGAACAGCTGGTTCACGATGCCGGCTTTGATGAAGCCCTCCGCCGGATGGCCGGCGATGTCCGCCAGCCCGTCGAAGCCGTCCACGGCCACGAACTCCACGCGGGCCTCCACGGTGCCGGGGAGCGCCACGCCGTTCGTGATCCCGAGCGGGTCCACGCCGACGCCGGAGACGGAGCCGATGCCGCGGACCGTCACGGTCCATTCACCCGGCTCGCCCGGCGCGCTCACGCCGGCGATCTCGCCCAGGAGGGGCAGCGTGATCCCGGAGCCGTAGCGCTTGCCCGTCGGCGAGATGAGCACGAGCGCGATGGTGTTCTCCGAGACGACGGCGCGTGCCTTCACGAGCGAGATGTCCTCGCCCACCGTAAAGCGGTGCTCGTCCGTCTCCCCCACCGGGGAGAAGTCGAGGTCCACGTCGAACCCGCCGGCGTCCCGGGTGAGGGCCTCGGCGTTGAAGTCGCGGGTGGCGTTCGCGAAGGACGCGCGGTCCCCGACGTCGTACCCCAGCACCTCCGCGACGGCGGCGTGCGCGTTGACGTAGCCGGTGCCCACCTCCCAGGCCTCACGGCCAGGCATGTTGGTCGCGGTCCGCTGCAGGATGCTCTTGACCTCCAGCGGGTCCAGCGTCGGGTCCGCCTCCAGCATCAGCGCGACGATGCCGGCCACGTGGGGCGTCGCCATGGACGTGCCCGAGATCATCGTGTAGAACGGGAGGTGCGCGGGGGCGATCACCTCCAGGTCGGCGTCGCCGCCGTTCGACGACAGGTTGGTCACGGCGCGGGTGGAAATGATGTCCACGCCCGGCGCCACCACGGTGACGTCGTTGCGGTACTCCCAGGTCTCGCCGTCCGGCGTCTGGAAGGTGTAGCCCTCGCCCTTCTTGCCGCGGGAGGAGAAGTCCGCCAGCGCGCCGAGCTTGTCGCCCGCGCCGCTGGAGAGCACCCACGGGGCCTGCGCGTAGATGTTGTGCGTGTCCTCGCCCGGCCCGCTGTTGCTGGCCGCGAACAGCGTCACGATCCCGCGCTGGTACGCGCGGTAGCTGGCCTGCACGACGGGGCTCTCCGGCGCAAACTCGCCGTCGGATCCCCAGGAGTTGGTGATGACGCGGATGGGGTTGTCGAACGAGAACTGGTGCGTGATGGCGTAATCGAACCCGCCCAGGCCGTCGAGAATCGCGATGGCAGCGCCGGAGCCGTAACCGATGAGGTCCGCGCCGGGCGCGACACCCTCGTACAGCCCACCGGAACGCGAGCCGGTCCCGGCCACCGTGCCAGCGACGTGGGTGCCGTGTCCGGAGTTTGTGTCCGTGTTCGGCTGGCCCTCCAGGTACGTGATCGGGAGGAGCCCGGAGAGAGCGTTCAGGTTCGTGACCGCCTGCACGTTCTCCACCACCTTGGACCCGTACGGGAGGTCCGCGTGCGTGGCGTCGATGCCGGAATCGTTGACGACGACCGTCACGCCCTGGCCGGAGTACGGGAGGCCCTGCGACGTGCGCATCCCGGCGTCCGTGCGGAGGCGGTCCACGCCCGTGATCTGGCGCGAGCCGTCGTTGTAGTAGGTGAGTTCCTCATTGAGCCAGACCGAGGCGACACCCGGCAGGCCCGCCAGACTGGCGATCTGCGTCGGCGTGGCGAGGGCGCCGGCCATGGGGAGACTCTCGAACGTGCGCGCCGTGGTGATGCCGAGCGCGCCGAGGGCGTCCCGCTGGAGCGCCGTGAGCGGCCCGTCCTGGTCGTACGTGACGACGACCTCCAGGCGATCGAGCGCGCCGGCGCTCGCGAGAGCGTCCTGAAGCGTGGAGCCGACGATGCCCTGGGCGAAGGCCAGCGGCGCGGCGAGGGCGAGCGCCAGCAGGACGAGCGCTCGGGTCAGGCGAAGCGGTAGCGAGAGGGTCATGGGGAGAGGGGGAAACGGGGTGCTCCAGTGTCCCCTGGCCGCGTCGCTCGCACCAGAAGCGCGCCCCGCGCCCCCTTGTCGGACCCCGTGGCGGCAGTCCGTAGGACGTGCAACGACAACCGGTTGCCCCGCCCCCCCGCCTGGCCCAGCCTGCGGGGCGGAATCCCTGTCCTTCCTGACGGGTACGCCCGGCATGACTCCCCTCGAAGATCCAGCCCCGGCCGACCAGGCTCCCGCCCACCCGGAATCCGTCCCCATCGACGGAGAGGGCCTCCGCCACGCGCTCCGAGACTTCGCCTCCCCCGTCGTCATCGTGACGTGCGTGGGCGCGGGCGGCCCGCGGGGCGCGACCATCGGCTCCTTCGCCAGCGCCAGCCTCGCGCCGCCCCTCGTAACGTTCAACGTGACGCACGGCACCCGCTTCCACGAGGCGCTCCAGACGGCACCCAGCTTCGCGGTCCACCTCCTCGCGGAGGATCAGGCGTCCCTCGCCTCCCGCTTCGCCGTCCCCGACCTGGACGCCCAGCTGGACGGCGTGGCACACACGCGCACCCCGCTCGGCCTCCCCCTGCTGGCAGACACGCTCGGCATCCTGCTCTGCCGCCCGAGTGGCCAGATGGAGGCGGGCGACCACACGCTTCAGGTAGGGCACGTCGTGGAACGGATCCCGGGGCGGGATGCTGGCCCCCTGCTCTACTTCCGGCGCTCGTACCGGGGCGTGGGGGACGAGGTCTGACCTGCTGCGGGCGTGGCGGAGGAATAGCTTCCGCCCGCTCTCCCCGGACCGTGCCCGCCCCTCCCGTTTCCCGTGACGCCGCCCTCCGCGTCGGGCTCCTCGCCGGCCCGCTGGCGGTGTTCGTAGGCGGGCTCCGGCTGGCCGGCTGGCGCGCGCCGCGAAGTCTGGACGGCGCCGGAGCCCTGAGCGTGGCTCTCGCCGATGTGGGCGTCTTGCTGGCAGTGAGCCTCGTCGCGGCGATCGCGCTCAGTCACCTCCAGGGGTGGGCCCGCCGTGTCGCGCGCGTCGCCCTCGCAGCGTTCATCGTGGGTGTGGGAGTCGCCGCGGTGTTCCAATACGGATACGCCGACGCGTTCGGCCTGCCGCTCGACCCCGAGGTGCTCGCCGCGCACGCGGGCTCCAGTGACAGTGCGAGCCTGGCCGGCGTCGTGGCGGCAGAGCTCTCGCCCGACCGCATCGCGCTGCTCGCATTCCCCTTCGCGCTCGTCGCTGCCGTGGCGCTCGTGCTACGCCGTGCGCCCGTCCGCGCCTGGGTGGACCGCCAGCGGGGCGCGAGCGGGCGGACCGGCGCGATGGTGGGGGTGGCCGCGCTCGCGCTGGCGGTGCCCGTCGGCGCGGGCGGAGAGTATGCCCGTCTACTGGAACGGCCACCGCCGGCGCCCTGGGGCGAGATCACGGACCTCCCGCCCCCGGCCTTCGAGGCGCGTTCGACGGAGGCACAGGCGACCCCCGAGACGCGGCGACTCAACGTTGTCCTCGTCATCCTGGAATCCGTCCGTGCAGCCTCCACCGGCCCGTGGGGCGGCCCGGCGCCCACGCCCACGCTGGACTCCCTCGCGGCCCGCGGGCTCGTGGTCGAGGAGATGCTCGCCATGACGCCGTACACCAACAAGACGGTCGGCGCGATGCTCTCGGGCGTCTTCCCGAGCCCGGAGACGCGCCTCCGCGCGAACGTCCCCGGCGGGCTCCCGGCGGTCGGGGTGCCGGACCTCCTGCGACCGCACGGCTACCGCTCGCTGTTCGCGTCCCCGGCCTGGCTCC
Source organism: Bacteroidota bacterium (assembly GCA_012960515.1). Lineage (GTDB taxonomy): Bacteria > Bacteroidota > Rhodothermia > Rhodothermales > Rubricoccaceae > Rubricoccus. The sequence goes on along the minus strand of DUBD01000169.1, from coordinate 14,382 downwards.
GCTACGAGCGCAAGGACGTCATCCTCCAGAACCTCGGCTTCGACGCCATGCTCGGCGCCGAGGCCCTCCGCCAGCGGGGCGCGCGCCAGCTCGAACGCCGCGCGCTCGGCGTGGACGACTTCGACGCGGTCACCCCGGCCCTCGAGTGGGCCAGCGAGCGCCACCGCGAGGGCACGCCCTTCTTCCTCACGTTCCTGACCCTCTCCGGGCACTACCCCTACGTCGTCCCGCCCGGCGCCCCGCATCACGCCCTATCGGACGCCCCACGCCACGCCCACTACCTCGACGCCGTCGCCCACTCCGACCGCGCGCTCGGGCGTCTCGTCCGCGGCCTCCGAGCCACCGGCGCGATGGACTCCACGCTCCTGCTCGTCGTCGGCGACCACGGGCAGGCGTTCGGCGAACACGGGCTCTACGCACACGGCGACGGGCTCTACCAGGAAGCCCTCCACGTCCCGGCGCTCCTCCTCGGCCCCGGAATCGCACCCGGACGCGCCCACGGCCCCCGCCAGCTGACCGACGTGGTCCCGACGATCGCGGACGCGCTCGGCCTCCGGCTGACGGGCGCGAGGCTGCCCGGGCGCTCCCTTCTCTCCCCGCCCGACCCCGCGCGGTGGTTGTTCATCGCCTCCCACCACGAGCACGTCGCCACCGCCGCGCGCTGGCGGAACTGGAAGGCGGTCTGCCGGTGGTCGTGCGAGGACATGGAGATCTACGACCTCGCGCGAGACCCGGGGGAGACGGACGACCTCGCAGAGTCGTGGTCCGAGGCACGGCGAGACTCCATCGGGGACGCGATGGCGAGGTGGCGGGCGAGCGTGCGCGCGGCCTACCCGGACGAGTGAGGCTGGCGCCCCTCCCGCACTCTTCGCTTGACGCGCGCAGGGCGTCCCGACACCTTCGGGGCGCCCTGCTTCTCCTTCTGTGATCCGTCTCTTCCTGGCCGATATCGACGGCTGCCTCTCGGAGCCCTACCGCCCGTTCGATCTCGCAGGCTTCGCTCGGCTTCGCGCCTGGGCCATCCGTGCAGAAGAAGACGACCGGTGGCCCCGCGTCGGGATCTGCTCGGGACGGGCGTATGCATATGTGGAAGCCGTCTCGCAGGCGCTCGGCCTCGCGGGTCCTGCGCTGTTCGAGAGCGGCGGCGGCCGGTTCGATCTCCCGGCCGCGTCTATCGAGTGGAACCCCGCGCTCACGGCTGCGACGGAGCGGGCGCTGGATCGCATGCGGGAGTTCTTCCTGCGCGAGATCGTCGCCAGCGTCCCCGCCATCTCGCTCGACTACGGCAAGCGGGCGCAGGCGGGCATCGTGAGCCCGAACCAGGGCGAGTGCGCGGGCTTCCTCCCCGCCGCCCACGAGTTCGTCTCGCGGCTCAAGGACGAGACCGGCGTGGACCTCCACCCGTTCTCGACGCCGTGGTCCATCGACGTGGTCCCGGCCGCGCTGACGAAGGCTCAGGCGCTCGCCTGGGTGGCCGAGCAGGACGGCCTCCAGCTCTCCGAGGTCGCCTTCATCGGCGACAGCGACGGGGACGTGGGCGCGCTCGAAGCCGCGGGGCACGGGTTCGCGCCCGCCAACGCGGACGTAAGCGCTCAGGCAGCCGCCGACACCGTGACCTCGGGCGACCTGCTGGCGGGCGTCGGCGAGGCGTACCTCGCCTGCCTCGTGGCCAACGGGGTGAACCCGGTCGAGGCCGTCGTCGCGGCCCCCGGCGTCTTCAGCTCCGCGAGCTGACGCCGAACCCTTCCGCCAGCGCGGAGCGAACGCGCGATCTCCCGCCGCCGCGCGTTGCGTGGGTCCGCCGCGACTTCTAGCTTCCGCGCCACATGACGCTCCGATTTTCTCTCGTCCTGGCCTGCGTCTGGGCGCTCGCGGGCGTCCCGGCCGGGCAGGCCCAGGCCGACGGCAACAGCCTCCTGCCAGCCCCGCGCACCTTCGCCGAGCGCGACCGGCTGGCGGCGCTCTCGCCCGATCCCGAGACGGCTCCGCCGTACTACACCGTCCGCGCGGGCGAGCCCATGCGGAAGGAGCCCGGCGGCGCGCTCCTCGCCACGCTCCCGCTCCGCTCCACGCTCCGCTCGCTCTCCGAGCCCGACCCCGACGGCTGGCGGCGCGTGCTGCACGGCGAGACGGAGGGCTGGGTCCGCGACGAGGCCCTCTCCAACCTCTGGATCCGCATCGACAAGAGCGAGCGGATGGTCTACGTCTACCGGGGCGCAGAGCTGTGGAAGACGATGCCCGCCGATGTCTCGGCGACGCCCGAGGGCGACAAGATTCGCCGCGCCGCGCGCACCGAGAGCGAGGAGCACAAGATCCCCGAGGGCACCTTCTACGTCACGCGCCGGCACCCGGAGTCCGACTACTACCTCGCGTTCGTGCTCTCCTACCCCACGCCGGTCCACGCCCTCCGTGGGCTGGACGAGGGGCTGATCTCCCAGCGCGAGTACGAGTCCATCCTCGCGGCCCACCGCGAGTTCCGCGAGCCGCCCCAGGGCACGCGCCTCGGCGGGCTCATCGAGATCCACGGCAACGGGAGCGGACGCCAGCGCGCGTGGACGCGCGGCTGCATCGCGCTGCGGAACGTGCACATGGACGATCTTTGGGAGGTCGTGCAGGTGGGCACGCCCGTCATCATCGAGCCGTAGCGCCGGCGGCTGGCGGACGGTCTGAGCCGAACCCGCCGAGACCCTCCGCCAGCGGGCGGCTACTGCGCTGCGGTGTCGGGCGCGACGGGCGGCAGCGCGAAGGAATCGGGCAGCGCAGGGATCCTCCCCGCAGGCGCCGCCTCGTAGCTGAGGTGGTACCGGGCGCGGAGGCTGGCCTGATAGACCCGGTGGCCCGTCTCCTCCTGCGTACCCGAGTAGCGCAGTTGCGCCGGTCCGAGGGCCACCATCGGCTCCACCAGGACGTCGCCGAGCGGCAGCGCTCCGCTCACGTAGTAGCCGGAGCCCGAGACGCCGCCCTGCACCCGCACCTCCTGCCCTCGCGAGGTGAGCGTGCCCGTCCCGATGCCGACGTGGGCAGCCGCGGCCGGAGCGCCGAAGTGCGGGCCATCCAGCACGCCGAAGTGGAAGTGGAACGGCCGCGGCCCGAGCCTCGCGCCGAACGACGGAAGGATGCCGGGGTCGTCGGACTCGTCGCCGCCGAGCGGGACCTGCCCGACCTGGAGCCCGAGGTGCCCGCCGAGGTGGCGCCCCTCCACCTGCACGTACGGCGCGAGGACCGAGACCGGCTGCCCGTCGATGCGCGCGGGCTCCATCGGCATCCCCTCCTCGTCGTAGCGCACGACATCGTATGCGGACTGCTGCGAGCCGCCGTAGAGCCTCACGCCGACCTCGCGCGAGAACCGGCGGTCCGGGTCCACGGTGACGTGCGCGAAGCCCGCGCCAGCCGTCCGGTACTCCCACAGCGAGGACGAGCAGATGTCGTTGTCCTCGTAGAGTCCCTGCGCCGCGTGCGCCTCCACCGCCCAGAACGTGAACCGGCCGGAGGAATCGGACGGCGCGAATTGGAAGCCGAGCACGAGCGGCAGCCCGGCCGCCGCGAGTGTCGTCGCCCAGCGGACCTGCGGCGCCGCGCTCCGCCGCCGTCGCGGCGTCGCTGTGCTGCTGCTGCTGCCGCTGCGTCAGCGCCGCCGTCTCCCGCGCCGCCTT
>DUBD01000169.1:0-10719 GCA_012960515.1 Bacteroidota bacterium | reverse complement strand
GCGACGACCGCCAGCGCGGCGGTGGCGGGGACCAGCCGCACGAGGAGAACGGCCTCGTCCGCAGGCGTCCACCACCCATCGAACGCCACGCGCACCGCCACGAGCCCGGCGAACAGCGCCGCCAGCCGCGCGAGGCCCGGCTCCGCCACCTCCCGTTCGCGCTCCACCGGCTGTCGCTCGCGCACCGCCACCCACGCGAGGGCCGCGACCGCCGTCGCCGCGCACGCGAGTTGGATCGCGGTGAGTCCGGCGAACGCCTCCACCTCGTTGGCCCGCGCGAAGTCCTGCACGAAGCGGTACGCCGCGTAGCCGCCGACCGCCGCCCAGCAGAGGCTGCCCGGCTGGCGGAGCCTCCGGCCGAGCGCGGGGAGGAGCGCGAGCCCGAAGAGCGCGAACGCGATGTCGTAGAGCGGGATCGGGTGGACCGGGTGCGGGGCCGCCGCGCCCGCCTCCACGACGCCGTGCGCGAGGTGGAAGCCGTGCGCGAAGGAGCCCTCGGCGTAGGTCAGCCCCCACGGCGCATCGGTCGGCGTCCCGAAGCAGCAGCCCGCGAGGAAGCACCCGACGCGGACGACCGCCAGCGCGGCGAGGCCTCCGTAGGCGAGCGGGTCCAGGATGGACCGGCGGATGCCGAGCGCCCACCGCGCGCCCCCCGCCGCTAGCAACGCCCCCGCGACCGCGCCCGGAATCCGCCGCGTCCCCACCTCGGGGAGAACGCCCTCCGCCAGTAACGCTTGGAGGTCCGCGATCCCGAGCGAGAAGCCCCGGGTCCCCAGTGCCCCACCGATGCCCGCCGCGGCCAGCACGAGCAGCCATGCCGCAGGCGGCCACCCCCGCCGGTAGCCCACCCACGCCGAGACGAGATAGGACACGAGAAACGCCGAAGCGTAGAACGGACCGAACAGATCGGGAAAGGCGCCGGCGAACTCCATGGTGGGAGGCGGAAAGGGAGCGCAACCTACGGCGCGCCCTCCGCGACGCTGCGCCCCTAGCGGAAGCGCACCGCCGTGCCCGTCGCGTACCACTCCAGCGAACCGGATTCCCCGTTTCCGTAGGGCTCGAAGTCCACGCGGACCACTGCGTCCGCTTCCACTCGCCGTGCGGCGTCGCGCAAGTCATGGATCAAATGCTCCGCCGCCGAGCGCCCGCTACGTCCGCCCACGCGCAGGATCGCGATCTCCTCGTAGGCGCGGTCTAGATCGCCCGTGGTCACGCGGAAGCCGTCGTCCGCGGGCACCGTTTCCGGCCCCGCGTCCACGCGGACGACCTCCACGGTCCGACCGCCACACCCGACGAGGAATCCGAAGGCGAGGAACAACAGGAGGCGTGTCATGGCAGGAACGGGAAGGGATACCGCTCGGCCGCGCTCCATTCCCGCCACGTCACACCCGCCTCGGCTGGCGGTCGCGATGGGCGCGGAGACGGACCGCCAGCGCGCGGCGCCGAGCCCGAGCAGGCGACGGGATTTCAACCCCGGAGCGGCACCGCCGGGCTAGGTTCGGCGCGAACGATCCCGGACCCCGATGCGCACCTTCGCCCTCCACCCCGACGACCCCGGACCCGGCGGCGTCAACGCTTCTGTCTCCCCGTCCCAGGCGGACCTCGCCGACGCCGAAGCCCTCCTCGGCGGCCTCAACGAGGTCCAGCAGGAGGCCGCCCGCACGACCGAGGGGCCGGTCATGATCATCGCAGGCCCGGGCTCCGGCAAGACGCGCACGCTCACGCACCGGATCGCCTACCTCATCGCGAGCAAGAAGGCGTGGCCGAGCCAGATCCTCGCGCTCACCTTCACCAACAAGGCCGCGCGCGAGATGCGGACCCGCGTGACGGACCTGGTTGGGCCGGAGGCGAAGGGGATGTGGATGGGCACCTTCCACAGCGTGTTCGCCCGCGTCCTCCGCCGCGAGGCGGACAAGATCGGGTTCTCGCGGGACTTCTCCATCTACGACACCGACGACCAGGAGCGGCTCCTCCGCGAGCTCATGCTCCGCGCCGGCATCGACGCGAAGAAGTACACGCCGCGCAGCGTGCGCGGGCGGATCTCCGGCGCCAAGAACCAGATGATCACGCCCGCTGAGTACGCCCGGCTGGCGTCCGACCCCTACGAGGAGGTCGTGGCCCGGCTCTACGGCCCGTACAACGACGCGCTGCGGAAGGCCAACGCGATGGACTTCGACGACTTGCTCGCGTGGCCCATCCGGCTCTTCGAGCAGCACCCGGACACGCTCAAGGCCTACCAGCAGCGCTGGCGCTACGTCCACATCGACGAGTACCAGGACACCAACCGCGCGCAGTACACCCTCGCGAAGCTCCTCGCGGCGGAGCACAAGAACCTCTGCGTCGTCGGCGACGACGCGCAGTCCATCTACGCCTTCCGCGGCGCGGACATCCAGAACATCCTCTCCTTCCAGAAGGACTACCCCAACGCGACGACCGTCCGCCTGGAGCAGAACTACCGCTCCACGAAGCGGATCGTGGCCTTCGCGGACGCCATCATCAAGGGCAACACGGGCCAGCTGGACAAGAACCTCTGGACGGACAACGCCGAGGGCGACCCCGTCACGCTCATGGAGGCCCTCTCTGAGCGCGACGAGGCGCAGAAGGTGGAGCGGACCATCCGCGACCTCCACATCCGCGCCGGCGTCCCGTGGCGCCAGTTCGCCGTGCTCTACCGCACCAACGCGCAGAGCCGCTCGCTGGAAGAGGCCCTCCGCCGCGGCAACATCCCCTACCGGATGGTCGGCGGGACGAGCTTCTACCAGCGCAAGGAGATCAAAGACGCGCTCGCGTACCTCCGGCTGGCGGTCAACCCCAGCGACGACGCGAGCCTGCTCCGCGTCATCAACACGCCCACACGCGGGATCGGCGCGAAGACCATCGACGGGCTCCGGCGCTACGCCGCCGAGCACGGGCTCTCGCTCTGGCAGGCCGCCAACGAGCCGCGCGATGCCGGGCTGCCCAACCGCGCCGCGAAGGCCGTGGAGGACTTCACCTTCATGGTCAGCCGCTTCGCCAGCAAGGCCGCCAGCTCGCCGGCGGATGAGCTCTCGCGCGAGTTCATCCAGGAGACCGGGCTCATGCAGTCCCTCCGCGACGAGAACACGCCCGAGAGCCTGGTCCGCCTGGAGAACGTCCACGAGCTCCTCAACGCCGTCGCCGAGTTCGCGCAGGCGGACAGCGACAACCCGCGCACGCTCAGCGAGTTCTTGCAGGAGGTCAGCCTCGTGGCCGACGTGGACCGGCTGGCGGACGACGAGAACCGGGTCACGCTCATGACGCTCCACGCCAGCAAGGGCCTGGAGTTCACCGTCGTCTTCGTGACGGGCATGGAAGAAGGGCTCTTCCCCCTCGCGAAAGCGGCCCAGGACCCGACCGAGCTGGAGGAGGAGCGGCGGCTCTTCTACGTCGGTGCGACGCGGGCCGAGGAGGCGCTCTACCTCTCCTACGCGCGCTCCCGCTACCGCTACGGCGAAAGCCAGGGCGCCGTCCGCTCCCGCTTCCTCGACGAGTTGGAGGGCACCGGCGACCTCCTCCGCACGGAGTCCGGCGCGGCGTTCCGCCCGCGCACCTCCCGCTTCTCCCTCCCGGACGACGGCGCGCAGGGCGGCTACCGCGTGGAGTACGACGCCGACGGCGGCTACTCGTACGGCAGCAGCCCGGCCCAGCGGCGCGCCGCGAAGTCCGGCTACGAGCAGATGGACCCGCACTACTACCGCCAGTCGCTCCGGCCCGGCGCCGGCAAGGGCGCGCCCGCTAGCGGCCGCCGCGTGGAGTACGACGACGAGTTCTCACAGCAGGCCCCCGGCGGCCGCGTCGTCACCGGCGCGCGCGTGGTGCACGGCACCTTCGGCGAGGGCAAGGTGATCGCGATGGAGGGCTCCGGCGAGCGGACCTCCGCCACGGTCCACTTCCCGCGCGTGGGCCAGAAGAAGCTCAAGCTGAAGTTCGCGAAGCTCCGCGTGATCGGCTGACGCCTCCCGCTGGCGGTTCGCCTCGCCGAGTCCGGCCGCCAGCGGGTCAGCGCCCGGCGAGGGCACGCGAGGCCGCCTCGACGAGCGCTGCGTCCAGTTCGACGCTCGTCCCGCCAACGGGAAGGCGCGAGGGGAGTGCATCGGGCAGTTCTCCCGCCACGCCCCCGTAAATGACGAGCGCCGCCAGCGCCGTGCCGGTCGGGCTCGGGTGGAACCCGTCCGGGCCGTAGAGCGGCATGTCGGGATCCGCCTCCAGTGCGAGGCGCCACGCGCGTCCCACCGGGAGGAGCAGCGCGCCCCCCCCCCTCCGCTGCGTCGGCGTACGACGCCTCCGCGAGCGCGAGGTCCGTTCCGGCGGGCGGCCACACCATGTAGACGGCTGGACGCGCGCCCGCGTCTCGCACCCGGTCCGCGAACCGTCCCGCCCAGAGCGCGAGGTGCTCCCGGCTCGCGGGCTGCGTGGACGGCCCCTGCTGCATCACCACCACGCCCCACGCGCCGGACGTGATGGCATCGAGCGCACGGCCGTCGTGCCAGAGGTATTCGAGGCTAACGTTCGGCGCGGTGACCGATGCCACCGCCATCTCCTCGCCCGCGGCCTCCGCCAGCGCGGCGACGGCTCGGGGCAGGTCGTGCGTGTACGTCAGGCTGTTGCCGAGGAACAGCACGCGCGAGCCGCCAGCAGACGACCCGACCGACGAGCATGAGGCGGCGACGAACGCGAGGGCGAGCAGAAGAGTGAGGCGCATCGCGAGAGGCGGAGACCGCGTCAGCGTACGCGCGCCCGGACCGCCTTGCGAGTCACCCACGCGCCCCCTATTCCCGCACGCCGACGCCCCCGCGCGGGGCGTCCGTGAACCGCGAGAGCGGCGTAATGGGCACGACCGCCGCGTCCTCGCGGCTCCGCGGACCGAGCAGCGCTCCCGCGACTGCCCCTGCAACGCTCGCCGTCACGCCTCCCACCAGGCACTCCTCCGGCGCCCCCTCGCGCGTCCCGATGAGGAGCGCCGCCAGCAGCCCCGGCGCCGCCCCGACTGTCCCGCAAACAACCGCCTGCGCCTGCCCCGCCCCGACTTCCGGCAACACGATCCGGTCCACGTCCCGCATCGCCAGCGAAACCGCCGCCCCGCTGGCGGTGCCTCTGAGCGAGTCCGGGCGGACCTGCACGATCCGGTCGAGAGCGACGGTGGAGCCGTCCAGGCGCACCACGTCACCCGGCCGGCCGCCCACGAACGCGTCCACCTCGGCGAGCGACTCGAACGTGGCAGCATCGGGCGCGAGGGCCACGCGGCCTCCCGAGGAAGACGCACACCCCGCGAGGAGCAGAGCGGACAGAAGGCCAGCGGTACGGAGCACAGGAGGAGAGAATCGTAGGAGGGCCGGGAAGCTAGCCCCATCGGCGCTTCACGGAGCCCCGCCGGACGCCTCGCGTACACCCCCTGCCCCTCTCCTCCTCTCTTCCCATGCGCATCTCCGACGAAACCACCTGGAAGGCACTCACCTTCGTGGCCGCCACCGCCGCTTCGCTCGCCACCCACACCTTGCTCAAGAAGGCGTGGTTCTCCACCACCGGCAAGAAGCCGCCGACGAACCCCGCGGCGCGCGAGACGCAGTGGTCCGAGGCGCTGATCTGGACGGCCGCGAGCAGCCTCGCCGGCGGCATCGCGAAGCTCCTGGCCAAGCGGCACGCCGGCACGCTCAAGGCGGGCAACGTCCCCGTCCTCGGCGTCGGTGCCGACTAGCGCCAGCGCGCGGCGCCCGGTCCCGGCCGGCTGGCGGCGGCGCCAGCCGGGGGATTCATGGACCCGGTCCGCCCACGCTCCGTTGACCCCTTCCCCTCTCCTGTTCTCCCGTCATGCTTCGCGGCCCCTTCCGCATCGTCGCCGTCCTCCTCGCTCTCGGCATCGCTGGCGCAGCCATCGTCACGGCCACCGCCCCGGACGCGCCCTCGGTGGTCCGCCTCCCCGAGCCCATCGTCCGCGACCTCGATGCCATCGTTGAGCGCGACACCATCATCGCGCTGACGAGCTACAACCCGACGAGCTACTTCGTCTACCGTGGCGAGGCCTTCGGGTACGAGTACGACCTCCTCCGCGACTTCGCCGAGGCTGCCGACGTGGTGGTGACCATGCGCGTCGTCCCGCGCGATAGCCTGCTCTACTACCTCAACTCCGGCCTGGGCGACGTGGTGGCCTCGCGGATCTTCCCCTCGGAGCGTGACACGACGGACTTCCGCTACACCGTCCCGCTGTATGAGACGCCGCCGACGGTCGTGCAACGCAACGGTCCGCCCGGGGAGCTCCCGAACACGGTGGACTCCGTCCTCGCGACGCCTCCGGACGAGTTCCTCGCCGATCTGAACGAGGATCGGGCGCAGCAGGACGAGCCCACGCTCCAGCCCATCCGTATCGGTGGGCGGCGAATCCAGAGGCCCGCCGACCTCGCGGGCGAGCAGGTGTTCCTCCCCTCCAACCACGCCTTCGTCCAGCGGCTCGTCGAGATCGAGAACGAGGTGACGGGCGACATCGAGGTGGTGGAGGTGGACACGGTGTCCGAGGCGCTCGTGCGCCAGGTGGCCGTGGGCGGGATCGACCTCACCGTGGCACCCGAGAACGTCGCCGCTCTGGAGGCCAGCTACTTCGAGAACCTCGAGGTGCGGCCCACCATCGGGCCAGCCATCGGCGTGGTGTGGGCCGTCCGCAAGAACGCGCCGCAGCTGGAAGAAGCACTCGACCGCTGGATCCTGGAGAACCGGGATTCGCGCCGCTGGGCGAGCCTGTACCAGAAGTACTACGTGGACCGCGATGGATTCCGCGAGCGCGTGGAGAGCCAGTACCTCACCAGTCAGACCGGCACCCTCTCCGAGTTCGACGAGGTGTTCAAACGGAACGCCGCCGAGATCGGGTGGGACTGGCGGTTGCTCGCGAGCCAGGCCTTCCAGGAAAGCCGGTTCAAGCCGCGTGCCCGCTCGTGGGCGGGCGCGATGGGCCTGCTCCAGATCATGCCCCTGACTGCGCGCGACCTCGGCATCTCCGACCCGTACGACGTCGAGGAGAACGTGGACGGCGCGGTCCGCTACCTCCAGTGGCTGGACGACACGTACTGGGGCGAGATGATTCCAGATAGCCTGGAGCGGCAGAAGTTCATCCTCGCCAGCTACAACACCGGCGCGGGGCACGTCATGGACGCGCAGCGGCTCACAGAGAAGTACGGCGGCGACAAGACCAAGTGGGACGACGTGGCCTACTGGCTGCTCAAGAAGTCCGACCCGCAGTACTACAACGACCCCGTCGTGCGCTACGGCTATGCACGCGGGCTGGAGCCCGTCCACTACGTCGCCATCATCCTGGAGCGGTTCGATCACTACCGCCAGTTCGTCACGGACGAGGCGGACGCGTCGGAGCCGGCCACGCCCGCCTGATCCGCGTTACCGCGCGACGGTCACCCACCGGACGGAGACGCCCTCCGGCGTGACCGCGCGCACTGCGTAGGCCCCGCTCGGAAGCACCGGCAGCGTCCAGCTGGCGGAGGCACCGAGCGGGCCGTCGTGCAACCGCACGACCTCGCGCCCGAGCACGTCGTGCACGCTCACGCGCACGGGCTCGCTCACGGCGACCGCCAGCGTGACGCGGGGACGGGCCGACGGCGTGCTCGCGACGGTCCACGTCAAACCGCTGGCGGTCGGCGTGGGCTCGGTCGGGGTGCCAGCCAGGACGGCGTCCACGGCGGCGAGGTCGTCCACCTTCCCATAGCCCCATTCGGGGTTTGGAGTGGGGCCGGTAAAGGCGTCCTCGCGGGCGGTGGTCTGAAGGATGGACTTTACCTCGTCGGCGTCCAGCGTCGGGTCCGCCTCCAGCATCAGCGCCACGATGCCGGTAAGGACGGGGGCCGCGCCGCTGACGGCGCCGAGCGTGCCGTAGGGGTTCGGGCCGTCCTCCACGAGGACGCTCCGGAACGTCGCGAAGTACGAGCGAGCCGCGTACGCGCCGATGTTGGTGTTGCCCGGCACGCTGACCGTCGTGCCGAGCCGCCCGTCGAACGTCGGGCCGACGCTGCTGCCCGGCCAGAGGGCGCCCGGTCCCACGTCGTTCCCCACGTCGTTGCGGGTAACGCCGTCGATGTCCTCCCAGGTGGGGGCGTGAACGTACGAGTTGGGCGCGATGTTGGACGCGGCCGTCGCGCCGTCCCAGATGGACGAGCCGGCCGTGACGGCGGGGCCGGTGAGCCGGTTGTCGTCTCCGTAGGCGAAGATCCGCGACGGGTTGATCGCCGCGTGGAAGACGCCGCCCTCCGTGATGCTCGCGCCCGTCAGGCGGACCGCGTAGGCGCCCGTCTGGCCGGAGAAATCGATGAGCACCTCGCGCTTGCCGTTCGTCGTGCCGAAGAAGACGGTCCCGGCGCCGTTGTGGTAGTACGCGAAACCGTGGCTCCCGCCGACGGTCCGCGTGTCCCGGACGCCGTTCTGAGGCGCGGGATATGAGAACGTGCCGGAGGGCGTCACGACCTCCACGTCGAGGCGGTCGCCGCCCTCGTACCAGAGGTCCAGCCGCAGGTTGCCCGCCTCGCCCTTCTGCACGCCGATCTCCACGGTCTGCCCCTGCGCGATGGCGGCGGAGGCGTGGTTCTCCATTCCGCCGTCGTCACCGGTCCCGGTGATGAACACGCGGCCTTCTCGTCCCGCGCCGAACCGCGCGTCGATCGTCCGCGCGAACTGGCTCGTGCCGTCCGTGGGGCCGGTGTTGGAGCCGAAGTTGGCGAGGAAGACGATGGGCTTTCCCTCGCTCTGCGCGATGCCGAGCGCCCAGTCCAACGCCTCCGCCAGCCGGTCGGGGGTGTAGAACGGGGCTTCGGCGGGCTCGCCGTCGTGGGCGGGCGCGCCCTCGCTGGTGAACTTGATGACGAGCAGGTCGGCCTCGGTGGCAGGCCCGGTGTACGTGCCGGAGGAGGCGGCCCCATTCCCCGCCGCGATGCCGGCCGTCGCCGTCCCGTGGCCCACGGCGTCGCGGTGCGCGAGATCGGTGCCCCCGCTCAGGGCCGCGTCGATCTGCGCGCGGGTGAACGTCTGATCGAGCAGCAGGTCGAAGATGCCCAGGACGCGGGTGGAGCCGTCGGCGTTGCGGAAGTCCGCGTGGGTCACATCCAGCCCGCGGTCCAGGATGCAGACGATGACGCCGTCGCCCGTCAGCCCGTGCTGCTGGCGGACCTGATCGACGCGCGTTTCGACGATGGGATCGGACGAGGTCTGGGCCTGCGCCGTGACGGCGAGTGCGAGGAAAAGTGCGAGGGAGAGACGCATGGAGGAGACGAGGGGAAACCGGGGTGGGAGAAGGCGGCCTCTGGCGGTCCGCGCCCCCTCGCCACCCCGGCCCCGATCGGTTACTGGAGAATGGTGAAGGGGCGGGCAGTGCGTCCGGCGGGACCGTCCGCGCGGACCACGTAGGCCCCCGCGGGGAGCGCGGAGGCGTCGAGCAGGAGGGGATGGGTGCCCGCACTGAGCGGTCCCTGGTGGAGCTGGCGGATCTCGCGGCCGAGGGCATCGAACACGGCCACGCGGACTTCCGCGGGAGCGTCCAGCGATAGCGTCACCGTCGCGTAGGAGCGCGCCGGATTCGGGCCGACGGTGACCGCCAGCGGGGCGAGCTCGGGAGAGGCGGCGGCCTCGGTGGGGAACTGCGCGAAGAGGTCGTGGCTGGGCCAGGTGGTGGTCGCCTGCGCCTGCTGCCACATCCCGTTGTCCATCGCGCTGATAAAGGCGGCGTCATTCTGGTACGGCCACGTGTTGACGAGGACGACCCACGCGAGCCCCTGGTAGTTCATCCGGCCGACGAAGGTGCGCGTGCCGTTGAGCGCGCCCGTATGCCACCAGTGGCCGTTGGCGTTGACGCTCCACCCGAACCCGTACCACGAGCCAGTGCCGTTCCACGTCGGGAGGCTGGGTCGGGCGGTCATCGCGCTGATCGCGGAGCCGGAGAGCACGTCGTCTCCGCCGCGGCCATCGATCGCGCGGACGAAGCGGAGGAGGTCCGGCGCGTTCGCCACCCAGCCGCCGTGTGCGTCCATCGCCTCGATGTAGAACTCGCCGTAGGGGCACGGGACCGCAGGCCCGCCGAACACGCTCGCGCACTGCCGGCCGTAGCTCTCCACGTACGCCACCTCGCCCGGGAGTCGGTCCTCTTCGCGCGTGCGCCCCAGCGCCATCCCGCCCACGCCCATCTCGGCAAAGAAGTCCTGCATGAGCGACTCGTAGCTCTGCCCGGCTGCCTCGGCCATCACGCGCCCGAGCGCGCAGTACCCGAAGTTGGAGTACGCGTACCGCGTGGCGGGCGCGAAGTCCAGCGGCCGGCCGCGCATGTATCGGATGACCTCGTCGCACCCCGCCGGCCCCTCCACCCCGACCGCCGCGGCGATATCGACCACGTCGAACATCGGGTCGTAGCCCGTGGCCTCGCGGTCCCAGCCGCCGGAATGCTGGAGCAGGTCCCGCACGGTGACGTCCGCCAGGCGGGGGTCTTCGGTCGCGCCGGGAAGCGGCGGGAGGTCCGGTAGCATCGCGAAGGCGGGGGCGTCGAGGTCGCCTTCAACCCGGGCAGTGGCGTCGAAGGTTCGGCGGGAAGCGCGCCCCTTCCGGCCCATGCCAGTCGAATCGACGACACTCCGCCGCGGCGAAAACTCGCGGTCTTCTGCGATTTCGACGGGACTTTTTCCGTTCAGGATGTTGGCAGTACTCTTGTGATGCTCCATCGCGCGA
>DUBD01000168.1:1172-3199 GCA_012960515.1 Bacteroidota bacterium | reverse complement strand
AGCACCGGATCGACGACGAGGGCGTGCATGCCCCCCGCCTGCTGACGCCGCTGGCGACGCTGCGGAGCGAGGCCGAGGTCGCGCTCCGGCGTGAGCGGGAGCCGGAGGCCTACCGCGAGACGCTGGGGCGCGTGGTGGAGGACGTGGCCGAGATGACGGGGACGGTCCAAGGCCTCTTGCAGCTCGCGCGGGCGGAGTCGCTCGCGCGGCCCTCCGACGCGCGGCTCGACGTCGGCGAGCTGGTGACGCAGCGGGTAGAGCGGGTGCGGGCGGAGGCCGCCTCGCGGGGGATCACCCTCGCGGCGGACGTGGAGGCGGGCGTCCGGCTGGCGGCCGAGGCGGCGCCCCTGGCGGAGGTCGTGGACAACCTCCTGGGCAACGCCGTGAAGTACACGCCGGAGGGCGGGCACGTTGCGGTCACGCTCGGGCACGGCGCGGTCGGTGGGACGTGTAGCGGGACGGCGCGGCTGGAGGTGCGGGACACTGGGCCTGGGTTCGACGAGGCGACGTGCGAGCGGCTGTTCGACCGGTTCTTCCGGGCCGACACGCCCGAAGTCCAGGCCGAGTCGGGGAGCGGGCTCGGGCTCGCCATCGTGAAGGCCATCGTCGAGGGGTACGGCGGGACGGTCGGGTGCGCCAGCCCCGGTCCGGGTCGTGGGGCGACGTTCTGGGCGGAGCTGCCGTGCCTCGGAGATCACAGGTGACCAAGGGGGAGGCGGCCGCCCATCCCCGTCCGGCGCTGACCTCTCACCCCACCAATACGCGGACGCGCGCGAGGACGCCGATGGCGTTTGCGATGCTCTCGGCGGTGGCCGTCACCCGCGCTCTGCCGCCGCCGGACGAGGTTTCCGACACCCGGTCCACGACGAGCAGCCGCGTGCGCACAGAGGTCCCATACGGGCGGTAGACGGACCCATCGACCTCGACCTCGGCGCGGAGTCGGAACGGGTCGGCGTCGAGGGCTTGGAAGAACGGCCGGTGGGTCGGCTTGTCACGCCGGACGCCCGCGCTCAGGACGGCCACCAGTCGGCCGCCCGGCTCCAGGCGACGGAGCGCCTGGAGCACGTGGTCGGTGCCGACCGTGGGGACGCGGCGGCGGCCCAGGCGCCCAGCGGTCATCGAGAAGGGGGGGGTCATCAGGACCACGTCGGCGCGGACGGACGGCGCCAGGATGGCGTCGAGGTGGTCGGCGTTCTCGCGCGTGAGCGTCTGAGAGGGGTCCTGACCTGCCTCGGCGAGGAGCGCCGCCAGCAGGTCCGCGCGTCGGTCCGAGAGCTCGTTGGCGTGGACCGTCGCGCCAGAGGCGAGCGCGAAGGTGCAGAGCGCGCCGGTCCCAGCCGAGGGTTCGAGGACGCGGTGCCCGCGCGCGGAGCCGCGCGCCCCTACCCCGCTGATCCACGCGCAAAGCGCCGCGTAGGCCGCCGGCGTCGAGAACTGCTGGTAGTCGTTCTGTTCGGCCGTCCGGCGGGTTTGGCTAGGCAGCAGCGCCGAGAGCCGCTCGACCTCGGCGAGCGCGTCGCGGACGCCAGAGGCCTCTGGCGGGAGGGGCCCGACGGTGCGGAGCAGGTAGAGGTGGAGGCCGAGCTCGGCAGCGTCGTAGGCGTCGCGCGGCGTAAACGCGCCCTGGGCGAGCGTGCCGCCGGTGGCGTCGGCGGCGAGCGCGAAAAGGTCGGTCGCGGTGAGCCGGTGCGACGCCGCGACGGCGTGCTGGACGTCGCGTGCGAGGGTCCGGGCAGCGGCAAGGGTCATGGTCATGGGGGTGTGTGGACGGGGCGTCGCCTCCGCCGCCCCGGTCGCACAGCGCCACCGGACGTTGCTGCGCCCCTAGGCCATCTCTGGGGTGCCCCACCAGGCACCCCCCCGCCCGGCGCAGACGAGGGAGAGCCCCCAGCCCTGGGGCGGCGTGGTACCCGCTGGGAGCCACACGAGAGCCGGGACGCCCAGGCCGAGCGCGAGCGCCAGAGACGCCCAGGACCCGGAGCCGAAGCCCGCGAAGCAAGCCGACGACGACCGGGACGGCGCCAGCC
>DUBD01000168.1:0-1007 GCA_012960515.1 Bacteroidota bacterium | reverse complement strand
CGCCCCCGCCCGAAGCGTGCCGCGCGGAACACGAGCGCCGACGACACCCCGCGGGCCACCCGGTCAATGCCCGACGCGCAGCCGGTGACGACGGTGGCCCCCGGGGCGAACTGGCTGACCGCCCACGCGACAGCCCGGAGGCAACCCGGGGCCGCGGCGCGGCTGCCAGAGACACCGACGACACGGGCGGACTGGAGGACACCGGCGACGGCCGAGACGGAAGAAGAAGCGGGCATGGCGAGCGAGGCGAGTGAAGGGGCGCCTCGCCCTTCGGGCCGGCCATCGTCACCTTCCGGCGCTCGCCGTCCAGCGTGAGCGGGCCGACGGTCACCGTCCGCTCCTGGTCCGAGAGCGGGGGGCGCCGGAGGAGCGCCCGCAGCCGCGCCACCAACTCCTCGAAGGCGAACGGCTTGGGGAGGTAGTCGTCGGCCCCGGCGTCGAGCCCGGCGACGCGGTGCTCGACGTCCGAGAGCGCCGTCAGCATCAGCACGGGCTGGTCCCGGCCCTCCGCCCGGATGCGCTCGACGAGGGTCTTCCCGTCGCCCCGCGGCAGCCGCCAGTCCACCACGAAGGCGTCGTAGGCGTTCGCCAGCGCCAGCCGCTCGCCGGCCACGGCGTCGCCGGCCACGTCGACGCGGTAGCCCTCCTCCTCCAGCCCGCGACGGACGGAGTCGGCCAGGCGGGCCTCGTCTTCGATGAGCAGGACCCACATGGGGGCGGAGGGGAGAGCGACGGGCTCCATGGAATACCGACGGGGAGGGGGCGGAACGGGCACCTTAACACCTTTTCAGGTCCCCGAAAGCCCCACCTCAGGTCCCCCGCCGTTCCATCCCGACACGAACGGTCCCCGCCATGCTCCTCGCCGTCGCGCTCTACTTCGCCGCCCTCCTCGTCGCCATCGCCGCCGTCGGGCGCGCCCTCGCGCCGCCCGCCGTCCGTCTCCTCGATGTCGGCCACCGTCTCTCCCGCTGATGCTCCCCGACTGGGCCCCCAACGTCCACCCCCTC
>DUBD01000167.1:15048-19820 GCA_012960515.1 Bacteroidota bacterium | reverse complement strand
CCTCGCCCGTCGCCTCGGCGTCGGCCTTCGCGAGTTCGTAGGCGGCGGTCCGGTTGCGCTTGCCCTCGGCCACGTCGCGCTCGTAGCGCCGGAGGGAGTGCTTCAGCGTCTCGATGCGCTGGAAGCTCTCGACGCCCGCCCAGTCGTGCGCCACGATCCGGCGCCGGGTGTCCAGGTACAGGTCGTGCAGCCCCTGGATGTCCTCCGCCAGCAGCAGCTCGATGGCGCGACGGACGAACCGCCGCCCGAACCGCTCCACGCTCCGCGAGACGAGGCTGGAGCCTTTGATCTTCAGCGAGCCGTCGTACCCGAGGAGCGCGTAGGTCTTCTTCTTGAGCGAGAGCATCCGCTCGTAACGCCCGTCGAAGCCGATGCGGATGCCCTCGGGCATCGCGTCCGAGAGGCTCGCGACGAACGCGCGCTCGGCGGCGTCACCGCGGACCTCGTCGGGCGGGATGAACAGGACGCCGTCGGTGTCCACCTCCACCACGCGCCCGCCCCGCTGGCGGACCTCGCCGATGATGCGCCGGAGGAGCTGTTGCCCGATGTGCGCGACGCGGTCGGCCTCGGCGAAGTCGTTGAAGGCGGCGAATCCGAAGCCGAGGTTTCCGTAGAACGAGTTGATGACAATCTTGAACGCGCTCTGCCGGGCGTCCAGCTCGGCGCGGGCCTGCGGGTCCTCTGCCTCGCGCATCTGCGCCTTCGTCGCGAAGCGGAGCTCGGTGAGCTGGCGGAGGAGGCGGGGGAAGATGCCGAGCGCGTCCTCGCGCGGCTGGACGCCGTACTCCAGCATGATGCTCGGGTACAGGCTCTCCACGTCCGCGTAGACCACCGGCCCGACGACGCCCGTCACGAACACGTCCGTGTACCCGCCGACGACCTGGCTGCCGGACTCGGGGCGGGGCACGCTGTGGCGCGCGTGGAGGTAGCCGCGCACGAACAGGCTCTCGATCTTCGCGGCCGGCCCGGACCTCGCGCACTGCCCGTACGGCATCGGCACCATCTGGGTGAGGTAGAACGTGCTCCCGCTCAGGTGCTCCGCCAGCGCGCGCGTCTCGAACACGTCGTCCAGCGCGTAGTCGATGAGCGTCTCGGGCGCCTCGCGCCACGTCCGCGCGATGTCGGAGCCCTCGATGTAGGTGCGGTTCTCGGGCGCGAAGCCGAAGTAGCGGGCCGCCGCTTTGAGCGTGTACGCGGGGAGGTCGCGCTTGAACACGTCGAAGCTCATGACCTGGAACAGCGTGTCCACGATGTGCCGCCCGGCGATCTCGACGGCCTCGTACTCCAGGCTCCGCTCCGCGAAGCGCATCGCGCTGGGGAACGAGCGGGGCGTGCTCCCGTCACGGCCGAGGGTGACGGGGACGCCGTGGCGGCGGCATCGCGCCGCGAGGTAGGGGAGGTCGAAGCCGAAGATGTTGTGGCCCTCGATCACGTCCGGGTCCCGCTGGCGGACGATCTCGAGCGCCTCTTCCAGCACGCTCTGCTCGTCCATGAGCGGCCCGCCCACGACGCGGCTCCACCCGCGGTTGTCGCTCAGCGCGACGAGGATGATGCGGTGCTCGTCCACCTCGGCCTGCGGGAAGCCGCCCTCCGCGTATACCTCAAGGTCCAGCTGAAGGCGGTGGAGGTCGTGCAGTTCCATGCCCTTGAACAGCGTGCGGCCGGTCTGCGCGAGGTACTGCTGCTCCGGCGATCCGACGAGGTAGACCGCGTCCGGCCGTGCCTTCTCCGTCTCGGCCGACTGGCGGACGTGCCGGAGCGCGTCCCAGTACGCGCCCAGGTCCGGGAAGACGACGAGGTGACCGAACGCGTTGCGTCCGACGAGCTCCTGAAACTGGAACCGGTCGCGCGGGAAACCGCGCAGGTGCTCGATGTCGTCCAGCAGGAAGAACGGGTGGAACGGCTCGTCCTCGTGCACGACGGTGTCGTCCGCCAGCCGGCGGTAGACCCGCATCCGGCCACGGTCCGCGAGGTGCAGCGCGACGATCCGCTCGGTCGGGTCGTGACCGTAGAGGAGGGTGGCGGCGTCCGTGTCGGGGAGGTCGGGGGCGTTCATCGCCCCGATGGTACGCGGGTCAGGGTGACGGGGTCGCGTCGTCCAGGAGCGACGTCACGTGGAAGACCGGCTGCTGGCGCTCGCGGAGGGCGAGCACCACGCCTTCGTCTTCGAGCTCGATGAGCGACCGCCCGAGCTCGGCCGCCAGCTCGGCGGTGTGGCGCTGCGCCATGTCGCGGTAGGCGCCCGTCCGGCGGCGCAGCACGTAGCGGCGCACTTGCCCGCGGACGATCGGCGCGAGCCCGTCGGGGAGGCGGACCGTCTCGGGCTCCGGGCCGCCGAGGTACCCGAACCGCCGGTACGTGATGTCGAACGTGGTCCCGTATTGGTGGCTGGAGAGTCCTCGGGCGGCGTTGATGTTGACCGCCGTCAGCGCCGCCTGGTCCTCGGCGGAGCGTAGCATGGACGAGATGGCGTACCGGAAGCCGGGGAGGTCCCGCGCGGAGAGCCGGTCCCAGAAGCGGACTGAGAGGGAGTCCAGCGCGCGGCGCACGCCGTGCGTGGCGATAGGGACGGAGTGCGTGGCGTCCAGGATGCGGTAGCGCGGGGTGCTCTCCAGCCGGACGAGCCCGGCCTCTCGCGCGAGCCGGACGAGCCGGTTCCGCCGAAGGACGGGCGTGATGCCGCGCGCCTCGGCCTCGGCTACGTGCGCGGAGTTGAGGGAGCGGCGCAGGGAGTCCACCTCGGCGTCGGTCAGCGTAGGGATCTCCGCCAGGCGGCGCTCCATCCGCTCCAGCATGTTGTCCGTCGTGACGACGATCTCGCGGACGAGCAGCGCCTGGCGCACGCCATAGGCGGTAGCGCCAGCCAGGAGGAGGAACGCCAGTAGCCACCACGGGGAGACCTTCGCGAGCAAGCTTCGCGACCGGGGCTTGACGAGGGCTGCGGGCGCGGGGGGCAGATCGCGCACGGGTCAGTCGCGGGCAGTGATGTGGAAGACGGGTTGCTGAGCTTCGAGGAGGACCACCAGGCGGTCGTCGCGCTGCATCGCGCCCATCGCGCGGGTCAGCGGGCCGAAGAGGTGGTCCCATCTCGCGCGCGCCGCCTCGGCCGTGGCATCCGCCAGATACCGTTCGGCTCGCTCGTGGTGGGGGTCGGAATATCGCACGGCGAGGGAATCTGGCGCGAGGGGCGGCGAATAGCGAAACGTCACGATGTCCACGCTGGCGCCGTATTCGTGCGAGGAGGTGCCGGAGGCGGCGTTCCGGTTGCGCCGGCCGAGATCGCGCTGGAGGTCCGCGGTCCGGAGCGCAGAGGAGACCGCGAAACGGTAGGGAGGGAGACCAGCGGCCGCGAGCTCGGCGTGGAACCGCCGGCCCAGCTCCGCCAGCCGCTGGCGGAGGAGCGGCGTGACGAAGGGCTTGGAGTGTTCCAGCGTGCGGACCACGTAGTGCTCCGTGTCTACGAGCGGCACGAGACGGCCGTCCGCGAGGCGGGCCGAGAGCTCGGACTCGCTGGACAGTGGGGGCACGCCGAGGGAATCGGCCCACTCGAGGTGGACGGAGTAGCTCGGCGTGCGGGGGCGCCGGAGCGCGTTCTCCTCCTCCGGTGTGGCGGTCGGGAGCCGTTCGAGGCGGGCGCGGAGGGTGGCGAGGCGGGCGTCGAGGGAGTCCAGCGCCGGGGAGGAGGTCACGTCCGGCGGAGGTGGCGGGGGAATGCGCGCCTCCCGCTGGCGCCAGCCGAGCGCGAACGCGGCCGCCAGCGCGACGAGGGCGAGGAGGAGGAGACCGAACGTGCGCATCACCGGATGGGGGAGAGGACTCCGCACGCGAGGATGCCGCCGCTGCCGCCGTGGGGGAGGGCGACGCCGTCGTCTTGATGTTCGCGAACGACGACGGCGCGGTTGGCAGCGGAGAGGTAGCCCGCGAGGGGCACGTGCGGGTCGATGCGGTCGAACCGGCCGCGGCCGCGGTCGTCTCCCCGGATGTTGCCGAGGTCTCCGGCGTGGCGTCGTCCCCGGATGGCATCATACGGGCCGTGCGTCGCCCGGCCGTCCCCGAGGTGCGGCGACCCATCCGCCGCCTCGCACGAGCGCGCGGAGAGGATCTGGACGCCGTGGTACGTGTCCTCCCGGAGCCCGTCCACCGTCATCAGGACGCGGGTCCCGCCCTCCATCGCGCGGAGCGTGACCGTCCCGCTGGCGGCGCCCGCCAGCGTGGCGCGGACGGCGGAGACGCCCTGCACGTCCACGGTGTCCGCGGAGGCGATCCGGGGCGGGTCGGGCGGTGGCACCGGCGGGGGAGCCGGGCGGTCCGGGGCGCAGGCGGCCAGCAGGAGCAGGAGCGGGACGGCGCGCACGGAACGGGGCGGGTAGCTTCGGGGGATGAACGACAGACGGCAGCATACGGTGCGCCTCCGTGCCCAGAATGTGACCATGCGCTACGGCTTCCGGCCGGTCCTGCGGGACCTGTCGCTGGAGGTTATACCGGGAGATCCCGTCGCGATCGTAGGGCCAAACGGGGCGGGGAAGTCCACGTTCGTCCGCATCCTGGCGGGCGTGCTGACGCCGACAGCCGGGACGGTCTCGCTGGAGATCAATGGCGCGGAGGTCTCGGACGAGGCGCACGCGCACACCGTCGGGCTGGTGACGCCGGACCTGCAGCTGTACCCGCCGCTGACGGCGCGAGAGACGCTAGACTTCCTCGCGCAGGTTCGCGGGATCTCGCGGGAGGGCATCGCGCCGGTATTGGACCGCGTCGGGCTGGCGGACCGCGCG
>DUBD01000167.1:0-15016 GCA_012960515.1 Bacteroidota bacterium | reverse complement strand
ACGTACTCCACGGGGATGCGCCAGCGGCTCCGCATCGCGACGGCGCTTCTCCACGACCCGCCGGTGTTGCTGCTGGACGAGCCCGGCGCTACGCTCGACCCGGCCGGACGGGAGTTGGTCGCCCGTCTCGTCGCGGACAGCACGCGGGCCGTCGTCGTCGCCACGAACGACCCAGAGGAGGTGGCGCTCTGCGCGCGGTCTGTGTCCGTTGTGTCCTCAGGGCGCAAACGCCAGCGCCGCGAGGCTGACCTCGGCACCGGCGGCGCGTAGCGGCTCCGCGGCCGCGAGGAGCGTCGCGCCCGTCGTGATGACGTCATCGATCAAGAGGACGCGCCGGCCCCGAACGGTGGCGTCCGGGTGGAGCGTGAAGGCGCCCTGCACGTTCGCCCATCGTGCCGCGTGCGAGAGCCGCGTCTGCGACCGCGTGGACCGAACCCGGTGCATCAGCCCCGGATCGAACCGCGCCTCCAACGCCTCGGCCGCGCCCGCCGCCAGCCCGTCGGCCTGGTTGTAGCCGCGCTCCAGCTGGCGGGTGCGCGCGAGCGGGATGGGCGCCACCACATCGGGCCGCCAGCCGCTGGCGGTTTCGCTGAAGGAGGACCCGATGAGCTCGCCCAGCGGGGCGCCGATCCGGGGCAGGCCGCGGTACTTCAGCGCGTGCTGGATCCGCTGGACGGTCCCACCGGCGTCGAACTGCCACAACGCCGCGGCGTGGCGGATGTCCTGAGCGGCGGCCCCGCGGGCGTCGAGTTCGGCGCGGATCGCCTCGGACGAGGCGTGGGGCAACCGGCGCAGGCACGACGCGCACACCGGGAGCCGGCCACGGGTGGGCACGCCGCATCCGAGGCACACCTCGGGGAAGACGAGGCGCGAAAGCGAGCGGGCGAGAACGGAGACCATAAGCGGGAGGGGAGCGGCAATATCTTGCAGCCCACTCAAACACCCCTCTCGATATGGGCGAACGCCGCGGCATGGTCATCAAGAACGTCACCGAGTCCCCCCTCACGGTGCGGCTCACGTCGCGGACGTTCTCGCTGGAGTCCCAGGAAGAAACCCCCGTCACGGCCGAGGAGGTGCGCGACCGCACGCTCCGTGACCACCTCCAGCGCCGGACGATCGCCGTCGTTCGCCCCGCGACGGAGGAGGAGGCGGCCAGCATCGGCGCGGCGGAGGAGTAGGTGCGCGTCCTCGCGCTCGAACCCTGGCACGGCGGCTCGCACCGCCGCTTTCTGGACGACCTCGTGCGGCACTCCACGCACGAGGTCCGCGCCGTCACGATGGCGGCGCGCTACTGGAAGTGGCGGATGCAAGGCGGCGCCGTCACCCTCGCGGAGAAGACGCGCGAGCTCACCGCCAGCGGGTGGCGGCCGGACGTCATCTTCGCCTCGGACATGGTGAACCTGCCGGCCTTCCTCGCGCTCACGCGCGACCGGCTGGCGGACGTGCCCGTCGTGCTCTACTTCCACGAGAACCAGCTGACGTACCCGCTCCGCGAGGGCGAGGCACGGGACTTCACGTACGCCTACATCAACGTGCTCTCCGCGCTGGCGGCGGACCGCGTCGTGTTCAACTCGGAGTTCCACCGCGAGCAGTTCTTCTCCGCGCTACCGGATCTCTTGCGGCGCTTCCCGGACTACGCGCACGTCGGCACGCTGCCGCTTCTGCGCGAGCGCTCCGAGGTGCTCCACCTCGGGCTGGACCTGGAAGGGCTGGATGCGGCGCGAGCCGATGCCGAGGCGCGGCGCGTCCGCGAGCCGGGCCCGCCGGTGATCCTCTGGAACCACCGCTGGGAGTACGACAAAGACCCGGAGGCCTTCTTCCGCACCATGAACCGGCTGGACGATGCGGGGCTCCGCTTCCGGCTCATCCTCGCGGGCAAAACGTTCTCGGAGCACCCGCCGGCGTTCGAGCGCGGCTTCCGTCGCTACGCGGAGCGCGTGCTGCACTACGGCTACGCCGAGAGCTTCCACGAGTACGCCAGCCTGCTCCACCGCGCCGATCTCGTCGTTTCCACGTCGCGGCACGAGTTCTTCGGCATCGCGATGATGGAGGCGATCTACTGCGGCTGTCACCCGCTGCTCCCGAACCGGCTGACGTACCCGGAGCTGGTGCCGGAGCACCTGCACCGCCCGCTGCTTCACGCGCCCGTCCTGTACGACGACGAGGACGGGCTCTTCGAGATCCTCAAACGGGTCCTCCGAGGCGAGGACAAACCGCTCCCCGGCGACGTGCTCCGCGCCATTCCGCAGCACCTCGCGTGGCCGCAGCAGATCCGCGCGTACGACGCGCTGTTCGAGCAGGTGGCGCAGGCCTGACCCCGCGCCACCGCTCGGGGTCAGTTGTCCTCGCCGAGGATGCCGCCCAGCAATCCGCCGGCCGCCAGCCCGCCGATGGCTCCCATCGCGCCCCCGCCGCCCCGCTGCTCGCCTCGGTTCGAGAACGTCCGGCTGGCGGCGACGATGCGGTCCGCCAGTCGGGAGAAGGGGAGGCTCTGGAGGAACACCTTCCCGGGGCCGCGGAGCTTCGCGAGGAAGAGTCCCTCACCGCCGAAGAGCGCGTTCTTGAAGCCGCCCTGGAACTCGATGTCGTAGTCCACGCTCGTATCGAACGCGACGAGGCAGCCGGTGTCCACGCGGAGCGTCTCGCCGGGCGTCAGGTCGCGCTCGATGATGGTGCCGCCGGCGTGCGCGAATGCGAGGCCGTCGCCGGTCAGACGTTGGAGGATGAAGCCCTCGCCGCCGAACAGACCCGCGCCGATCTTTTTCGTGAAGGCGACCTCGATCTCGATGCCCTTCGCGGCGCAGAGGAACGTGTCCTTCTGGCAGAGGAACTCGCCGCCGTGCGCGCTCAGGTCCAGCGGGATCACTTTGCCGGGGTACGGCGCGGAAAACGCCACCTTCGCGAGGCCCCGCCCATCGTTCGCGAACGAGGTGATGAAAAAGCTCTCGCCCGCGATCCGGCGCTTGAGCCCTTTCATGAACCCGCCGCCGGTGCCGGTGTCCATCTTGATGTCGCCGTCCATGTAGAGCATCGCGCCGGCCTCCGCGCGGACCGCCTCGCCGGGGTCCAACTCGATCTCGACGATCTGCATGTCGTCGCCGTGGAGGGTGTAGTCGATCTCGTGAGCCATCGGGGGTGGGGGTGGGGTTCGCACAGACATACGGAAGCCGGCCGCGCCATCCGTCACGGGCCTGGCGTCGAGGTCCCGGCCGGCTGGCGGCGGAATCCGGCGGGCGTTACTTCGCGCGGTCGAACGCGCGGATCAGGCGGTCCGCAGCGTCGGCATCGAAGGGGATGCCCTCGGAGCCTTCGTCATCGAACTGGACGTTGACCTCGTCGTCGTCCGCGTCGAGAAAGAGACGGCCGTCCTCGTAGCGGAGGTCGTCCACGTCGGCGAGCGGGATCTGGACGGTGGATTCCAGCGCCTCGTTGACGAACCCGGTCACGGCGCGGCCGATCGCGCCGCCGAGTCCGTCCTCCGGCACCTCCTCGTCCATCTGCTCGCGCGCTTCCTTTCGCGTCGCGTCCGTGAGACGGAGGAATATGACCTCGTCCGTCACGCCGACCTCGATCTCGTCGCCCGCGTTGGCCTCCGCCGCCAGCAGCTCGCCGCGGATCGGCCCGCCGAAGCCTCGCGCCTCGGTCTCCGAATCGGATTCCTGAGCGATGGGCGGGGCGGGCGGTTCGTCCTGCGAGTCGGTGCAGGCGGAGAGGGGGAGTGCGAGAGCGGCGGCGAGGAGGAGCGGACGGATCATCGGGAGGCTTCGGACTGGCGGCGGGTTTCGGCGAAGGCCTCGGAGGCGCGCCACTGCGGGCGGAGGTCGCTCATCGCGAGGCCGTAGCCGAGACGGAAGGCGACCCGCGTCTGTTGCAGGATGCCACCGAAGACGAGGTCGTCCGTGAGTTCGTCGGCGGGCTGGTGGTAGCGCGTGCCGCGGTAGTCCGCTCGGACCTGCGCGGCGTAATCCGCGGGCTTGCCGCGGAACCGCTCGCCGGTGTTGACGAACACGGCCGGGACGCCGCCGCGCGCGAACGCCAGCTGGTCGGAGCGGAAGAAGAGGCCCTGGTTGGGGGCCGGGTCCATGGTGACCGCCAGCCCTTCCGCCGCTGCGGCCTCTTCGAGGAGGCCAAACATCTCGCTCCGCTCGGCGCCGATGCCCACGATGTCATCGGTCTCGCCGTAGAGGTTGCCGCTGTCCACGTTGATGTTGGCGACCATGTCGCGCAGGGGCACCGGCGGGTTCGCGGCGAGCAGCGCGGAGCCCAGCAGGCCGGATTCCTCGGCGCTCAGCGTCGCGAAGTAGACCGTGCGCTGTGGCGCGGTCCCGGCCTGGGTGAACGCCTGCGCGATCTCCAGCAGCATCGCCACGCCGCTCGCGTTGTCGATCGCGCCGTTGTAGATCCCGTCCTCGCCTCGCGCCTCCTTCTCGGGGTCGATCCCGAGATGGTCGTGGTGCGCGGTGTAGATCACGGCCTCGTCCGTCTGCCCCGCCAGCTTGCCGACGACGTTGGTGCCGGTCACACCCGCGGTGTGCTCGAACGCCATCGACGCGGAAAACGTGACGGGGAGCGGGACGGGCTCGAAGGAGCGGCTGCCCGCCATGCGGAACCAATCTTCCAGCGACATCCCGCTCGCCGCCGCCAACTGGCGGGCGCTGCTCTCGCTCATCCAGCCCGCCAGCGCGAGCGCGCCCTCGGGCGGCTCCACGCCGGTGTAGTGCTCGCCGTAGGCGTCGCCGTTGAGGACGGAGAACGGGTAGCCGGCGGTCTCTTCCGTGTGGATGAGCAGCATCGCGAGGGCGCCGCGCCGCCGCGCCTCCTCGTACTTGTAGGTCCAGCGTCCGTTGTACGTGAGCGTATCCGCCTGGAACAGCGTGGGTTCGGAGGCCGTCGCGGGCGGGTCGTTGACGAACGAGACGAGCACTTTGCCGCGCACGTCCACATCGGCGTAGTCGTCCCAGTCGTAGCCCGGGTTGGTGATCCCGTAGCCGACGAACACCATCTCGGCGCCGCTCAGGTCCAGCTCCGCGAGGGCCCCGTCCGGCGTCCCGATGAGGTCCGGCCCGTAGGTCAGCGCGATGGGGTCGCCGGAGTCCGGGACGAAGCGGAGGTCCTTGGCGCGGGTGGTGCGGACGCTCCGGAGCGGGACAGGCTGGGTAAACGAGCCGTCCGGCATCCCGCCGACGAGCCCGGCCTCCTGCATCCGCGCGATGACGTAGTCCACCGTCATCTGCTCGCCCGCCGTTCCGGTGCCGCGGCCCTCGTACGCATCGGACGCCAGCTCGGCGATGTGGGCGCGCATCTCCACCGTGTCGATGGCCGCGAGGGCGGCGTCGGGAGGTGCGGGGAGGACGCCGGCCGTCGGCTGGCGGTCGCCGTCGGGCGTGTCTCCGAGGGGGGCGGGGGCGTGGCTGCAGGCGGCGAGCGCCAGCGCGGCGAGAAGGAGGAGGCGGGGCATGGCGTCAGTTGTGCAAGCCGATGGTGGTGCCGAGGCCGAATCCGGCGAAGGACCGGGCCGCGTTGAGGTTGGCGAACCCGTAGACGTGGAGGCCGACGAACCGGGTCCGCACGCCCAGTTGCGCTTCGAACGGAAGGCCGACGAGGTAGCGGGCATCGTTGCGGTTGGTGAGGTCTTCCACGACCGAGAGGCCCGTCCCGAGGGAAGCGAACGCGCTCTTCGTCGCGAGGAGGGGCCGGCCGTAGAGCAACGCGAGATCACTCACGCCGCCGTCCGGGTCCTCGGCGCAGTAGCTGAAGCAGAAGTCGATATCGAGGAAGTCACGGTTCGCGGACGCGATCCGCACCGTCCCGATGTGGGAGTCGTGCATCAGCGTCGCGTTCGTTGTCAGGCCGAATCCGGAGGTGGCGGCACCGAGCCCACTGCCGACCCACCCCGTGGTGGCCGGGCGGGTCCATGGCTCGGAAAGGTCCGGCGCGTTCGGCACCGGCTGCGCGCTGGCGGACGCCGCCAATAAGAGGCCGCACAGCAGAGCGAGAGGTTTCAGCATGGATCAGCGGGCAGATGGAAGGAGGCGGAGCGTGTGGACGGCCCGCCCGGGAAGAAACGGCAGCGGGCGGCCTTCCACCCACGCATCGTGTCCGGCGCTCCAGAAGGCGGAGAGCGGGTGCCCGCTCTGGCCGCCCGGCATGTGGAGGATGCCTTCATCCTCGCGGCCGGGCGTCACCACCATCCGCTGGCTCGCGCCGAACGAGGACCGTGCCACGCGAGGCGTCCAAGCGTCGCCGTCGAGTGGGTCTGCCGGCATCCGGAGCCACCGGCCGAGAACTGGCAGCGCGTCCGCCATCGGGTGCGCGATGGCGGCGGCGTTCTCGTCGCCCCAGGTCGCGGGAGATTCCGCCGCGGCTCGGTCCGCGAGATCCAGCAGGAGCGCGTCCCATGACTCGGCGTCCGCCGGGAGGAGGTGCGCAGGCTTCTCCGTCGCGAGGCGCCAGATCGCGGCCTCGGAGAGCGAAGTGGCGCCCGACCAGACCGTCTGCGCGTCCGCGAGCAACGCGCCCGCGAGTGTAGCGCCGACGGACTGGCGGAAGCGTTTGACGAGGCCGTACCCCGGCGAGGTCGCGTTCGCCTCGCCCTCCCACGCCGCCAGCCGGGCGAGCGCGGCGCGGCGCTCGTCGGTCGGCTCGGCAGTGTCGAGCGTGCGGACGAGGAGGTCGTGCCAGCGCTGGAGGAAGAGGGCGCGGTCGTCCAGCTGGATCGCGAGCATGTCGGCCTCGGTCGCGGGGAGGGTGAGGGCGCGGAGGCCGTCGCGGATCTGCTTCGCGCGGGCCCCGCTGGCGTACCCGCCGTCCCCGATCCGGTCCAGCGCTTCGCCGTCTACGACGCGAGCATTCGCGGTCCAGATCAGCCCGTCGCCTGGGTCCACGACGCGCGGCACATCTGCGGGCGCGAGGAAGCCGGTCCAGAGCGCGTTGGGGTCGGTGGAGTCCACCGGGCGCGAGCCATCGTGTCCTTGCCGCGCGGGGATCTGCCCCGCGATGGTCCAGGCGACGCGCCCCTCGCGGTCTCCCGCCACGAAGTTCTGCGCCGGGATGCCCGCGCCGTTCGCGATGTCCAGCGCCTCGTCCAGCGTTCTCGCACCCTCCAGGTCCAGCAGGCGGAGGTTCGCCGCCTCGACGCGATGGGCGCCCCACTGGACCGCGTACTCGTCCCCGCGGCCGTCGCGATAGAGGACCGGCCCCCACGGCGTCATCGGCACCGCCAGCCGGACGGGATCGGCGCCGGCCACTTCGATCGTCTCGTAGAGCGTGTCCACCATCGCCGTCCCGCTGGCAGTCGCGATGACGTTGGTCAGGCCCGCGTCCGGGACAAGGCGCACGAGGTCCGCGTAGTCGCCGTAGGAGTTGGTGAAGGCCCACGCCACGTGTCCGTTGGAGCCGACGACCACGAGCGGCGCGCCGGGCAGCGTGACGCCGGATGTGGTCTGGGTCGTGCCCTCGGCGTCCGGGACGCTGATGGCAGCGCGGTACCAGATGTGCGGGAGGCTCAGGCCGAGGTGCATGTCATTGGCCACGAGCGCGCCCCCGCTGGCCGTCCGGCTGCCCGCGACGGCCCAGTTGTTGGACCCGACCCGCTCCGCGTCTGCGACGAGCGCGGCGAGGTAGCCGCTCTCGAACGCCACGTCGCCGGCTTCGCGCGGGGCCCAGCCCCCGAGAGAATCCGCAGGCGGCGGCGGTGGCGGCACGATGGAATCGCCCACGAGCGGCGCATCCCACTCGTCCCCGCCCGGATCGAGGAAGCGGACGAGGGCAGGGGGGAGGACGGCCTCTTTCGCGAACGCGTCCAGTTCGTCGTCCAGGTCGGCGCGCTGGAGGTCCAGGAACATGGCGTAGGCCGCGAGGAAGGAGTCCTCGGGCTGCCACGGCGCCGGGCGCTGGCGGAGGACGGCGTATTCGAACGGCCTCGCGCCCAGCGCCTCCATGCCCGCGTTGACGCCTGCCGCGTACGCCTCCACCACGGCGCGATGGTCGGCCGGGAGCGCCGCGAGCACCTCGGCCGCGCGCTGGCGGAAGAGGTGGGGGCGGAGCACGCTGTCTGTGCTCACGAGGTCGGGCCCGAGGAGCGCCGCCAGCTCGCCGGCGGAGGCCCGCCGCAAGAGGTCCATCTGAAACAGCCGGTCCTGGGCGTGGACGTACCCGAGCGCGAACGAGGCGTCCGGGCGGCTCTGCGCGCGGATGTGGACCACGCCCAGGCTGTCGCGGTCGATCTCGACCGGGGCGGTGAGCGCGGCGGCTTCGGCGTCGCCGTCCAGCTGCGGGAGCGACTGGCGGAGGAAGACGAAGCCGACGGCGGCGATCACGACCGCCAGCAGGACGAGGCCGAGGAGAAGGCGGGAGAGGAGCTTCACGGCGTTGGGGTGGGACTGCGCGAAGGTATTCCCCCGGCAGCCCCGTCTCCGCATCTCCGCTGGCGGTCGGGCGTAGGCCTCGCCGGAACCGCTACCTTGCCCCCGTACTCGCCCGATCCGCTATGCCTTCGTACAACGTCTACCACGTCGTCCCCCGCGACGGCCGCTGGGTGGCCCGCCTCCAGGGCTCGCCGACGGTCTCCGCCGAGGCGGACTCCCGGGCCGAGGTCGTACGGCAGGCCGAGCAGATCCTCCGCCAGCTGGGCGCGGGCCGGATCGTGCTCCACGGAGACGATGGCGCCATCGAACGCGTCGAGACGTTCGAGCAGATCGGCGCGGAGCGCTCCGGTGGGGTGCCGCGGCCCGTTCTCCTGGGGATCGCCGCGGCCTGCTTCGTCGGGCTCGGGATCGCGCTCGCCCGCCGCCGCTAAGGCCCGCTGTCATGCCGAACGTCTACCACGTGGTCCCTCGCGACAGCGAGTGGGCCATCAAGCTCGAAGGCCGGAGTGAGGCCGTCCGCGTGTTCGCCTCGCGCGAGCCCGCCGTCCGCGAGGCCGATTCCTATATCCGGACGCAGGGCGCGGGCCGCGTCGTCATCCACCGCGAGACCGGCGAGATCGAGTCCGTCCACACGGTGGACACGCTGCCGGCAGAGACCGACTGGGTGCACGCGATCACGTCGCGCCCCGCGCTGGCGGTCGGTCTGGCCGCGGTGTGCGTCGGGGTGGGCATCGCCATCGCGCGACGCCAGGGGTAGCGCCCGCCCCGGACCCCGCGCGGAGCCCGAGGCGGACGGTGCCAGCTACATGTTGGCGATGAGGTCGTCCGCGAACTCGCTGCACTTGCGCAGCGTGGCGCCGTCCATGAGGCGCTCGAAGTCGTAGGTGACCGTCTTGTTCTTGATGGTCGTCTCCATCGCGCGGACGATGGCGTCCGCGGCCTCGGTCCAGCCCATGTAGCGGAGCATCATCTCGCCGGAGAGGATCACGCTGGAGGGGTTGACCTTGTCCTGGCCCGCGTACTTCGGCGCGGTCCCGTGCGTGGCCTCGAAGAGCGCGATGCCGGTGTCGTAGTTGATGTTCGCGCCCGGCGCGATCCCGATCCCGCCGACCTCGGCCGCCAGCGCGTCGGAGACGTAGTCGCCGTTGAGGTTGAGCGTGGCGATCACGCCGTACTCCGCGGGGCGGGTGAGGATCTGCTGCAGGAAGGCGTCCGCGATCACGTCCTTGACGGTGATGGTGCGGCCGTCCACCTCGAACGTGCGCCACGGGCCGCCGTCCAGCTTCTCGGCGCCGTACAGCTCGTCGGCGGTTTCGTAGCCCCAGTCGCGGAACGCGCCCTCGGTGAACTTCATGATGTTCCCCTTGTGGACGAGCGTCACGCTGTCGCGGCCGGTCTGCACGGCGTAGTCCAGCGCGGCCTTCACGATGCGGCGCGTGCCCTCTTGGGAGACCGGCTTGATGCCGAAGCCGGCGGTGTCCGGGAAGCGGACGTTCGCGAAGCGGTCCGGGAAGTGCTCCTTGAGCAGAGCCTTGAACGTCTCGGCGTCCTCGGTGCCGTTCTCGAACTCGATGCCGGCGTAGATGTCCTCCGTGTTCTCGCGGAAGATGACCATGTCCACCTTCTCGGGGTTCGTCACCGGGGAGGGGACGCCCTCGAAGTAGCGGACGGGGCGGACGCAGGCGAAGAGGTCCAGCTTCTGGCGGAGCGCCACGTTGAGGCTCCGGATGCCGCCGCCGACCGGCGTCGTGAGCGGGCCCTTGATGCTGACGAGGTGGTGCTCGATGGCGTCCAGCGTGTCCTGCGGCAGCCACTCACCGAACTGGTCGTGCGCCTTTTGCCCGGCGTAGACCTCGAACCACTCGATCTGGCGGCTGTCACCGTAGGCCTTGGCGACCGCGGCGTCGAACACGCGCGAGGCCGCGGCCCAGATGTCCGGCCCAATCCCGTCGCCCTCGATGAAGGGGACGATGGGGCGGTCCGGGACGTTCAGCCCGTCGGCGGTCATCGTGATGGTCTCGCCCGCGGTGGGGGCGGAGAGGTGCTGGTAGTCTGGCATGAGAGAGTGAGTCAGAGAGAAAGTCGGCGAAGGTACTCAGGCGGCCGGTTCGCGGTCCGCGTGGGACCCGGATACAGAAACGGGCGGCCCCGGGATGGGACCGCCCGCTGCCCCGCCCGTCGGGGCGGGCGCTGGCGGAGACCGCCAGCGGGGAGGGGCTTAGAAGCCCATGCCACCGCCCATGCCGCCCATGTCGGGCGCACCGGCGGGCATCGGGGCCTCCGGCTCCGGCTTGTCGGAGATGACGGCCTCCGTGGTCAGGAGGAGACCCGCGACGGAGGCGGCGTTCTCCAGCGCGGTGCGCGTGACCTTGGTCGGGTCCACGACGCCCATGCTGAGGAGGTTGCCGTACTCCTCCGTGCGCGCGTTGAAGCCGTAGTCGTCCTTGCCCTCCTTCACCTTCTGGACCACCACGGAGCCCTCGAGGCCCGCGTTGTTCACGATGGTGCGGAGCGGCTGCTCCAGAGCGCGGCGGACGATCTCGACGCCGATCTGCTGGTCGTCGTTCTCGACCTCGAGGCTGTCGAGGGCCGGGAGCGCGCGCACGAGCGCGACGCCGCCACCGGGCACGATGCCCTCCTCGACGGCCGCGCGGGTCGCGTGGAGCGCGTCCTCGACGCGGGCCTTCTTCTCCTTCATCTCCGGCTCCGTAGCGGCGCCGATCTTCAGCACGGCGACACCACCGGAGAGCTTCGCGAGGCGCTCCTGGAGCTTCTCGCGGTCGTAGTCGGAGGAGGTGGTCTCCATCTGCGCGCGGATCTGGTTGATCCGGGCGGTGATGTCGTCCTGCTTGCCGGCGCCGTCCACGACGGTCGTGTTGTCCTTGGTGATCACGACGCGCTTGGCGTTGCCGAGGGCGTCCACCGTGACGTTCTCCAGCTTGTAGCCCTTCTCCTCGGAGATGACGATGCCACCCGTGAGGACGGCGATGTCCTCCAGCATGGCCTTGCGGCGGTCGCCGAAGCCGGGGGCCTTGACGGCGGCCACGCGGAGCGTGCCGCGGAGCTTGTTGACGACGAGCGTCGCCAGCGCCTCACCGTCCACGTCTTCCGCGACGATGAGGAGGGGCTTGCCCATCTGCGCGACCTTCTCCAGCGCCGGGAGGAGGTCCTTCATCGTGGAGATCTTCTTGTCGTGGATGAGCACGAGCGCATCCTCGAGGACGACCTCCATGTTGTCGGGGTCCGTCACGAAGTACGGCGAGAGGTAGCCGCGGTCGAACTGCATGCCGTCGACCGTCTCCAGCGTCGTCTCGGTGCCCTTGGCCTCCTCGACGGTGATGACGCCGTCCTGGCCGACCTTGTCCATCGCCTCGGCGATGAGGTTGCCGATCTCGGAGTCGTTGTTGGCGGAGATGGCGCCGACCTGGGCGATCTCGTCCTTGCCGCCGACCTCGCGGGAGAGCTCCTTGAGGTTGCCGACGATGGAGCCGACGGCCTTGTCGATGCCGCGCTTGATGTCCATCGAGTTGGCGCCGCTCATGACGGAGCGGAGGCCCTGGTTGAAGATGGCCTGCGCGAGGACCGTGGCGGTCGTGGTGCCGTCACCGGCGACGTCCGAGGTCTTGGAGGCGACCTCCTTGACCATCTGGGCGCCGACGTTGGCGACCTTGTCCTCGAGGTCGATCTCCTTGGCGACGGTGACGCCGTCCTTGGTGACGGTCGGGGCACCGAACTTCTTCTCGATGATGACGTTGCGGCCCTTGGGGCCGAGGGTCACCTTGACGGCGTTGGCGAGGGCGTCGACGCCGCTCTTGAGCGTGTCGCGGGCCTCGACGTCGAAATGAATCTGCTTGGGCATTGTCGTAGGGTGTATTCAGTCTGGGGCGCTGGCGGGGGCTCCCGCCAGCCGGAGCGGGCGAGCGCCTCCTTAGCTGACGATGCCGAGGATGTCGGACTCGCGCATGATGAGCACGTCCTCCCCGTCCAGGGAGATCTCCGTGCCGGCGTACTTGCCGTAGAGGACGGTGTCGCCCTCGGAGACGGTCATGTCGACCTTCGTGCCGTTCTCGACCTTACCGGGGCCGGCGGCGACGACGGTGCCGCGCTGCGGCTTCTCCTTGGCGGTGTCGGGGATGTAGAGACCGCTGGCGGTCTGCTCCTCGGCCTCCTGGGGCCGGACGACCACGCGGTCGGCGAGCGGCTGGATGCTGGCCATGATGCGATGGGTTGGGATCAGTGGGGGTTTAGCACTCTGTGGTGCGGAGTGCTAAAGCTACACGCAACGCCCCCCGGGGCTGATCCCCCAGACCGGAGAAGGATGCGTTAAGGAAGGCGCATCCTC
The DNA here is from genome assembly GCA_012960515.1 of Bacteroidota bacterium. Classification (GTDB taxonomy): domain Bacteria; phylum Bacteroidota; class Rhodothermia; order Rhodothermales; family Rubricoccaceae; genus Rubricoccus. The sequence goes on along the minus strand of DUBD01000167.1, from coordinate 2,308 downwards.
GGAGCCCGAGCCCCGTAGCTTCGCGCTATGTCCCTCTCCACGCTCCGATCCACCCGAATCACGGCTGGCTGGCTGTGGTTCACGCCGCTCGTGGCGGGGCTCGTGGCCCTGGCGTTCCTGCCGCCGGTTCTGGAAGGCGGCGCTCGGATGGGGCTGATGCACGGGTTCTCGCTCGTCTGCCACCAGATCCCGGAGCGCTCCCTCGCGATCGGCGGCGTGCCCATCGCGCTCTGCCACCGGTGCACGGGCCTCCTCGTCGGGCTGGCGGTCGGTCTCGCCGTGGCGCCGTTGCTGATCCGAAGCGCCAGCGCGGCGGGGCGGCGGCTGCTCGGGGGCGTGCCGGGTCGGCACCGGGCGGCGGTTCTTCTGCTCCTCGCACTGATCCCGGCCTCCGTGGACTGGGCGCTCGGCGCGACCGGGCTCTGGGCGAACACGCCCACGTCTCGCGTCCTTACGGGTGCCATCATCGGCCTCGTGGCCGGCCTCCTCATCGGGCGCGCGTTCCTGCGGCCGCCCGTCCGTTCCCTCTCTCTCACCCACACGTAATTATGCCTTCCAAGTCACAGTCCATCCTTATCGGGATTGGCACGTCCGTCATCCTGGGGCTGGCGCTCGCGTTCGTCGCGTCCAACGCCGGCACCATCGGGCAGTCCCTCGCGGGCTGCTTCTCCTGCCTCGTGGCGCTGGCGGCACCGATGGTCGCCGTGTGGCACTACACGAGCACCTATAACCTGACCATCCCGGCCGGACAGGGGGCGGGCATGGGCGCCGCGGTCGGGGCCGGTGGTGCTGTGCTGGGCGGGGTCTTGCAGCAGCTGCTCATCTCGATCGGCGTGTTTCCCGATCCCGTGCAACGGGTGCGGGAGATGTACGAGGCGCAAGGAATGAGCGCCGAGGACATCGAGCAGATGATGGGCATGATGGAGATGTTCTCCAGCCCGGTCATGGGGATCGTGCTGGGCCTCGTGATTGGCGCCCTCGTCGGCGCGATCGGCGGCGCGATCGGTGCGGCGATCTTCAAGAAGGGCGGGGCGGACGACTACGAGGTCTGAGCCCGGCCGGCTCTCCCCAGCGGGGCGTCCCATCGCGGGGCGCCCCGTTTTGTTAGCGCCGCTTCGGCTTGCGCGGAGACCACGGCCCGGAGAAAATCTCCGTCAGCACGAGCGCGTCCTGCGCCTGCTTCGGGTCCTTCAAACGGTTCCGCCAGTAGGACACGCGCGAGGGCGTCGGGCGGGTGCGCGGCGCGAGGGGGGCGTGTGCGTGGGCGGTCTCGTCCAGGCCGCGGGGCATCCGCTCGAAGCGCTCTTCTGAGAACGGCTGGTCGATGCCGTAGCCGTGTGCCTCGTGCGCGGGCCTGCGATGGCGCTCGAACGTAGCCTCGGACTCGAACGACCCCATCTCGCGGAACTCCGGCTCGCGCCGGCCTCCTAGCGTGGGGAGGGGACGGCGCGTGGGGACCGGCATCGGGGAGGGCGGCGCGCTGGTAGCGGGCGTCGGCTCCGGTTGGCGCTGGTCCTCCTCGCGCGGCTCTCCCGAGGCCTCGCGCATGGCCTCTTCCATCTGGCGGACGAACTCCTCGAAGGGCGTCGGGCCTTTCGGCTCGCCGTTCTCTGCTGGCGGCGCGGTCTGGCGCTTCCGCTGCAACTGCTTCCGCTTCCGCCCGAGGAGGTAGTAGACCGCGAGGAAGAGGAGCGGGAGAAAGTCGACGAGAGCGTCCATGGCGGGAGTTTACGCGACAGGGCCTACGTGCGGGGCGGGCATCGGCTCCCGAGGCGGCGCTAGAAGAGTCCCGGCTGGCGCTCCGCCTCGGCGAGGGCGTCGAGGATCTTGCGGTTGGCGCGAGGGAAGGCGTAGTCGTCGAACGCCGAGGCCGGGACCCAGCGGATGGGCTCGTCGGCTTCGTGGCGGGGGGCTCCGCTCGCGTGCTCGCAGCGGAAGGCGTGGAGCGTGACGGTGAAGTGCGAGTACGCGTGGTCCACCCGAGCGATCTCGTCGCCGACGGCCACCTCGATGCCGAGCTCCTCCGCCAGCTCGCGGCGGCAGGCCTCGCCGGGCGATTCGCCGGGCTCCACCTTCCCGCCGGGGAACTCCCACAACCCGCCCAGCATGGCGTCCTCCGGACGGCGCTGGATGAGGTAACGGCCCTCGGCGTCTCGCACGAGCCCGACCGCGACGGTCCGGTGCGGGACCGGCTTCCGCTTGGAGACGACCGGGAAGGTCTCGGGCTCTCCCATCGCGCGTGCAGCGCAGACAGACTCGATGGGGCAGACGGCGCAGGCGGGGGAGCGCGGGGGGCAGACCGTCGCGC
>DUBD01000166.1 GCA_012960515.1 Bacteroidota bacterium | reverse complement strand
GCGTGTTCTGCCCCCCACGCCTTCCCTCCGCCCCGATGCCTACGCCTCCCGCCGGCCTCGCGCCCGACGCCCGCCTCCGCTACGAACTCGTCGCGCTGCTCCGTGGCGGCAACGCGCATGTCCCACCGCTCGCCGCGCTGGCGGACGTTCCCGCCGAGGCGATCAACGAGCGCCCGCCCGGGTTCGAGCACTCGCTGTGGGACCTGATGCACCACCTGCGGTTCGCCCAGCGTGACATCCTGGACTTCAGCCAGGGCCCGGACTACCGCGAGGCCTCCTGGCCCGATGACTACTGGCCCGCTCGCGAAGGCACCGCCGACGACTGGCGCCAGTCGCGCGAGGCGTTCGAGGCCGACATGGGGGCGCTCGTCGGACTGGCGGAGACGGGCGACCTGCTCGCGGAGTTCGAACACGCGCCGGGCTACACGCTCCTGCGCGAGATCCTCCTCGCGGCAGATCACAACGCGCACCACCTCGGGCAGGTGATCGACCTCCGGCGTGCGCTCAGGATCTGGCCGCCGGACTCTTCGGAATAACCTTTCGGGCCGAGCGCCGTACGATGGGGCTCACGCCCCGCTCCGGCCATGACCCGCGTCTACAGCCACCCCGATCCCTCCATCACGCACCTCGTGCAGAACGCGCTCCGCTCCGCCGGCATCGACGCGGTGGTGCAGGGCGAGCGCCACGGCGCCGCGATGGGCGAGGTCCCGCCGATCGCAGCGTGGTCCGAGGTCTGGGTGGGCGACGGCGCGGCGCTGGAAGCCGCCCGCGCGGTCGTGGCGGAGGTGACGCGCGAGCCCGCGGAGACGCCGAGCCCGTGGACGTGCGCGCTCTGCGGCGAGACCGTGGAGGGCCAGTTCGGCGCCTGCTGGTCCTGCGGCAACCCGCAGCCGGAGGGCTGACGCGACGCTGGCGGTCGATCCGAGCGAGCTTTGCCCGCGCGCACCGCCAGCCGACCGAGGCCATCCCCGCCGACCGCAAAATCCTCCACGTGGACATGGACGCGTTCTTCGCGTCCGTGGAGCAACGCGACGACCCCGCGCTCCGGGGGCGGCCCGTCGTCGTGGGCGGGGACTCCCCGCGAGGCGTCGTCGCGGCGGCGTCGTACGAGGCGCGGCCCTTCGGCATCCGCAGCGCCATGCCGATGGCGCACGCGAAGAAGCTGTGCCCGGATCTCGTAGTCGTCCGGCCGCGCGGCGCGGTCTACCGCGAGGTCTCGGAGCAGGTCCGGGCCATCTTCCACTCCTACACCGACCTCGTGGAGCCGCTCTCGCTGGACGAGGCGTACCTGGACGTGACGGAGCCGAAGCGCGGCCCGCGCTCGGCCACGCTCATCGCGCAGGCCATCCGTCGTGAGATCCTGGAGGCCACCGGGCTCACCGCCAGCGCGGGCGTCTCGTTCGCGAAGTTCCTCGCGAAGGTCGCCAGCGACCTCGACAAGCCCGATGGCCTCTCCATCATCCGGCCGGATCAGGCCCGCGCGTTCGTGGCGGCGCTGCCGGTGGAGAAGCTGCACGGCGTCGGGCCGGCGACCACGCGGCGGCTGCACTCGCTCGGCATCCGCACCGGGGGCGATCTCCAATCCTGGGACGAGGTGGCGCTGCGCGATGCGCTCGGCAAAGTCGGCGGCTGGCTCTACCGCCTCGGGCAGTGCGACGACCCGCGCCCCGTGCGGCCCTTCCGCGTCCGGAAGTCCGTGGGCGTGGAGCGGACGTTCTCGCGGAACGAGAGGGGAGAGGCCGCCATCCTCGCGCGGCTGGCGCCCATCGCGGCGGAGCTGGCGCGGCGGCTGGACACGCACGGGCTGGCGGGGCGGACGGTCACGCTCAAGCTCAAGACCGCGCGGTTCGTGCAGTCCACGCGCAGCGCGACGCTGGAGACTCCGCTGTGGGAGGAGGCTGATTTGCTCGAGGCGGGCGCGGCCCTTCTCTCGCGCCCAGAGGTGCCGGAGGAGCCGATCCGGCTCGTGGGGATGACGGTCAGCAGCCTCGTGGCGCTGCAGGAGCTCGACGGGGTGCAGCTCCGCCTCGGAGGCTGGGACTGAGCGGCTCGCGCCCGCCGGCTGCTTCCGATTTCGCCCGCCAGCGGCTGGCGGCGAGGCGGGGCGAGGAAATACCGGAGCGCCGGGCTCCTGCTGCCGTGAGGGATTCCGCCCGATCAGTGGTGGTCATGGAGGACCGAGCCCTCGGGCGCCGGGTCTCTGGGAGGAGCGCCCGGCGGGGGACCTCCGCCCGGTGGTCGATCGCGCCCTCCGACCAGCGCACCGGGCCTGAACAGGTCGATCGGCGTTTCCTGCCCGGAAGGCTGGGGCTCTGCTTCCGGAGTGGTGCTCGTGCAACCCGAAAGCGCGAGGAGGCAGAGCGCGAAGGCCGGCACCACCCGGGAGGGCCTGGGGGACGTTCTGGAGAAGGCCACGGGGCGCGTACGATGGTGGAGGTGCAGGCTACGGCTTCATAAGAGCTTGCTCTCTCCTAGGCGTCAGCCTGCAGACGTGGTTCCTCTGCGCGTGCATGGACTGACAGAGGGGGAGTGACAGGGAGCGCGGGACCTCCGCGGGGATTCCGGAGGAGAGGCACCGGGTATGCCCCGAATGGACCAGAGGTGAGAAACAGGAGCGTACTCCCCGAGGTGTATAGGGCCCTTCTCTCCGCTCTCGTGCTTCACCTCGTTGCGGCCACGCCCGCCCATCCGCCACGCCCCGTTCCACTTCGCGCCGCCGTCCCCCTCCCTTCGCGCCAGCATCGTCGTCCCTGCCAGAGACGAAGCCGCCCAACTCCCCGCCCTTCTTGGCGCGCTGGCGGCTCAGGTGGACGAGCACGGGCAGCCGTTCCAGCGAGGCACGCTGGAGGTGCTGGTCCTGCTGAACAACTGCACGGACGACTCCCACGGTGCCGTCTGCCGCGCGGCGCGGCGCTACCCGCACCTGCGCGTCCTCGTCGCGAGCGAAGACTTTGAGCCCCACCGCGCTCATGTGGGAACGGCGCGGGCTCTGCTCATGGATGCCGCCGCCGAGCGGTTCCGCCAGCGCGGGCGCTCCCGCGGGATCATCCTCAGCACCGACGCGGACTCGCGCCCTCTCCCGGACTGGGTCGCGGCCAACTGGCGCGAGGTGAGACGCGGGGCCGACGCCGTGGGGGGGCGGGTCTGCATCGACCCTTCCGAGCGCGCCGGGCTGCCTCGGGAGGTCCGCCGGTGGTTGCTGGTGGACATCGGGTACCGGCGGGCGCTGGAACGCGTCCGGGACCTGTACGCGCCAGACCCTCACGACCCGTTCCCGCGCCACCACCAGCACTA
>DUBD01000165.1 GCA_012960515.1 Bacteroidota bacterium | reverse complement strand
AAAGCAGAGGCCGACCTGCTGGGCCGCGTCGAGGAGCACCTCTCGGACGGGCAGCCGGCGCGGACGCTGGAGCTCTCGAAGGAAGATGCCGCGCTCCTTCGCGAGGCGTTCCTGCTCACGGCCAAGCCCGTTCTCTACGCCGCGAACGTCGGCGAGGGCGACCTCCCGGACGGCAACGCGCTCTCCGAGCGGGTCCGCCAGTTCGCCGAGACCGAGAACGCCGGGACGGTCGTCGTCTCCGCGGAGTTCGAGGCGCAGCTCGTGGAGCTCCCGGCCGAGGACCGGGCGGAGTTCCTGGAGGCAGCCGGGGTGGAGGTGACCGGCCTCGCGAACCTCGTGCGCGCGGCGTACGCGCTGCTCGGCCTCATCACCTACTTCACCGCCGGGCCGAAGGAGGCCCGCGCGTGGCAGATCCGCCAGGGCATGAAGGCGCCGCAGGCCGCGGGCGTCATCCACTCGGACTTCGAGCGCGGCTTCATCCGCGCCGAGACCATCCCGTTCGCGGAGTACGACCGGCTCGGCAGCGAGTCCGCCGCGCGCGACGCCGGCGTGATGCGCTCCGAGGGCAAGGAGTACGTCGTCTCGGACGGCGACGTGATGCTGTTCCGGTTCAACGTCTGACCCGCTGGCGCTCGGCCTCGCCGGGCGCTGCCGCCAGCCGAGCGAGGCCGGGGCCGAGGGCTCCGGCCTCGTGCTGTAGTGGGGCTCCGCGGGAGGCGCCCCCCGCGCGTGAACCGATTCGGGCGTGTCCGGTTGGCACAGGGCCCCTCTGGTTCTCGTGTCCGATGCTCGTTCTGACTGCGCTGCTCTTCTCTGTCCCGCCCCCGGTCCCCCCGCCTGCTCCGCTGTCCTCAGCGCCCGGCGACACGACCCGAACCGCCGAGCAGCCTCCAGAGCTCGAGGTAGATGTGGGCGGCGCGCTCCGCTACAACTACGTCTATCGCGACTACCGCGAGGCCGACGCGGCGGAGGGCGGCCAGCTCCTCTTCGACACCTTCCGTATCAACGCGGAGGCCACGTATGGCCCCATCCGAAGCGGCGCGGAGTACCGGTTCTACGCCGGCTACCACATGCTCAAGACCGGGTGGGTGGGCTACCAGGCCAGCGACGAGGTGCTCGTGCAGGCCGGCGTGCATCAGGTCCCGTTCGGGATCACGACCTACGCCTCCAACTCGTGGTTCTTCCAGCTCCCCTACTACGCCGGGCTGGAGGACGACCACGACGCCGGGCTCAAGGCCACATACACGGACGGTCCGCTCACTGTGGCCGGGGCGTTCTACAAACAGGCTGACGGCCCCTTTACCGGCTCCAGTCTCGCGAGCGCCCGCTATTCCTATGACGTGGTGCCCGCGCGCGAGGGCGCGCTGGACTACGGCTCCGCACCGGTCGCGGAGGCGCGCTCCAACCGCGAGGTCAACCAGGGCAACCTCAAGGCGACGTACACGCTGGAAGGTGGGGCCGTCACCGCAGAACTCGGAGCCTCCGGGCAGTACGGTGGGCTCTACAACGACGCGACCGAACGGATGGGCTCACACTGGGCCGCCGCGGGCCACGCGAATGTGACCGCCGGCCCCATCAACGCCAAACTCCAACTCATCCGGTACGAGCACGCCCCCGAGAACCCCGCCGGACAGGACTCCGACTTCGTCGTGTTCGGCGCGTACGACTTCCCGTACAAGGTGGCCGCGGACGGCACCTTCTACTCCGCCGCGCTCAACTACTCCGTCCCGATGCCGGAGGACGGCCTCGTGTCTACGGTCAACGTCTACAACGACTTCAGCTACCTGGACAAGGACCCGGCCGCCTACTCCGACACCATCCAGAACATCACGGGCGTCTCGGTCGGCGCGGGGCCGGTGTTCACCTACTTCGACCTCGTGCTTGCCAAGAACCACCCGTTCGCCATCGTCGGGAGTGACTTCGCCGCCGCGCTGGCGGAAGGCTCCGACGAGTGGCACGCGCGCTTCAACGTCAACCTCGGGCTCTACTTCTAGGCCGGACCCCGCCGACCTGTCTCATCCACCTGCTCCGCGCATATGCCGCGTCGGGCGCCGCCCTTATGTCTCAGAACCCACCGCCGTCCACGAACGACAATCTGCCACCAGAACCCAGTGATCGGGTCGCCCGGATCGCCGAGCACTACATCGAGGCCGAGCGCGCCGCCCGCCAGCGTGCCGTCGAGAACCGCGCGCCGTTCGACGGGCTCCAGGACACCCCCTCAGCGTCGTACTTCGATGTCTCGGACCGGCGGACGCCCGGCCGCGACAACTGGGTCGGGTTCGGGTTCGACCTCCACCCGCAGGTCACGTTCTTCGCCTCGGCGCTCATCACGGCGTTCATCGTGCTGACGCTGATGTTCCGCGAGACCGCTGACGCGTTCTTCCAGGCGACGCTGGCCGCGGTCTCCGGCAACTTCGGGTGGTTCCTCATCCTGGCCGCCAACATCCTGATCATCGCGGCGCTCGTGTTCGCGTTCAGCCGGTTCGGCGAGATCCGAATCGGGGGACCCGACGCCAAACCGGAGTTCAGCCGGTTCGGGTGGTTCGCGATGCTCCTCTCAGCGGGCATGGGCATCGGGCTGATGTTCTGGAGCGTGGGCGAGCCCATCTTCCACTACGGCAACCCTTCGCCGCTCTTCGGGATTGAGGGCGAGACGCCGGAGGCGCTTCAGGCTGCCCTCGGGACCACGTTCTTCCACTGGGGCCTCCACCCGTGGGCGATCTACGCGATCGTCGCGCTAGGGCTCGCCTTCTTTACCTACAACCGCGGGCTGCCGCTCACCATCCGGTCCATCTTCTACCCGCTCCTGGGCGACCGGATCTACGGCTTCTGGGGCAACGTGATCGACGTGCTCTCGGTGATGGCCACGCTCTTCGGGCTGGCGACCTCGCTGGGCTTCGGCGCGCAACAGGCGGCCAGCGGGCTGAAATTCCTATTCGGCATCGATGGGGGCATGGGAACCCAGGTCGCCATCATCGTCGGCGTCACTTCAGTCGCGATCATCTCGGTGGTGCGCGGGCTTGAAGGCGGCGTCAAGCTGCTCAGCAACATCAATATGGCTCTGGCTGCCCTCCTGTTGGCCTTCGTCATTATTTTGGGTCCGACCATCGCCATATTTACCGCCATGGGCACGGCGGCGACAAGCTATATAGAAAATATCATCCCGCTCAGCAACTGGATCGGCCGCGAAGACGACAAGTTCTTCCATGGCTGGACGGTATTCTACTGGGCCTGGTGGATTTCCTGGTCGCCCTTCGTCGGCATGTTCATCGCGCGTGTCTCCAAGGGCCGGACGGTGCGGGAATTCCTGA
>DUBD01000164.1:6221-20035 GCA_012960515.1 Bacteroidota bacterium | reverse complement strand
TGTCCCCGCTCTTCGAGAAGCGTCTCGATGTGCTCGCGGGACTTCATTTCCTCGACGGGGAAATAGAGATTGAGGGCGTCGTACCAGTGCATGTAGCGGTGGGGGAGCGAAGGGGCCCTAGAGCCTACCGGGCTGAGCCGGGTCGGTTGTGCGTTCCGCGCGAGGGCTCTGTGAACGCCCGGGCAAACCCCGCCCCGCTGGCGGACGTACCCGGCGGGAGCTTCCGCCAGCCCCTCATGCGCCGCCCGTTCCTCACCGCCCGCTGGGAGCACCTCCTGCTCCTCAACTACGCCGTCCCGCGCGAGGTGCTCGCGCCGCGCGTCCCCGCCGGCACCACGCTGGACCTCTGGCAGGGCGAGGCACTCGTGAGCGTCGTGGGGTTCATGATGCGGGACGTGCGGGTGCTGGGCGTGCCCGTCCCCTTCCACCGGACCTTCGAGGAGGTCAACCTCCGCTTCTACGTCCTCCGCGAGACGCCCGAGGGCGGGGTGCGGCGCGGCGTCGCGTTCGTGCGGGAGTTGGTGCCGCGGCGGGCCATCGCGGCCGTTGCGCGATGGGCGTACAACGAGCCGTACACCGCCGTCCCGATGGACCACGCCCTCGCGCTCTCCTCCGAGCAGGGCGGCACCGTCGCGTACGGCTGGCGGCACGAGGGCGTGGACTTCGCGCTCCGCGCCGAGGCCCGGGGCTCCGCCGGCCCGAGCGCGCCCGGCTCCGAGGCCGAGTTCATCACGGAGCACTACTGGGGCTACACCCGGCAGCGCGACGGGGGGACCGTGGAGTACGAAGTGACGCACCCACGCTGGGACGTGTGGGACGTGCCCGGCGCCACGCTCTCGGGCGACGTCTCGCGCCTCTACGGCCCCGAGTTCGCGGACGCCCTCGCGGCTCCGCCCCGCTCGGCGTTCCTCGCCGTGGGCAGCGAGGTGGCCGTATCGCCCGGCCGGCGGATCCTCTGACCCGCTGGCGGCTGGCCTCGGCGGGAGCGGCCGTCAGGGCGGGGCGCGTGATCCGCCTGCGGGCGGGGCATCGCACGGAGGGCGGATCCCCTTCCCCTGTTGCCATGCCCCGTCTGTTTCTCCTCCTCGCCGCGCTGGCGTTCGCCGCCACCGGCGCCCACGCCCAGAGCCTCACCGCCTACCCCAACCCGTACGCGGGCGGCCCCTTCACCGTCGTCGCAAACGAGGCGGGTGCCGCGTTCGAACTCGTCGATCTCCTCGGCCGCCAGCTGGACCCGCGCCAGACGCTCGCGCCCGGCGCCTACCTCTGGCGTCTCCGCTACGCCGACGGATCCCGCTCCCCCGCGCGCCGCCTGACCACGCTCACGCCCGGCCCGCTCTCTGTCCACCTGATCGCAGAGACCGACCGACTGGCGGCGCCTCTCCCCGAGACCTCGCGCACGCTCACCGCCAGCGCGAAGGCGACGGACTGCTCGCCCGCGCCCGGCGGCGCCCTGTTCGGCGGTGCCTACCACGCCCCCACGTCCGGCGCCGTCTTGTCCGGCGGCACCACCCTGAGAGTGCAACGCGCGGAGGGCGCCGCGTTCCAGACGTGCGTGCCCGGGCTCCCCGGCGTCGGCGTCGCGTTCCCCGCGGGCCAGAGCCCATTCACCGGCTCCGACACGGAGCTCCGGCTCGAGTTCTCCGGCACGATGGGCGATGACGCCGCCTCGGGCGCGTTCCTCCTGGAGCGGAGCGACTCGGGCACGAGCGCCACCATCAGCGGCGGCTTCGACCCGAGCGTGGACCGCCTCGCGGAGGTGATCCGCTTCGACGCCGATGGCCAGCCCCTCGTCGTGGCCTCAGCCACCATCCCCGCTGGGGTTCCGCTCTCCGAGCCCTGGGTCTCCGCCTCCCTCGTCGTCGATTTTCAGTTGATGGGCACCGCGACCGTGGGACGCGAAGGCCCTGCCGAGAAGCGAGGCGCCCCCGGCGGAACGGTCGGCACCCTGTTCTCCTTCCGTGCGGGCGCCCCCCTCTCGTTCCAGCTCCCGGGCCAGCCCGCTGTGGAGGGCGATGCCGTCGCGCTGACAGCCGCGATCGACGGCGTCCTCGCGCTCGACGCGGTATCGATGGACGCGAGCGCATCGGTGTTCGAGGTGGACGCGCTCGGCTTTGTCGCTTATGGTGCAGAAACCAGCCTCTTCTCCGCAGCGCCGCCCGCCGATCAGGCGCCCGCCTGGGTGCAGATGCAGACCCCCGAGGGCCTCTTCGCCACCGGTCCCAACACCGGCCTCCGGCTCGCGTGCGGCGATGGCGAGGCGTGCACGGAATACGCCGCCGAGGTCTCCCCCCGCTTCGCCACGTGGGGGAGTTCGTCCTCGACCCTCGCGCCGGCGTCTCTCCTCTCCCCGCCCACGGCGGCCGAGATCCACGGCGGCCCCTTCGAGAGCGCCCCGGGCCGCGGCCTTCTCACCGCCCGCCACGACCGGTTCCGGACCACCCTGGACTACTACGTCATCACGCTCGAGAGGGCGGCCCCGACCCCGCCGGTCCAGCGTACGGCCTCGGTCTCCTTCGGCAAGCCCCGCCTGAACAAGACCACGCTTCGCATGGAAGAGGAGTGCGCCGACGAGCTGGCGGCGGCGCCCTGCGAGCCCTCGTTCACGCAGTTCGAGCTCCGCTACATCCAGGATGGCGCGGTCCGGTTGAGGAAGACGCTGCCCGCCGGGCGCGACGTGACCGTCAAGGCCCGTCTCGAGATCCTCGATGCACTCGCGACGAGCGACGCGAGTGGCCCCGTCCTCCGCTACGCCATCTCGTACCGCGGGGGTGAGGAGTTCGTCGAGTTCGCGCCGATCGTGGACGCCCCCACGGAGAGCGGGTTCGCCTACGGCAAGATCACGTGGACCTACTCCGCGCCGTGGACGCTCGGGTTCGCGAGTACGGCCGGTGCTAGCCCGTCATCCGTCACCGCCCCGCCGGCCGCCTCCGCCCGCGAGACGGAGGACTGGGCCTTCGAGATCGAGTAGCCCGTCTCGCTGCGCTGGCGGCCGGCCTCGCCGAGAGGCACCGCCAGCGCGGCGCTACTCCACGCCGATGCGGATCGTCTCGCGCGTGTACGTCCGCACGATGCGGCCCTCGTGGCGCGCGGGCGAGTAGACGCGGCGCTGCACGGCCTCGCGGATGCTCGCCTCCATCCCGTACGGAAGCTCCGCGACGGCCTCCTCGCGGCCGCGGCGGATGACGTAGCGCTCCACCACGTCGAAGCTCTCCACCCGGCCGCCCTCCGTCACGAGGATCTCCACCACAGCGCGGGCCTCCACGCCCGCCCGGCGGGCGGCCTCGGGGTAGTCCGGGAGGCGCACCATCCGGTTGCGCGGCAGCACGTCCGGGTTGCGCACGAGCAGGGGGCCCGCGGGCTCCGCGGACCGGCTGGGGCCGGGCGCGGGCTGCGGCGGCCCCGGCGGGGCGCGAGGCGCGGGCGGGGCCGGCGCGTTCGTCTGCGGCGCCGGGCTCTCCACGCGGAAGGGGCTCACGATCTCCTCCTCGATCTCCACCAGGTCCTCCACCTCCACTGGGGGGATGTCCAGCACGGACGGCGGCGGGGGCGGCGGCGCGAGGTTGGCGGGCGGCGGCGGCACCGTCGTCTGCGGGATCTCGACGAGTTGGACCGGGGTAGGCACGCGCTCCGTGTGGAAGACCGGCGGCTCCGGCTCCGCCCGGCTGGCGGGCCAGTTCGCCGCGCCGATCACGAGCGCCAGCGCGGCGGCCACGCCCACGAGCGTCCGCGTCGCGACGTGGGGGTCGCGCTCGTCGGGGAAGCGGGGGCGGCGGAGGGTCACGGAGAGGGAACGCGCGAGGGGGCCTCGGTCGCGCCGAGAATACGGGCGCTTCTGCTGCTGCTCCTCCGCGGAGTCGCCGGACCGCCCGAGCGGGTCCGCCAGCCGGCCGGGGGCGGGCCCGAGGCGGGACGCTCCGACCATTGCGCGCTGGTCCGTACCGTACGGTTCCTCCCCCCCGTTGCCGTGAGCGCACCGACGTACGCCGACGTCAAGGCCCTCTTCGTCGAACTCGAAGGCCTCCCGCGCGAGGAGCGCGCGGCCCGCCTCGCTGCGGCCTCCCCCACCCTCCGCGCCGAAGTGGAGGCGCTGCTGGACGCCAACTCCGCCCTGGACGACGGGTTCATGGAGCCCGTCCTCCACATGACGGACCTCATGAACGACGACCCGCTCCTCGGCACGCGGATCGGGGCGTTCCGCGTGGAGCGCGTGATCGGCGAGGGCGGGATGGGCCGCGTCTACGCCGCCTCGCGCGATGACGGCGCGTTCGAGCAGACCGTCGCGCTGAAGGTGGTCAAGCGCGGGATGGACACCGAGGCCGTGCTCCGCCGCTTCGAGGCCGAGCGGCGGATCCTCGCGCGGCTGCGCCACCCCGGCATCGCGCGGCTCATCGACGGCGGCGAGACCGAGGACGGCCGCCCCTACGTGGCGATGGAGCTCGTGGACGGCGACCCCCTCACGGCCTACGCGGACCGCTTCTCGCTGGGCGTGGAGGACCGCGTCCGCCTCCTCGCGCAGGTCTGCGACGCCGTGGCGCACGCGCACCGCCGCCTCGTGGTCCACCGCGACCTCAAGCCCAGCAACGTCCTCGTGGAGACGGACGCCGAGGGCACGCCCACGGTCAAGCTGCTGGACTTCGGGATCGCGCGCGTGCTGGAGGGCGACCCGGACGACGCGCTCACGGTCACGGGCCAGCGCCCCATGACGCGGCCCTACGCCGCCCCGGAGCAGGTCCGCGGCGAGGAGGTCACCACCGCGACCGACACGTGGGCGCTCGGCGTGCTCCTCTACCAGCTCCTCACCGGCGAGCGCCCGTTCCGCGCGGACAGCCGCGCCGGGCTCGAGAGCGCCATCCTGGACCACGCCCCGACGCTGCCCAGCGCCGCCGCCAGCCGGGGCGAGACGACCACGGGCGGCCCCTCGCTCGCCCGCCGCCTCCGCGGCGACCTGGACGCCGTTTGCCTCACGGCCCTCGCCAAAGAGCCCGAGCGCCGCTACCCCACCGCCGACGCCTTCGCCGCCGACCTCCGCCGCTTCCTCTCGGACCTCCCCGTGGAGGCACGCCCGCCCGCCGCCAGCTACCGCGTCCGGAAGTTCGTGCGGCGCCACCGGAGCGCCGTGACCGTGGCGCTCGCCGCGCTGGCGGTGCTCGTGGCCGGGGCCGGCGTCTACACCGTGCACCTCCAGGCCGAGCGCGACCGCGCCAGCCTCGCCGCCCAGAAGGCCGACCGGGTCGCGCTGTTCTTGAAAAACCTCCTCTCGGACGCCAGCCCGTACACCACGCCTATCGAGTCGCGGACCGTTCTGGAGGTGCTGGACGCGAGCGTCGCGCAGATCGACACGGGGCTCGTGGGCGAGCCCGCCGTGCAGGGCGAGCTGCTCCGCACCGTCGGCGACGTGTACGCCTCGCTGGGCCGCAACGAGGAAGCCGAGCGCGCGCTCTCCCTCGCGATGGACCGGTTCCACGAGGCGGGCGACTCCGACCCGCTCGGGCTGAGCCGGGCCGGCGTGGTGCTGGGCCGCATCTACATCTTCAGCGGGCGGGCCGCGGAGTCAGACTCCGTCCTGACGCTCGCCATCGAGGAGTTCGGCGCCCCCGAGGACCTGGAGGTGGACGACAAGGTGGCGCTCATGATCGCGCACACCACTCGGGCCTCCGCCAACCACTGGCAGCAGGACCTGGACGCCTCCATCGCGGACTACGAGGCCTCTCTCGCCCTCGCGGACGAGCTCGGCTCGTACGTGGAGTCGCAGCGGTTGGAGACGCTGAGCGGGTTCACCTTCGCCCTCGCCGACGCCCGCGAGTACGAGCGCGCGCTCGCGCTCTCCGAGGAAGTAGTCGCGGAGACCCGGCGGCTCTATCCGGACAACGAGGTCCGCGTCATCCACGCCGAGAAGGGCATCACGCGGACGCTCATGCGCCAGGGCCGCTTCGCCGACGCCGAGCCCTACCTCCGCCGCGGGCTGGCGGTCCGCGAGCGCGTGCTCGGGCCGGACAACCCCGAGGTCGCCATCGACCGGGCGGACCTCGCGCGGACGCTCCTCGCGCAGGGCGAGACCCGCGAGGCGGACTCCCTGCTGACGCTCGCGCTGCCCGGCTACCGCGCGGCCTACGGCGAGGACAGCCCGTACGTCGCGAGCATCTTCCGCGACATGGGCGCTTCCGCCCTCGCCGCGGGCGATCTCGCCGCGGCGGCCGAGGCCTACCAGCGCGCCGTTGCCCAGAGCGAGCCGCACGCGGAGGCGTTCCCGGGGCCATTCCTCGAAGGCGTCGCCGGGTGGGCGGAGGCGCTGGACCTCGCGGGCGCCCCCGCCGGCGCGCTCCGCCGCCTCCGCCAGTCGCACGGGGATGAGGCGCTCGCGGAGAACGCCTACGCCCGCAGCATCCTCGGCGCTGCCCTCGCGCAAACCGGCGACACCTCCGCGGGCCTCCGCCACGCCCGCGCCGCCGTGGACAGCCTCCGCGCGAGCAAGGGCGAGGCCAGTTGGGAGACGGCCCGCGCCCGCCTCCACCTCGGCCGCGCCCTCCGCGCCGCGGGCCGCTCAGCGGACGCCCGGTCTCATCTCCAAGCCTCTGGTCGCGCCCTCCGCGAGGCCCGCGGCCCCCGCTCCGCCTACGTCGCCGCCGCGAGAGGCTGACCGCCCCGCGCGACGTTTTATGAGCGGAATGTGAACGAAACGGTGCGAAGCTCTACCTTGCGGGACCGCCCCACCACGCCCATGGCGGCCCGAGACTCCCCCCTGACCCAGCTCCTCCAGGCGGCCCCCGAGGACCCCGCCGCGGCCGACCAACTCGTCGCCCGCGTGTACGACGAGCTGTGCCGAATGGCGCACGGCCTGCGCCACGACGCCGACACGCTCACCACGCGGGGCGTCGTCCACGAGGCCTACGAGCGGCTGTTGGACGTGCCCGCTGGCGGATGGAATGGGCGAGGCCACTTCTTCGGCGCCGCCGCCCGCGCCATGCGCCAGGTGCTCGTGGACCGCGCCCGCGCCCGGAAGCGGCTCAAGCGCGGCGGCGGGGTCCGCCCCCTCGCGCTGGACGACGCCCTCCAGGTCGCCGCCGCCTCCGACGAGGCACGCGCCGACGACCTCCTGGCTCTCAACGACGCCCTCGACCGGCTTCAGGCGCTCGACCCGCGCGCCGTCCGCGTCGTGGAGTGCCGCTACTTCGCCGGGTTGACCGTGGACGAGACCGCCGAGGCCCTCGGCATCTCCGCGCCCACGGTCAAGCGGGACTGGGCCACCGCCCGCCTCTGGCTCTTCCGCGAGGTCAGCGGAATGAGCCCCGGCGCGGAGGAGTAGCGCACGGCCTGATACCCACCGCCTCGCTCGCACTGTGTCCGCTGCTCCCTACGCCGCTGTCAAATCTCTTTTGGAGCGAGTCCTCGCGGCCGAGCCCGACGAGCGCGACGCGCTCCTGGCGAACGCTCCCGCTCCCATCGCCGACGAAGTCCGCCAGCTCCTCGGTGCGGAGGACGTGCTCTCGGACAGCTTTCTGGATCCCGAAGCCGGCGCTCCCGTCCTGGACGACATCGGGGACGACCTCATCGGGGAGCGCGTGGGGCCGTGGCGGGTGGAAGGCGTGCTGGGCGAGGGCGGGATGGGCCGCGTCTACACGGCCCTCCGCGACGACGGCGCGTACGAGCAGGCCGTCGCGCTGAAGGTGGTCAAGCGCGGGATGGACTCCCGCGCCGTGCTCCGCCGCTTCGAGGCCGAGCGGCGCATCCTCGCGAGGCTGGACCATCCCGGCATCGCGCAGCTCCTGGATGGCGGCACGACGGACGACGGCCGCCCCTACTTCGCGATGGCGCTCGTCGAAGGTGAGCCCATCGTAGCGTACGCGGACCGCCACGCGCTGGACGTGACCGCCCGCCTCGGGCTCCTCCTCCAGACTGCGGAGGCCGTGGCCCACGCGCACCGCCACCTCGTGGTCCACCGCGACCTCAAGCCCAGCAACGTGCTCGTCACCCAGGGCGAGGACGGACGCCCGGTCGTCAAGCTGCTGGACTTCGGGATCGCCCGGTTGCTCGAAGACGATGGCGACGCGCTGACGGAGACGGGCCTCCGCCCGATGTCGCGCCCGTACGCGGCGCCGGAGCAAATCGCGGACGAGCCCATCACCACAGCCACGGACGTGTGGGCGCTGGGCGTCCTCCTCTACGAGGTGCTCACGGGCCGCCGCCCCTTCCGCGCGGACAGCCGCGCCGGACTCGAAACGGCCATCCTGGACGCCGCCCCGACGCTGCCCAGCGCCGCCGCCAGCCGGAACGAGACGACCACCGCCGGGACGGGCCCCAGCCTCGCGCGCCGCCTCCGCGGCGACCTGGACGCCATCTGCCTCTCCGCGCTCTCCCGCGCCCCCGAGCGCCGCTATCCCACCGCCGACGCCTTCGCGGCCGACCTCCGCCGCCACCTGGACGGGTTGCCCGTGGAGGCCCGCCCCCCCGCCGCGGGCTACCGCGTCCGGAAGTTCGTCGCGCGGCACCGGGCCGCCGTCGGCGTCGCCGCCGTCGCGCTGGCGATGCTCCTCATCGGCGCGACGACGTACACCGTGCGGCTGCAGGCGGAGCGGGACCGGGCCGAGGCCGCGCTGGAGGAGTCCGAGCGAGCCGTGGGGTTCCTCCAAGACGTGTTCGTGACCGCGGACCCCTTCCAGAGCACGCGGCGCGACACGCTCCGGCTCCGCGACTTACTCGACGAGGCCGCGCTGCGCGTCGGGAGCGACTTCGCCGACGACTCGCTCCTCCAGGCCCGCATCTGGACCGGGATTGCGAGGGCGTACTCCGGGCAATGGCGGGTCGAGGAAGCCGACTCCCTCTTCCGTCTCGTCCCCCCCCGCCTCGCTGGTGCGTGGACGCAGACCCGCGCCGACGCGCTCCGCGAGCACGCGCAGCTCCTCACGCGAGGCGAACCGGACGAGCTGGAGCAGGCGGTGGAGTACCTCCAGCAGGTGGCGGCCTACTACGACCGCGAGCACGGCCCCGACGACCCGCAAGGGGCCGCGGTCCACGGCTCCATCGCCACGGCGAACCTCCGGCTGTACCGCTACGACGAGGCGGACGAGGCCTTCCGGGAGAGCCTTCGTCGGTACGCCGCGCAGACCGAGCTCGATACGACGGGCTACGCCGCCGTCCTGGGGCAGCACGCGCTGCTGCTCAACGACCGCGGCCACGCGGACGAGGCGCTCGCGGCCCAGCTCGAATCGGTCCGGCTCGCGGAGGCCCAACTCGGCCCCGACCACCCTCGCACGGCCGCGCGGCTCTACAACCTGGGGCTGCTCTACTACGACGCGGGCCGGTACGACGAGGCGGCGGCGACGTACCGCCGCGTCTGGGACATCGACGCGCAGGCGCTGGGGGAGGAGCACCCGAACACCCTCGACGCCATCCGCAAGCTGGGGCTCATGCAGACCCTCCAGGGCCGCCCGGAAGAAGGGCTCCCCCTCCTCCGCGACGCGCTCGCCCGCGTCCGGGCGGGCCGCCCGGAGATGGCGGCTCGCGCCACCTCGTACCAGATGGACCTCGCGCGAGGGCTCCTCCACGCGGGGCGCCCCGAGGAGGCCATCGCGCAGCTCGAAGGGCTACGGCCAGACTGGACGGACGTGCCCATCAGCCCCGTCCGGCTCGCGATGGCGGCCGTCATCCGCGGGCAGGCGCTCCTCGCGAGCGGCCGCCCCGAGGCGGCCCTCGCCGCCGTCTCGGAGGGGCTGCCCGTGCTCGCCGAGGCGTTCCCGCCGGCGACGCCCCCGCTCGTGGACGCTCGCGAGACGCACGCGCGGGCGCTGATCGCCCTGGGTCGCGCCCGGGAGGCCCGAACGCCGCTCCAGCAGGCCCTCCTGGCGACCCGGATCCGCTTCGGCGCCGACCACGCGCGCACGCGGGCCCTGCGCGAGCTCCGTGACGGCACCGAGTAGCTCGCGAGCGTCTCACGAGGGTCGGTGCGGCTCGCGAGCGGCCGGGAGCGCTTCCGGTGTGAAGACCCGCAGAGGGGGCCGTCTCGCCTTGCCGCCCGCTCCACGGTCACGGTAGCTTAAACGAACCACGGAGCCCGAATGCCGCCCCTCCCGCAGCACCTGCCCACGCCCGATGGGGGTCCCGCCACCCCCCGGCTCCGCCGTTTCCGCCAGCCTTCCCCCGGGGAGGCTGTTTTTGTATCCGGCCCCCACGCTCTCTGATGACCGACCGTGCCCCCGCCAAGCTCGCACTCGAAGACGGCCTCGTCCTGACCGGCGTCTCCGTCGGCGCCCCCGGTGAGTCCGGCGGCGAGCTGTGCTTCAACACCTCCATGAGCGGGTACCAGGAGATCCTGACCGACCCCAGCTACGTCGGGCAGATGATGATGATGACGTACCCGCACATCGGCAACTACGGCGCCTTCGAGGACGCGACCGAGAGCGACGGCCCGATGGTGGCCGGCCTCGTGGTCCGCGCCTTCAACGAGGACCCGTCCAACTCCGAGATGCAGGAGACGCTGGAGGCCTGGATGCGCCGCCACGGCCTCGTCGGCATCTCCGGCATCGACACGCGCCAGCTCGTCCGCCGCATCCGCCAGCAGGGCGTGATGAACGCCGTCATCTCCACCGAGGACCTCGACGACGACTCCCTCGTGGCCAAGGCGGCGGCCGTCCCGAGCATGGCCGGCCAGGAGCTGGCGTCCCGCGTGAGCGTGCCCGAGCCGACCGACTTCGTCCCGCGCGACAGCGAGGACTTCCCCGCCGCCGACGGCCCCCGCATCGCCGTCTACGACTACGGCGTCAAGCGGAACATCCTCCGCTCGTTCGCGCGCCGGGGCTGCCAGGTCCGCCTCTTCCCGCACGACACCCCGCTGGAGACCGTCCTCGCGTGGGAGCCCGACGGCCTCTTCTTCTCCAACGGCCCCGGCGACCCCCGCGCGATGCCGGGCGCCGTGGAGACGGTGCGCCAGGCGACCGAGACCGGGCTGCCGCTCTTCGGCATCTGCCTCGGCCACCAGCTCATGGCGCTGGCGGAGGGCCTGGAGGTGTTCAAGATGAAGGTGGGCCACCGCGGCGCCAACCAGCCCGTGCTCAACGCCGAGACCGGCCACGTGGAGATCACGACGCAGAACCACGGCTTCGCCGTAGACCCGGCGTCCATCACGGACGAGGTGGCGGCAGTTCACCACCGCAACCTCAACGACGGCTCCGTGGAAGGCCTCAAGTTCCACCGCTTCAACGGCATGAGCGTGCAGTACCACCCGGAGGCCTGCCCCGGCCCGCACGACAGCCACTACCTCTTCGACGAGTTCATCCAGAGCGTCCGCGACGCGAAGGCGACGGCCTGATCGCCTCCTCCCGTCCTCGCCCACCCCGACCGCCAGCTTGCCATGACCGACCCCGACACCAAGAAGAAGGCCCTCGTCGTCCTCCACCGGCCGGACGGCCAGGGCAGCACCGTCTCCGAGCTCACCCGCCACCTCAACGACGGCTGGCGGATCGTCTCGACGAGCGCCATGGGCGGCGTCGGCATGTACGACGGGCCGGCCCAGTTCGCCGCGCTCGTCGTCCTGGAGCGCGAGGAGAAGAAGACCGTCGGCGGCTTTACGGCCGCCTAGTTCCGAGTTCCGAGTTCCGGGCTTCGGGACTTGGACCTCGGCACTCGCCAGCACCCACTCGGAACCAGGAACTCAGAACCCGGAACCCACCCGATGCCCAAGCGCACCGACATCCAGTCCATCCTCCTCATCGGCAGCGGCCCCATCGTCATCGGGCAGGCCTGCGAGTTCGACTACTCCGGCACGCAGGCCGCCCGCGCGCTCCGGCAGGAGGGCTACCGCGTGATCCTGGTCAACTCCAACCCGGCCACGATCATGACCGACCCCATGACGGCGGACGCGGTCTACCTCCAGGAGCTCACGCCGGACTCCATCAAGGAGATCGTCGAGAAGGAGCGGCCGGACGCCGTCCTCCCCACGATGGGCGGCCAGACGGCCCTCAACCTCGCCGACAAGCTCCACCAGCAGGGCTACTGGGAGAAGGAGGGCATCGCCGTCATCGGCGTGGACATCGACGCGATCCACATCACGGAGGACCGCCAGGCCTTCCGCGACCTGATGGAGACCGTCGGCATCGATCAGGCGCGGAGCCGCGTGGCCAAATCGCTCTTGGAGGCGAAGGAGATCGCGCAGGAGCTGGCGGGCGGCTCCGGCGGCATCTCGGGCTTCCAGCCCGTCGTCATCCGGCCCTCGTTCACGCTCGGCGGCGCCGGCGGCGGCATCGTCTGGAGCGCGGACGAGTTCGACGCCAAGGTCACGCGCGGGCTGGAGCTCTCGCCCGTCCACGAGGTGCTCATCGAGGAGTGCCTCGTCGGCTGGAAGGAGTACGAGCTGGAGCTCCTGCGCGACGCCAAGGACAACGTCGTCATCATCTGCTCCATCGAGAACGTGGACCCGATGGGCGTCCACACCGGCGACAGCGTGACCGTGGCGCCGCAGCAGACGCTGACGGACCCGCAGTACCAGGCCATGCGTGATGCGGCTATCCGCGCGATGCGCTCCATCGGGACGTTCGCGGGCGGCTGCAACATCCAGTTCGCCGTCGACCCCGCGACGGGCCGGATGATCGTGATCGAGATCAACCCGCGCGTCTCACGCTCCTCCGCCCTCGCGAGCAAGGCGACGGGCTACCCCATCGCGAAGGTCGCCGCCCGGCTCGCCATCGGCTACACGCTGGACGAGCTGCCCAACGAGATCACCGGCACCACGAGCGCGTGCTTCGAGCCCGCCATCGACTACGTCGTCACCAAGGTGCCGCGCTGGAATTTTGACAAGTTCGAGGGCGTGGACGAGGAGCTGACCACCCAGATGAAAGCCGTCGGCGAGACGATGGCCATCGGGCGGACCTTCGCCGAGAGTCTCCAGAAGGCGTGGCAGGGGCTGGAGATCGGGTTCGCCGGGCTCGGCGCAGACCGGCCCGTCCCGGACCGCGGCACCATCCGCGACCGCCTCGCGAAGTCCTACTGGGACCGGCTCTACCACGTCCGCAACGCCTTCCGCCTGGGCGCGAGCGTGACCGAGGTGGCGGACATCACGCGCGTGGACCCCTGGTTCTTGCACCAGATCCACCGCTTGGTGGAGTTGGAGCGGCGGACCGAGCACCAGACGCTGGAGACGATCTCGCGCGAGGACCTGCTGGAGATGAAGCAGCACGGCTTCAGCGACGTGCAGCTGGCGTTCCTCCTCGGCGACGAGGACCTCACCGAGCACGACGTCCGCCAGCGGCGCAAGAGCCTGGGCGTGACGCCCACCTTCCGCGTGGTGGACACCTGCGCCGGCGAGTTCCCCGCCGAGACGCCGTACTTCTACTCCACGTACGACCAGGGCGAGACCGAGAGCGTCCGCAGCGACCGCAAGAAGGTCGTCATCCTCGGCTCCGGGCCGAACCGGATCGGGCAGGGCATCGAGTTCGACTACTCGTGCGTGCACGGCGTCCTCGCGTCCAAAGAGATGGACTACGAGGCCATCATGATCAACTGCAACCCGGAGACCGTCTCCACGGACTTCGACGTGGCGGACAAGCTCTACTTCGAGCCGATCTTCTGGGAGCGCGTGGCGGACATCCTGGACCACGAGGACCCGGACGGCGTGATCCTGCAGCTCGGCGGGCAGACCGCGCTCAAGCTGGCGCGGGACTTCGTGGCGCGCGGGCTCAAGATCTTCGGGACGCCGTTCGAGAACATGGACCTCGCGGAGGACCGCGGCAAGTTCTCCGAGGTGCTCAAGACGCTGGAGGTGCCGTTCCCGCCCTACGGCATGGCGCGGAGCGTGGAGGAGGCCGTGGAGGTAGCCGAGGAGA
>DUBD01000164.1:0-6188 GCA_012960515.1 Bacteroidota bacterium | reverse complement strand
CCTCATCCGGCCGAGCTACGTCCTCGGCGGGCAGGGCATGCGCATCGCGATCAACAAGGACGAGGTGGCGGAGTACGTCGCCAACATCCTCACGCTGTTCCCGCAGAACGAGATCTTGCTGGACCTCTTCCTGGAGAACGCGACGGAGATCGACGTGGACTGCCTCTCGGACGGCGAGAGCGTGCACATCGCGGGGATCATGCAGCACATCGAGCCGGCGGGCGTCCACTCCGGGGACTCCACGGCGGTCCTCCCGCCTTACGACCTGAGCGACGAGGCCATCGCGACGATCCGCCAGTACGTGACCGCCATCGCGAAGGAGTTGGGCGTGGTGGGCATGATGAACACGCAGCTGGCGGTGCAGACGCGCGACGGCAAGGAGACGGTCTACGTGATCGAGGCGAACCCGCGCGCGAGCCGGACCGTCCCCTTCGTGGCGAAGGCGACCGGCGTGCCCATCGCCACCATCGGCGCGAAGCTGATGCTCGGCGAGTCGCTGGAGAGCTTCCGCCAGTCGGGCGTGCTGGAGTCCTCGCTGACGGGGTTCGCGGTGAAGGAGCCGGTCTTCTCGTGGGACAAGTTCCCGGAGGTGAGCAAGGAGCTCGGGCCGGAGATGAAGTCCACCGGCGAGGCCATCGCCTTCGTGGAGGACATCACGGACGAGCACATCTCGAAGCCGTTCGAGATGCGGAACCTGTACCTCTCGCGGTAGAGCGGTGGGGAGGGCCAGTCGCCACTGGACTGGCTCTCTCGCCCGGCTGGCGGTCCGTTTCGCCGAGGGGACCATCCCACCGCGGGCGGCCGCCAGCGGGTTGGGCGTGTGAATTCGCCCGACCGTTACCCGTTGAGACACAGGGGCCTGCTCCTCGCGAGAGCGGACCCCCGGGAGGAAGTGGCAGGGGCGCGGCTAGCTTGCCGCGCCTCGCTCTCCCTCCGATCCTGATGACACGCTGGATCTGGCTCGCCCTGCTCGTCCTCGCGCCGCTCGGCTGCGATACTACCGGCCCATCGGACGCGGGCTCCACCCCGCCGACGGGCACGCCGCCTGGGGAGCCCCTCCCGGAATCGGAGCCCGAGCCGACGCCGCAGCCCGCAGGGCCCGTCCACTTTGTCTCGGTCGCGTGGTCCGACGCCCGTGGGGAGGCCATCTTCAGCGGCTACGATGGCATCGCGACCTTCGACCCCGCCAGCGGGGTGGCGCGAACGGTGACGACGGAGGACGCAGGTGGCGGCCCTGTGCGCGTCGCCACGGATGGGACAGCGGCCTATGTGGTAGCCGCGCGGCCAGGAGAGGACCCGAACCGCGACCCCTCGCACCTGTGGCGGATCGACCTCGCGACGGACGAGCGGGCGCTCGTGCTGGAGTTCGTCCACAGCGCGCTCCTCGCGCGGGACGCGAACGTGGCCGCAGTCACGCGCTCACGGCGAGGCCCCGGCCCCGATTCCTTGCTCGCGCTCGACCTCGCGACGGGCGAGACGCGCTACCTCCGCGACGGGTACCCCGCAGCCCTCTCCCCGGACGGCCGGCAGGTGCTCGTGCGTCCGCGGTTCGAGAGCGGGTTCGCCCTGGTGGAGATGCAGAGCGGCACCCAGATCGCGACGGTGCAGGACCCCGGCGCGTTCGTGACCTCTATCCAGTGGGGCGCGAATGGCCCGGTCGCGTTCAAGCACACCTCCACGCCAGACGGCAGCGCCCACGACGGAACCGCCGTGGAGGTGGACCTCCTGACCGGCGCGGAGATTCCTCTGTGGGAGGGCCGCGGTTTCGTGCAGTCCGTCTACGGGTGGAGCCCGCGCGAGCACCTCGCGCTGTTCACCACGTTCGTCTGCCAGCCGACGCCCTTCGGCGAGTGCGTCTTCGGGAGCACGACGCGGCGCGTGGCGACGGACGGCGAGGACCGCACGTTCGGCGAGCGGATCCTCGGCCCGACGGTGCTCACCCCGGACGGGGAATGGCTGGTCGCGACGCGGCACTCGGACACCGAGGGCGACGTGCCCGTGGCCTACCGCGTGCGCGAGTTGGACTGATCCCGGCTGGCGGTCCGCCTCGGCGAGAGCCGCCGCCAGCGGAACGAGGTCAGCGGCCCAGCAGCGGCCGCAGCCGCCGCCGCACGGCCACGAACCGAGACACACCGGCCCCGAGCGCCAGCGGGGCGAGCAGGAGGAGCACCAGCGCCACGCCGACCAGAACGGCGGAATCGCCCACGTAGAGCAGCGCGCCGCCCGCGCCGAGCAGCCCCAGCGCCGTGCGGACGTGCGCGAGGAGCGTCCGCTCGTTGGCGAGGACCGTGCGGTCCACCGCGAGGCGGTCGCGGAGCGTGAGTTCGGCGGGGTCGAGGTCGGCGTAGGCGGTGTGGGCGTCCAGCATGGGGCACGAACGCGACATGCCCGGCGCGGCTCCCGCTACCGCGCGCCGACGAGGAAGTGCGTAACCACGCCGAAGACGGCCTCGCGCTCCGCCTCCGAAGCCACCGCCAGCACGCCGTCGCGCTCCACCACCACGAGGTCGCCCGCGCCCGGCTGGCGGGTCCGGTCCACGACCGCGAGGTCGCCCGCGCGGAGGTCCAGCGCGGCGGGCACGTACCCGTCCACGGAGAGCAGAAAACGCCCCGCGAGGCGGCCGGCCTCGGTCAACCCGACGGCTTCGTTGAGGTCGAGCCGGTGCTCAGCATTCTCGGCGACGACGGGGGCGACGAAGCCGACGACGGTGGGACGGGACGGGGGGCGGCGCATGGGATCTGAAGGGTCTAGAGAGGGCGCGTCAGGCCGCGAAGCGGAGCGCGGGGAGATGGTCGAAGCGGGTGGTGTAGGCGGGGCTCGCGTGCTCGCAGACCGTCCGCCAGCGGGTGGCGGTGCCGGGCGCACGGAGCTGCGTGGAGGCGATGGAGACGGCGGGCGCCCCGTGCCGCCCGAACTGGCGGTTGAGCGCGTCCAGCGCCGCGTAGAGCCGCTGGTGCTCCGGTCGCTGCGGCGCGAAGAGGTCCGCCTGCGCGTCCGCGGGCACGAGGTCCAGGAGCATCACGCCTGCCTTCTTGTAGCGGAACGGCCGTCCGGCGGCATCGCGCGAGGCCCACGACTGCTCCAGCAGATACCGCGTCGCCGCCACGACGTCAGCGGTGGCGTTGGTCGGGCTCCGCAGCGGCGTCCCGAGGGAGACGGAGCGGTGCGCGCCCTCGCCGTGACGACCGGTGTGGTAGAACACCTGCACGGCCTGCGCCGCCAGGCCCTCGTCGCGGAGGGTGCGGCACGCCGCGCTGGCGTGCGTCGCGAGCGCCTCGCGCATGGCCGTGGGGTCCGTGACGGGCGTGCCGAAGGAGCGCGAGCGGAGCATCGTGCGGCGCGGCGTGGGCGCGCGCTCCAGCGGGAGGCAGGAGACGCCGCGGAGCTCGTACACCGTCCGCATCCCGACGGTGTGGAGCGTTTTGCGGACCCACGCGTCGGGTGCGTCGCGCAGTTGGCGGGCAGTGGTGACCCCTCGCGTCTCCAGCTTCCGCCGCGAGGCGCCGCCGATGCCCCAGACCTCCCCCACGGGTACCTCGTCCAGCATCGCGCCCATCGCCTCCGGGCTCCGGCCCACGAGCGAGATCGCGCCGCCGCGGCTCCGTGCCAGCTCGCTGCCCGCCTTGCAGAGCGTCTTGGTGGGGGCGAGGGAGACGCGGACGGGGATGCCCGTCCACTGCCTGACGCGCTGGCGGATCTCGTGCGCGAGCGCCGCCAGCCGGTCGGGGTGACGGTCCTGCGGGCGCGGCGTGCTGAACACGAGGAACGCCTCGTCGATGGAGTACGGCTCCACGTCCGGCGTGAACGTGCCGAGCGTCTCCATGACGCGGAAGCTGAAGTCGCCGTAGAGTTCGTAGTTGGACGAGAAAACGGCGGCGCCCATCCGCTCCAGCTGACGGCGGGCTTTGAAGAGCGGGGCGCCGTTGGGGATGCCGGCTCTCTTGACCTCCTCGCTCCGCGAGACGATGCAGCCGTCGTTGTTGGAGAGCACCACGACGGGGCGCTCGCGGAGGTCCGGGCGGAAGACCCGCTCGCAGGAGACGTAGAAGTTGCTGGCGTCGACGAGGGCGAACACCCGCGATGGGGCGGACGATGGGGACACGGGACCGGGGAGAGGGGCGGCCCGAACCTCCCGCGCGGACGGTGACACCCGGGGCGTCAGTAGGCCTCAGAACGCCACGCAGCGCCTCAGAGCCGTCGGCTGTCGTTCCCTGCGCTCCCGTGGGCTACGGCTTCTCGAAGACCAGAAGGTGCTGCTGGGGAAGCACGTCGCGGTTCTCCACGAACCGCCAGCCCGCGGCCTCGGCCTCGCGGATGGCCTGCGCCTCCGTCATGGTATGGAGGCGCTTGATGGGGATCGTCGGGTCCTCGCCGCGGTACTCCACGAGCACGAGTTGGCCGCCCGGCCGGGTCGCACGGCGGATGGCGGTGAGCATCTCGCGCGGGTGGGAGAACTCGTGGTACGCGTCCACGATGAGCGTCACGTCCACGCTCTCGGGGTCCAGTCCGGGGTCCGTGATGGTGCCGAGCACGACCTCCACGTTCGCGGCGCCCTCCACCTCTGCGCGCCCCTCGATGATCTGGAGCATCTCGCGCTGGATGTCCACGGCAATCACCGTCCCGAGCGGGACGAGCGGCGCGAGGCGGAACGTGAAGTAGCCCGTGCCCGCCCCCAGGTCCGCCACGACGGCATCGGGCGCCAGCTCCAGCGCGTCCACGAGCAGGTCCGGGCGCTCCTGGCGGGCGCGGTCCGGGCGCTCCAGCCACGCCGCCCCACGGTGGTCCATCACCTGCGCGATCTCTCGGCCCATGTAGAAGCGGCCGGTCCCATCGCGCGAGGCCTCGCCCTCTTCGTAGAACACGCCGTCCTCCGCGAGCCGAGCCCGTGGGAACTGCGCGGCCCCCAGGCTCTCCGGCTCCACGACCGGCGGGGCCTCCGCCGTGGGGACGGGCGCCGCGCACCCCGAGCACCCGATCAGCCCGGCGAGGGTGACCAGCGAGGCGAGGGCGAGGCGCGAGGGCATGGGGAAGAAAGCAGGATCCACGGGTGAGACGCGGCGACACGCGCGGGGGTCACGGCCCCAACGTACGGACGGCCAGACCCGGTGCCCCGCTGGCGGCGGTGGTGCGCGGGACCTCCCGCCAACCGCGACCGCCAGCCGGACAGAGCCTCACGCGTTGGGCCGGGAGACAGGAACGGGACGCGCGATGGCCTCGGGCACGGGCACGCCCTTCTCGCCGGCCTGCGCGTACGGCTCCCGAAGCTCCACAGGGGGCGCGCCCTCCCCCTTCTTCTTCTTCTTCGATCGGATGTTCAGGAACTCCACTAACAGCGAGAACGCCATCGCGGAGTAGATGTAGCCCTTCGGGATGTGCTGGTTGAGCCCCTCCGCGATCAGCGTCACGCCGATCAGGATGAGGAACGCGAGCGCCAGCATTTTTACGGTCGGGTGGTGATGGACGAAGTTGGAGATGGGCCCGGCGGAGAGCATCATCACGCCCACCGCGATCACGACGGCCAGGATCATCACCATGATCTCGTCCGCCATCCCGACGGCCGTGATCACGGAGTCCAGCGAGAAGACGAGGTCCAGGATGGCGATCTGGACGAGCACGCTCGTGAACGAGACCGCCTTCACGTTCTCCTCGGAGCGGTGGCCGTCGCCCTCCAGCTTGTGATGGATCTCGTGGGTGCTCTTGCCCACGAGGAAGAGCCCGCCGAAGAGCAGGATGAGATCGCGCCCGGTGAACGCCGCGGGCGAGGTGTCCCCGCCGGCGGCCTCGCCGTGGCCTACGCCGTGCCCTCGCGCCGCCTCGCCGAACCCGTCCATGAACTCCAGGAAGGGCAGTTCGAAGAGCACGTCGGTCAGCCCCATCACCCAGGAGAGCGAGAGCAGGAGCAGGATCCGCATCCCCATCGCAAGGCCGAGCCCGACGGTGCGCCCGCGCGCTTGCTGGTCCTCCGGCAGCTTCCCGGTCAGGATCGAGATAGAGGCGAATAATGGCAACCGGCACCGGTATGGTTGCCACGCCTACCTGTCGGCTTTTGCGTGCAGCTTCCGTCGACGCCGAATACCGGGGCATGAGGTTCGGCGACTCGGTGGCCGCCAGGTAGCGTGCCCTGACTCTGCGTGCTGGAAAGGAATGGCGTTTTCCATGCGGCTATGGCGAGAAACTAAGGATGACCC
>DUBD01000163.1 GCA_012960515.1 Bacteroidota bacterium | reverse complement strand
CCGCGCTGGGCGCGGACCTCGCGCTCGACGGCGACCACGTCGTGGGGCTGGGTGTGCCGGTCACGCTCGCGCCCATCGTGGACCTCGGGCCGCCGCAGCCCGCCTCGGCGTACCACGCCGCCGCAGCGTAACGCGCCTCGCGAGAGCAGAAGAGGGCGGCTACCTTGCGGGACATGCTCACCCTCCCGCGTATGCTCTCCCGCCGCCTCCTCCTCGGTGGACTCGCCGTCGCTCTCGCCGCTCCCGCACTCGCGCAGGAGCGCCCCCGCCTGACCGAAGCCGACTACGCTCGCGCCGAGAGCTTCCTCGGCTCCGCCACGCGTGATCTCGTCGTCGGTGGCGAGGTCTCGCCGACCTGGCAGGACGAGCACCGGTTCACCTACCCCTCGGAGACGGCCGAGGGCGAGACGTTCCGTCTCGTGGACCTCGAGAACGGCACGAACCAAGTCGCCTTCGACCACGCGGCCATGGCGCGAGCGCTCGCCGCCGCGATGGGGGAGGAGGTGGAGCCCGATGCGCTCCCGTTCTCCTCGGCCTGGCTGACGGACGAGGGGATCGGGGTGGACGTGCGCGATGCGCACTGGCTCTGTGAACTGGAGGCGGAGACCTGTTCGCCCGCCGGCGAGCGCCGCCAGCCGGACCCGCGCGCGGAGTTCATGCGCCGCTTCTCGCGCACCGAGGCCTTCTCGCCCGATGGCACCAAGGCCGCCTTTATCCGCGATTGGAACCTCTGGGTCCGCGAAGTGGAGACCGGCGAGGAAACCCAGCTCACCACGGACGGAGAGGTGGACAACGGCTACGCCACGGACAACGCGGGGTGGCGCAAGAGCGCGCGGCCCGTGGTGAAATGGTCGCCGGACTCGCGGCGGATTGCCACGCAGCAGCAGGACGAGCGCGAGGTGGGGCGGATGTACCTCGTGGAGACGACCGTCGGCACGCCGGTTTTGCAGGACTGGTCGTACCCGCTCCCCGGTGACAGCGCGGTCGCCATGCTCCGCCGCGTCATCATCGACGTGGAGGAGCAGACGGTCACGCCGCTGGACCTTCCGCTGGAGTACCACCGCGCCACGCTGGGCGACGACCTCAGCATGGACGACATCCAGTGGAGCCCGGACGCGTCTGAACTCGTGATCGCCTCCACGCCGCGCGACCACAAGTCCGCCACGCTCCGACTCGTGGACGCCGAGACCGGCGCCGTGCGGGACCTGTTCACCGAGAGCGAGGAGACGCACTTCGAGTCCGTGACCGGCTGGCGGGTGCTGTGGGACACGCGCGAGATCATCTGGAACTCCCAGCGCACGGACTGGAGCAACCTCTACCTCTACGACCTCGACACCGGCGCGCTCAAGAACGCCATCACGACCGGCGAGGGCCCCGTGACCCGCATCGTGCGGATCGACGAGGAGGCGCGCGAGATCTGGTACGAGGCGATGGGCCGCGAGGCGGGCCAGGACCCGTACTTCCGCCACCTCTACCGCGCGAGCCTGGACGGCGGCCCCGAGGTCTCCGTCACGCCGGACGACGGCGACCACTCCGTCGAGATCTCCGAGAACGGCCGGTACGTCATCGACACGTACTCGCACGCCGCGATGCCGCCGAAGGTGGTCGTGCGTGATCGCGACGGCGGCCTCGTGATGGAACTGGAAGAAGCGGACATCTCCGCGCTCGTCGCCCACGGCTGGGTGCCGCCGATGCGCGTCCAGATGACCGGCCCGGACGGTGAGACCCAACTCCACGGCCTCCTCTTCCGCCCGACGGATTTCGACCCCGAGGCGAGCTACCCCATCGTCAACCAGGCGTACCCTGGCCCGCAGAGCGGGAGCATCGGGCGCCGCTCCTTCCGCTCGTCCTGGGGCGACCGCCAGTCGCTGGCGGAGCTCGGCTTCGTCGTCGTCAGCATCGACGGGATGGGCACGCCGGGCCGCTCCAAGTCCTTCCACGACGCCTACTACGGCGCCATGGGCCGCGACAACACGCTCCCGAGCCAGGTCGCCGGGATGCAGGACCTCGCGAGGCAGTTCCCCTGGATCGACATCGACCGGGCGGGCATCTGGGGGCACTCCGGCGGCGGGTTCATCGCCGCGGGTGCGCTCTTCCGCTACCCGGACTTCTTCAAGGTGGGAGTGGCGCAGTCCGGCAACCACGACCAGCGCAACTACGAGGACGACTGGGGCGAGCGCTACCAGGGCCTCCTCCAGTTCAACGAGGACGGCACCGACACCTACGCCGCCGAGGCCAACCAGGAGGTCGCGGCCAACCTCAAGGGCAAGCTGCTCCTCGCGCACGGCATGCTGGACGACAACGTGCCGCCATACAACACGCTCCTCGTGGTGCAGGCGCTCATCGAGGCGAACAAGGACTTCGACCTGCTCCTCTTCCCGGAGGCGCGCCACGGCTACGGCGAGCACAACGCGTACATGACGCGCCGCCGCTGGGACTACTTCGTGCAGCACCTCCTCGGCGCGGAGCCGCCGCGGGAGTACGAACTCGGCGCGAGCCGCTAGCTCTGCCTTCTTCGCGCTGGCGGGGCCCGCGTGCGAGCGTGGGCCCCGTCTGCGTAACCGGCCCTCTCGTCCACTGCGACTGCCAGCAGGGCGGGGGAGAGGTGGCCTCGCGATCCGCCGCTGCCGTTGACGACGGCCGCCAGCCGGTGGCGCGAACGAAAGCGGGCGCCCCCGCCGAAGCGAGGGCGCCCGTTCCTTGGAGCCGCGCGTGCAGCCGGTCCTACTCGGTGAAGTCCAGCTCGATCTCGTTGGAGCAGGTCGTCGGGTCGTTGGTCTCGCAGACCTTGACCATCACGGTGCCGGACGCCCGGATCGTGAACCGCTGCGAGCCGTCGTTCCGAGTCGCGGTGGCCTTCGTGCCGTCGCGGTAGATGTCCACGCGGTTGCCATCGGCGCCGTCCCACGTGAGCTCGGCCCGCCAGCGTCCTCCGGAGAGGGGCGTCGTGGTGCCCTCGAGCGTGAACTCGGCCGGCGGCGGCGGGGGCGGCTCGTCTCCTGCCTCGCTGAAGAGGAGGTGGTTGTTGGCGGTGCGCGAGTTCGTCACGATGTCCTTCGTCGTGGCGTTGAACAGCGCGTCGCGGACCTGCTGCGGGGTAGCGGTCGGGTTGGCCTCCAGGTAGAGCGCAGCGGCACCGGCCACGTGCGGCGCGGCCATCGAGGTCCCGCTGATGGTGCTGGTGGCGTTGTTGTTGTTGTACCACGCCGAGGTGATCCCCACGCCGGGCGCGAAGAAGTCCACGCAGTCGCCGAAGTTCGAGAACGAGGCCCGCCGGTCGGTGTTCGAGGTCGCGCCGATGGTGATGGCCTCCGGGACGCGAGCCGGCGAGAAGTTGCAGGCGTTCTGGGGGCGACCGAAGAAGTCGCCGTTGCCCGCTGCGACGGAGAACTGGATGCCCGCCGCGATGGCGTTCTGAACGGCCCGGTCGAGCGCGTTCGAGGCGCCACCGCCCAGGCTCATGTTCGCGATGGACGGACCGCTGGCGTTCGCCGCGACCCAGTCCACGCCCGCGATGACCTGCGAGTTGGAGCCGCTGCCGCCGCAGTCGAGCACGCGGACGCCGACGAGCGAGACGTTCTTCGCGACGCCGTAGGTCGTGCCCCCAACCGTTCCGGCGACGTGAGTGCCGTGGCCGTTGCAGTCCGTCGCGTCGTTGTCGTTGTCCACCGCGTCGTAGCCGTGGCTGGCGCGGCCGCCGAAGTCGGAGTGGGTGATCCGGATGCCGGTGTCGATCACGTACGCCGTCACGCCGGTTCCGTCCGCGCCCCAGGAATAGGAGCTGTTGAGCGGCAGCGCGCGCTGGTCGATCCGGTCCAGGCCCCACGGCGCGTTGGTCTGGGTGCCGAGCGCGTACATCGGGAGGTCGGGCTCGACGAGCGCGACGCGGGGGTCGCGGCGGAGCTCTTCCACGTCGGCGGCGCTCAGCTCACCGGCGAAGCCGTTGAGGGCGGAGCTGTACTCGTGGGAGATCTTCGCGCCGCGCGCCTTGGTCTCCGCCATGAGGGGCGCCAGCGCCTGCTTGCCGGCAGCATCCGAGAGGACGACGATGTAGCGGCCGGGCAGAGCCTCTGCGTTTTTCGCGGTGTTGACGGGCGCATCGGGAGCCGAGGGGTCCGCGACGAGGCCGGGGGAGGGATTGCCAGGAGTCGCGGTGTCACACGCGGCGAGACTGAGGGCGAGCGCGAGAGCGCCCAAGAAGCGAGGGGTTCGCATCAGCTAAAGCTTGGAGAGGGTGACAGAGAACCGGCCTGGGGAGTCCCGCGAGTGGGTGTGGTGGAGCCGTATGACGGCCCGACGATAACAGGGAGCAGAACAAGTTCAAAATCCAACGGTTGGGCGGTGGCTGACTCGTCTGGGTTAGAGGAGGGAGAGATGCGGTCCTGAGGCGCTTTGGAGCGGATGGGGACAGGTGTGTGAAATGTGCAGTTCAGGTGGGAGCGTACCAGAGGACCGGTTTGCGCGGTCTCGTCCGGCTGGCGCTGCGTCGGAGAGCTGCGATGGACCCTACGGGCGGGGCACGCCCGTCCACTGCGCAGAGGGGAGAGCGGGACTGCAGGCCGTTTCACCGGAACCTCGCTGGGCAGGCGCGTACCTTCGGAATCCCCTCCGTCCGCCCTCCTGGCGCCGAGATGATCACCGACTTCGTCCCGCTCTTCATCATGATCCTGCTGGCCCTCGGGCTGGCCCTCACGCTGCTCAAGCTGCAGCAGTGGCTCGGCCCGTATCAGCCGGGCAAGATCAAGGGGAGCCCGTATGAGAGCGGCCAGGACCCCGTTGGGTCCGCGCGCGAGCGCTACTCCATCAAGTTCTACCTCGTCGCGATGATCTTCATCGTGTTCGACGTCGAGCTCGTGTTCCTCTACCCGTGGGCGGTCTCGTTCGGCGAGTTCCTCCAGGCCGGCGGCGGTGCCGCGCTGGGTGCGCTCGCCGTGGTCGGGCTGTTTCTGTTCATCCTCGTCGTGGGCCTCATCTACGACATCAAGAAGGGCGGGCTGGACTGGGACTAGGCCCGCTCCGGCTGGCGGTCGCTGCCGCCAGCGCGACGGTCTAACTTTCAGTCCCGAGTGAAAACGAGGGCCTCGGCCTGAACCTCCGCGCCCGCGCCCCGTTCTCCCACCTCCCGCGAACCCCTCCTCACCATGTTTAGCGAAGAAGGCGGCTTCCTCACGACCTCCGTTGACGCCGTCGTCAACTGGGCGCGCTCGAACAGCCTCATGCCCATGCCCATGGGCCTCGCCTGCTGCGCCATCGAGATGATGGGGTTCGCCGGCCCCAAGTACGACGTGGCCCGCTTCGGCAGTGAGGCCATGCGGTTCTCGCCGCGCCAGGCGGACCTCATGATCGTCGCCGGGTGGTGCTCCTACAAGATGGCGCACACCGTCCGCCGCATCTGGGACCAGATGCCCGGCCCGAAGTGGTGCATCGCGCAGGGCGCGTGCGCCTCCACGGGCGGCATGCACCGCTGCTACGGCGTCGTGCAGGGCATCGACAACTTCGTCCCGGTGGACGTCTACATCCCCGGCTGCCCGCCGCGTCCCGAGGCCGTGATCCACGCCCTCATGGACATCCAGGAGAAGGTCCGCGCCCACACCTCCGTCGCCACGGACGTGCGCGACGACTCCGGCCTCATCGTGGAGCCCACGGACGAGGACCGCCGCCTCATCGCCGCTTAAGTCATGGCCCAGGACCCGAACACGCTCGCCAGAGAGCTCCACCAGACCAACCACACCGGCGGCCCGGACGACGGCGCGCAGATCCAGCCGGGGGAGGAGAAGCAGACGCTGAAGTTCTACTTCACGCCGCGCGTCGGGCTGGCGGGCGAGGTCAAGCGGCTCCGCGAGGAGAACCCGCACGCCAAGGCCGCCACCTACAACCCCGACATCGCCGACGCGCTCCGCCAGCGCTTCGGCGGCGCCATCGGGGAGGTCACGCTCTACGCCGGCGAGACCACCGTCTACGTCTCCCGCGACGCCATCGCGGACGTGTGCCGTGCCCTCCGCGACGAGATGGGCTTCGACTACATGACGGACATGGGCACCATCGACCGGTTCACGGAGGACGACCGCTTCGAGGTGTTCTACAACATCCTCAACCTCTCCGCGAAGAAGCGGCTCCGCCTCAAGGTCCGCGTGGACGAGGAGGACCCCGTGGTGCCCAGCGTGGTCGGCGTGTGGAGCGCCGCCAACTGGCACGAGCGCGAGGCGTGGGACATGATGGGGATCAAGTTCGAGGGCCACCCGGACCTCCGGCGCATGTTCATGCCCGAGGACTTCGAGTACCACCCCGCCCGGAAGGAATTCCCCACGCTCGGTATCCCCGGCAGCCTCCCGCTCCCGGCCCGCGAGCCCGATGGCGAGCTCCAGCCGGACCCCTTCGCCAGCGCCCACACCGCAGAAGCCGCCGAATAGTCCGTACTGCGTAGTGCATAAGGGTGCCCGCGAGCACTCCCTCGCAATCGGCTCCCCTTACGCAGTACGCATCACGCAGTACCCGCCATGGCCGTCACCACCGCCAACACCCCCAGCGCCCACGTCGCCGCCCCCGGCTCGGACGAGAACCTCTTCACGTTCTGGCCCCGGCACAACGCCGCGCTCTACCGCGCTCTCGCGGACAAGTACACGTTCGTGGAGACCGCCGGCGACGGGCACGTCGGCACGCCCCCGAGCGCGGACCCGCTGGGCACGCCGGACGAGGAGGCCCGCCGCACGGAGCAGCAGGCCCGCGAATCCGGCGACCCGCTGGAGAGCCGGATGATCCTCAACCTCGGGCCGCAGCACCCCGCCACCCACGGCGCCCTCCGCTGCGTGATCCAGCTCGACGGCGAGTCCATCGAGCGGTGTCTGCTGGACATCGGGTACCTCCACCGTGGGATCGAGAAGCTCGCGGAGGTGAAGACCTACCAGGAGTTCATGCCCTACACGGACCGCATGGACTACATGTCGCCCTACTCGAACAACGTGGGGTGGTGCCTCGCGGTCGAGAAGCTGGCGGGCATCGAGGTGCCGGAGCGCGCGCAGTGGCTGCGCACCATCGGCTGCGAGCTGGCGCGCATCTCCAGCCACCTCCTCTGGGCGGGCACGATGGTGATGGACGCGGGCGCGCTCTCCGTCTTCCTCTGGACGTTCAAGTACCGCGAGGAGATCTACTCCCTCTTCGACGAGATCGCCGGCGCGCGCTTCACCGTCTCCCACTCCCGCATCGGCGGCCTCGCGTTCGACTTCTCGGACACGGCGCTCGCCATGATCCGCGCCTTCTGCGACGACTTCGAGCGCAACCTCGCTGACTGGCGGAAGCTGCTTGACCGCAACCGCATCTGGATCGACCGTAACCTCGGCGTGGGGCATGTCACCCGCGAGGAGGCCATCGACCTCGGCTACACCGGCCCGAGCCTCCGCGCCAGCGGCGTGGAGTACGACGTCCGCCTCTTCGAGCCGTACCTCGTCTACGACCAGGTGGACTTCGACGTGCCGATGCGCACCGAGGGCGACTCCCTCGCGCGCTACTTCGTGCGCGTGGAGGAGATGCAGCAGAGCATCAACATCATCCGCCAGTGCCTGGACCGGCTCCCCGCCGGCCCCGTGCGCACGGACAACGCGAAGGCGGCGTACCCCTCCAAAGACGAGGTCTATTACTCGATGGAGGGCATGATCCACGACTTCATGATGACGGACACCGGCGTTGCCCCGCCCAAGGGCGCCGAGTGCTACCACGCCATCGAGAGCCCGAAGGGCGAGCTCGGGTTCTTCCTCGCCAGCGACGGCACCGGCTCCCCGTGGCGCGTCAAGCTCAACACGCCGTCCTACTCCAACCTCCAGGGCCTCGAGACCATGATGGAGGGCGCGATGGTGGGCGACACCGTCGTCCTCATCGGCTCCATCGACCCCGTCATCGGCGACAGCGATAAGTAAGGGATAGAGGGATACGGGATAGAGGCATGGGCAGAGCCGCCCCCTTATCCCCCATCCCTCATCCCCCATCCCTCCACACCATGACTCCAGCAACGCCCGGCCCCGCCGCCAGCCCGAAGCCGCAGTACACGCCCGGCGAAACGCCCGAGCGCCACTTCTCCGACGACGAACTCGTCTGGACCGACGAGGAGAAGGAGCAGATCGCCACCTACCGCGCGCAGTACCCGACCAACGACGGCGCGGTCATGAAGGGGCTCTGGCTCGCGCAGCGCAAGTTCGGCTGGCTCCCGCCGGAGGGGATGCGGCTCGTCGCGGACACGCTCGAGATCCCGTACGCGAAGGTCTACGGCGTGGCGACGTTCTACACGATGTACTTCAAGGAGAAGAAGGGGCAGTTCGTCCTTGACGTCTGCACGTGCTTCTCCTGCCAGGTCTGCGGCGGCTACGACATCCTCCACTACCTGGAGGAGTCGCTCGGCGTCAAGGCCGGGATGACCACGCCCGACGGGCTGTTCACCATCCAGGAGGCCGAGTGCCTCGGCGCGTGCGGCTCGGCGCCCATGCTCCAGGTCACCAACGGCCCGTACGTCCACAACCTCACCGAGGAGAAGGTGGACGCGATGCTGGACACGCTCCGCTCCGCTTCCGCGTCCGGCGGGCTGGCGCCCGGTGGCGGCGGCTTCGCGCTTCCCTTCGAGAGCGTCACGCTCCCACAGGACGAGGACGAAATGCAGGGCAACCGCCGCTCCGACGCCGAGGCCGTGACGACGTACCGCACGCCGCCCACCGCCGAGCACGTCCACTAGCATGACCCCGCGCCCCGCCCCCCTGACGCAGACCGCCGAGCGCCGCGCCTCCCTGGAGGTGCGCGGCCCGGTCTCGCGTTCCATCGGTCGCGAGGGCGCCGTGCGCCGTTCCTCCTCCCGCGAGGCCGCCGGGCCCGTCCGCCAGCCGGGCGCGGGGCTTACGCTCCGCGAGCGCCGGATCAAGGCCATCCTGCTCAAGGAGCTGGAGAAGGTCAACGGCCGCGACTACGGCGCGGGCCTCAGCTACAACGAGAAGCAGAAGCTGGAGAAGACGCTGGACGTGGACTACATCGACGCCGAACTGGCGAAGATGGACAGGACCCAGCGCAACGTGCGCCACTTCCGTAACTGGGCCGCGATCCCGCTGGCGGTTGCCGCCACTGCGTTCGTGGTCTGGAACCTCGCGATGGGCCAGCCGCTCGATGCGCTGTTCCCCGCGCTCACGCCCGCGCTCCTGCTCGTCTCCTTCGTCCAGCAGAGCAAGGCCGTCCGGCGCCGCCGCTGGATCTACGAAGCCCTCCGCGAGCTCTCCGACGCCGACGACCTCGGCGTCCAACTCCCCGAGTCCGTCGCATGGGCGGACCTCCTGATCGACCGCATCGTCGAGGCCGAAGAAGAGGCCTCGGCGGTCCCCCTCCGCCGCACCCGCGCCTGACATGGCAGACACCCTCCTCACCGGCGAGTCCAAGGCGGGCGACTGGCGCTCCTACGAGCGCGTCATCCTCCCGCCCGTCAAGGACCTCCACCAGATCGACGTCTACGAGCAGAACGGCGGCTACTCCGCGCTGAAGGCGGTCGTCCGGGACGGCAAGTTCGACCCCAAGGGGCTGACCGACGAGGTCAAGGCCTCGGGCCTCCGCGGCCGGGGCGGCGCCGGCTTCTCGACGGGCCTGAAGTGGAGCTTCATGCCGCCCGTGGACCCGGAGAAGCCGCGTTACCTCGCGTGCAACGGCGACGAGTCCGAGCCCGGCACGTTCAAGGACCGCCAGATCTTCGAGTACAACCCGCACCTCATGATCGAGGGCATCGCGCTGGCGTGCTACGCGATGACCATCAAGACGTGCTACCTCTACATCCGCGGCGAATACTGGGAGTACGTCGATCACGTCCAGAAGGCCGTCAACGACGCCTACGCGAAGGGCTACCTCGGGAAGAACATCCTCGGGACGGACTTCTCCACGGACTTGGTGGTGCAGGCCGGCGCCGGCGCCTACATCTGCGGCGAGGAGACGAGCCTCCTCAACTCCGTGGAGGGCAAGCGCGCCTACCCGCGCATCAAGCCGCCGTTCCCGGCCCAGAAGGGCCTGTGGAGCATGCCGACGACGATCAACAACGTCGAGACGCTGGCGGACGTGCCGCTCATCGTCAACCGTGGCGCCTCTTGGTTCGCGGGCATCGGCTCCGAGAAGCACCCCGGGCCGGTCCTCTACGGCATCTCCGGCCACGTCAACCGGCCGGGCGTCTACGAGTACCCCACGGGCATGAAGATCACCGACCTCCTGGAGGTGGCCGGTGGCGCGCGCGGTGGCAAGAAGATCAAGGCCGTCATCCCGGGCGGCTCCTCCACGCCGCCGCTCCGCTGGGAGACGGCCGTGGACTGCACGATGGACGCCGAGACCCTCCGCGAGGCCGGCTCCAGCATGGGCACCGCCGGGCTGGCGTTCCTGGACGAGACCGTGGACATGGTCTCGTGGACGCGCCGGATCGCGCACTTCTACCACCACGAGTCCTGCGGCCAGTGCACGCCCTGCCGCGACGGCACCGGCTGGATGGAGAAGCTCCTCGCCCGCATCGACAGCGGCGAGGGCTACACCCGCGACCTCGACCTCCTGCTCGACCTCTGCGACCAGATGGAGGGGCGGACCGTCTGCGCGCTGGCGGACGCCGCCGCGTGGCCCGTCCGCTGGGGCATCAAGCGCTTCCGCGACGAGTTCGAGGCCAAGTGCAAGGCCACCAGCTTCCAGGGCGCGGACCTCGCCACGGCTGGCGACGGCGCCAGCGGCACGCCCGCGCTCGTGGACGGCGACAAGACCCTCACCCCGGGCGGCACCCCCTGACCCTACGCTCTGAGCGCGACCCGTGCGCCACTTCGTCCACTACATCCCGATCCTCACGACCGTCCTCGCGGTCGTGTTCTCGGCCGTCATCGTTCCGCACGCGAAGCGGAAGGGGTGGCCGGCCTACCTCACGTGGTGGGCGGTCGGGGTGGTGGCTTACGGTGTGGGCACGTTCACGGAGAGCCTGACGACGCTGTTCGGCTGGGACCCGCTCGTTTTCCGCGCGTGGTACGTCTCCGGCGCCCTGCTCGGCGGCGCGCCCCTCGCGCAGGGCACGGTCTACCTCCTGCTCAAGAAGCGAACGGCCGACATCCTGTCGGTTCTGCTCGTCGCCGTGGTATGCATCGCAGCGGCCTTCGCGTTCCTGACGCCGCTCAACCCGCCCCCGCCGGAGACGTACCGGCTGACGGGCGCGGTCATGGAGTGGCAGTGGGTGCGGGCGTTCTCGCCGTTCGTCAACATCTACGCGTTCCTCTTCCTGTTCGGTGGCGCGGTCTGGAGCGCCTGGCAGTACCGCCGCCAGCCGGAAGCCCGCAGCCGCTACGTCGGCAACATTCTGATCGCCGTCGGGGCGCTTCTGCCCGGCATCGGCGGCTCGTTCACCCGGTTCGGCTACGTGGAGGTGCTCTACGTGACCGAGCTCATCGGCCTCAGCCTCATCTTCTGGGGCTACCTCGTGATGCGCCGCGACCGCTCCGGCTCCGTCCACCGCGCCCAGCGGCAGGCGGCCGGGCTCTCGCAGCGCCAACCCGTTTTCGCATGACCCGCCTCTCTTCCTTCGTCCTCCTCGCCGCGCTGGCGCTCTCCGCCTGCGCCTCCGAACCCACCGACGCCCCCGCCGAGACCGAGCCGGTCGCCGCGTCTGAGACGCCGGACTCCGGCGCCGAGATGGGCGACGCCTCCGTAATCGTGGGGGAGGAACCCTCCGCCGAGGCCGAGATCCTTCCCGTCTCCGCCGCCATCGCGCAGTCCGAGACCCTGCAGGGTGAGACCGTCGCCGTGGAGGGCACCGTCTCCAAGGTGTGCAGCGTGAAGGGCTGCTGGATGACGCTGACCGCCGAGAACGGCGAGACCTTCCGCGTCATCGTGCCGAAGGACGAGGCCGGCGAGTACGTCTTCACCTTCCCGATGGACGCCACCGGCGCGACGGCCCAGATCGTCGGCGAGTTCGCCGTCGAGACCGAGGACGTGGAGACGCAGCGCCACCTCGCCGAGGACGGCGGCGCCACCGAGGAGGAGGTCCAGGCCATCACGGAGCCGAAGACGACCTACGTCCTCACCGCCCAGGGCGCCCGCCTCTCCCGCGCCTAAGACCCAGACTTCCCCGCCTCGGCCTCCGCTGAGGCTGACCCATCCGGACCCCGCATTCCGCCCATGCCGACGCTCACGATTGACGGCAAGACTTACGAGTTCGAGCCCGGTGACAAGGTGCTCCAGTTCTGCCTCGACCACGGCGTCGAGGTGCCGCACTTCTGCTACCACCCCGCGCTGAGCGTCCCGGCGAACTGCCGCCAGTGCCTCGTCAAGGCCGGCACGCCGATGATGGACCGCGAGACGCGCGAGCCGGTCCTGGACGACGACGGCAATCCCAAGATCAACTACTTCCCCAAGCTCATGCCCAGCTGCGCGCTGGACGCGACGGAGGGGATGGTGGTCCACACCCAGCAGGACTCCGAGGAGGTAGCGGAGGCCCAGGCCGACAACCTGGAGATCATGCTGGTCAACCACCCGCTGGACTGCCCCATCTGCGATCAGGCCGGGCAGTGCCCGCTCCAGATCCAGGCGTACAAGTACGGCCCGGAGGGCTCGCGCTTCGAGTTCGAGAAGGTCCACAAGCCCAAGCGCATCCAGCTCGGGCCGAACGTGGTCCTGGACGCCGAGCGCTGCATCAACTGCACGCGCTGCACCCGCTTCACCGCCGAGGTGACGGAGACGCACCAGCTCACCATCATCAACCGGGGCGATAAGAACCACCCGATGACGGCGCCGGGCGAGACCTTCGACGACGCCTACTCCATGTGCACGACGGACATCTGCCCCGTCGGCGCGCTGACCGAGGACTACTTCCGGTTCAAGGCGCGCGTCTGGGAGATGTCCAAGACGCCCTCCGTCTCCGACTTCGGCGGCAAGGGGATCAACGTGGACCTCTGGGTCCGCAACAACGAGGTCCTCCGCATCACACCGCGCGAGAACCTGGAGGTCAACGAGTACTGGATGCCCGACGCGGCCCGCCTCGTCTACTCCACCTACAACGAGAACCGCGCGAGCGGCCCGATGGTGGCCGGCCGGCCCACGGACTGGGACGCCGCCTTCGATGCCGCCGCCGACGCCCTCCGCCAGTCCGGCGCCGTGCTCGTCTTCGGCTCCGCCTTCGGGACGGTGGAGGACAACTACCTCCTCGGCAAGCTGGCGGCCGCGGTCGGCGCGGAGACGCCGCGCTACATCGCGCGCCACGACGAGGGCAGCGGCGACGGCTGGCTGATCTCGGACGACCCCGCGCCCAACACGCAGGGCGTGGAGCGCCTCGGGTTCTCCGCCGTGGACGCCGCGATGATCGGGGCGCAGGTGGAGGCCGCGGACACCGTCGTCGTCTTCCAGGACGACCCCGTGGCGGCGGGCGTGCTGGACGCCGCCGCGCTGGAGGGCAAGACCGTGATCCTCTTCCCGACGCACACGACCAACGAGACGCTACCCCTCGCGGACGTCGTCCTGCCGGTCGCGATGAGCGTCGAGACCATCGGGACGTTCGTCAACGAGGACGGCCGCGCGCAGATGCTGCGGCCTGCCAAGATGATCCGGACCGCCAACCGCTCGCTCATGATGAGCATGGGCGTGGGGCAGGGCCGCCCGGACCGCGTCGGCACGCCGTTCGACCGCTGGCACGACGAGTCCAAGAAGGTGGACTGCCAGCCGGGCTGGGCGTCCATCCCGGCCATCGCGGAACGCCTCGGCCGCCCGATGCACTACAAGACCCCGCGCGCCGTCATGGCGGAGGCCGCCGAAGGCCACGCCGCGCTGGCGGGCGCCACGCACGAGGCCATGGGCCTGCTGGGCGTCGCGCTGGAGACCGAAGCCGAGCCCGCCTGACCGTCCGC
The DNA here is from genome assembly GCA_012960515.1 of Bacteroidota bacterium. GTDB lineage: Bacteria > Bacteroidota > Rhodothermia > Rhodothermales > Rubricoccaceae > Rubricoccus. Next base: position 6,173 of record DUBD01000163.1, on the reverse strand, counting down.
CGGTCCGGTACCGGCGCGAGGGCGCGCCCGGTGTGACTCCTTCCCGTCTCACCGGACCTCGTGCCCTGAACCCGGTACTTTCCCGATTCACCCCGCTCGCGTCCACCGCCAGCGCCCCGAACGATGCCCGAACTGCTCGTCTCGATCTGGGAGGCCGTTGACCTCCCGCTCGCCATCTTCCTCGTCATCAACCTCCTGCTGGTGACGGCCTCGCTGCTCGTCTACGCCGAGCGCGTGGTGAGCGCGTTTATCCAGGAGCGCTCCGGCCCCAACCGCGTCGGCCCGCGGGGCATCCTGCAGCCGTTCGCGGACGTCTTCAAGCTCATCTTCAAGGAGGACATCGTGCCCACGGCGGGCAACGGGTTCGTCCACTCCCTCGCGCCCGTCCTGATGGTCGTGATCGCGATGAGCACGGTCGCGGTGATCCCGTTCGCAGGCACCGCTGAGGCGGGGCCGGTCGTGATCGCGGACGTGAGCGTGGGGCTGCTGCTGATCCTCGCGATGACGAGCATCTCGGTCTACGGCATCACGCTCGCGGGCTGGAGCTCCAACTCCAAGTACTCCCTCCTGGGCGGGCTTCGCTCCAGCGCGCAGATGATCTCCTACGAGCTGGCGATGGGCGCCGCCGCGCTCTCCGTGGTCCTCTACGCCGGCAGCCTCTCCATCTTCGACATCGTGGAGAGCCAGAACCATCTCGGGAGCTTCTTCGGCTGGAACATCTTCCGCAACCCGGTCGGCTTCGTCGTCTTCGCGGTCTGCGCGCTGGCGGAGACCAACCGCGCGCCGTTCGACCTCCCGGAGGCCGAGCAGGAGCTCGTGGGCGGGTACCACACGGAGTACTCGGGGATGAAGTTCGGGATGTTCTTCCTGGCCGAGTACGTCAACCTCTGGATCGCCAGCATGGTGACGGCCACGCTCTTCCTCGGCGGCTACCTCCTCCCCGGCCAGTCGCTCCTCGTGGAGTGGTTCGGGCTGGGCGGCCTGCTGCTGACGGCGCTGCAGATGGTGGCGCTCGTGGCCAAGACGGCGTTCTTCGCCTTCTGCTTCATCTGGATCCGCTGGACGCTCCCCCGCTTCAAGTACGACCAGCTGATGACCCTCGGCTGGAAGTACCTCCTCCCGATCTCCATCGCGAACATCTTCGTGATCGCGCTGATCGTGACGGCCTACGTGCTCCTCGGGGGCGACCCGCCCTCGCCGTTCAGTCTGTAGCCGCGCCCCGCTGGCGGTTGCAGTCGGCCCGCATAGCCTAGCGCCCGGCCTCGTCCGCGAGGCCGGGCGCGTGCCGTCGGTCCCGGCGGGTCAGCGCGGCGCCGATCAGGGCTCCGGCCGTCAGCCCGATCAGGTTCGCCAGCAGGTCGTCCAGTGCGCCGGTCCGGAGGGGAACCACGTACGCCTGCAGCCACTCGCTCCCGGCGGCGACGGCCGCCAGCGCGAGCGTCACGCGGACGGGGACCCGGGGGAGGGCGAGCGTCCAGGCGAGCGCGAGCGCGAAGAACACCGCGGCGTGCAGACCGAACTCCTGCGCATGGGTCACCTGGGGTACCCATTCCCCTGGCATGAGCAGTACGAAGCCGATGCCGAGGGAGGCACCCACGGCTGCGGCCCGACGGAACGAGAGGGGAGGCAGCGCGAGGGGCATCTGGGGATCCAGTCGGAGGTGTGGCGCGAAACGCGTGTGCAGGGGTGTGCGCACGTTTTTCTTCGTTGCGTTACGGGGAGGAGGGAAAGTACAGGCGCGCTGTGCCCTACCTTGCGCTTCGTTCTCCCTCGATGCTAACGGCTCGGCTTACCTCTCCCGCTCTTATGGCCGCCCACCCTTCGTTCCCCCCCGACACGTCGCCGGCCTCCCCTCAGGAGGCGGAGTACTCCCGTACCGGGTACTACGGCCCGTCGCGTCGTCCGCCGTCTGATTTCGCCAACCAGCTCCGTGACTGGATCGACGTGGTCGTGCGTGGCCGCTGGTGGATTCTCGCGGCGGTCGTGGCGGTGGGCATCCCGGTGACGCTCTACGCGCTCCTCGCGCCGAACGAGTACCAGTCCACCGCCCGGCTCTATGTGGAGTCGGATGGAGGGGACGCCGCCACGCAGGTCATGCCGGGAGGGGAAGGCTTCCTCCAGCAGAGCCCGATCGCGGACGAGCTCTACATCCTCCAGAACGCCGAGGACCTCGCGGAGGCCACGGCCGAGGAGATCCTGAACCGCGCCGGGGGGGCGGACGGTCCGCTGACCATTCTGGAAACTGAAGACGAGCAGGAGCCGACGCTGGAACTCGTCGCTGCCCGCGTGCCCTCGTACGTCACCATCGCGCAGGACGGACAGGGCGTGAACGGCGTGCGCGTGACGGCGCAGAGCCGGAGCCCGTACGAGGCCGCCCTCATCGCCAACCTGTACGCCGAAGCCTACGTGGAGCGGACGCAGACGTCGTCCCGCGCCTCCGTGGCGGCGAGCCGTGAGTTCCTGGAATCCCAGGCCGACTCCGTCCGCCGAGAGCTGGCGGCGCGTGAGGAAGCGGCGCGGAGCTACATGGACGAGCAGAACGCCGTCCGCCTGGACGAAGAGGCCTCCAACATCGTGAGCCAACTCGCTGGCCTAGAGGCCGAGCGGGATCAGGCGCGCGTGGAGGCGGGGATGCTCGCCGCCCGCATCCGCCAGCTGGAGTCCGAGATCTCGGCCCTGGAGCCGAGCCTCGCGCAGCGTCTCCGCTCGAGCGCCGACCGCGAGCGCCAGCAGGCCGAGGCCCGGATGCAGGAGCTCCGCCAGCAGCTCGACGTGCAGCAGCGCACGAACCCGGAGTCCCCGACCATCGCGCAGATCGAGCGCCAGATCGCCGAGCAGCAGCGCATCATTGACCGGACGAGCGATCAGCTCGTGGACGAGGCCATCGCGGCCGGCGGTGTGGACCCCTCTGCCTCGGGGCTCCCGCGGCTCTCCGCCCTCCGGGACCAGCTGAGCAGTGCCCGGGTGGAGCTGAGCGGCACCCGCTCTCGGATTCAGATCCTCAACGGCCGCATCGGCGAGTACCAGAGCGATCTGGAGCGGATTCCGGAGCAGAGCGTGGAGCTGGCGCGGCTCATGCGCGACCGCGAGACGACGGAGCGGCTGGCGAACGGCCTCAACCAGAAGCTGCAGGAGGCCCGCGTGGCCGAGAGCGCAGAGCTCGGCTACGCCGAGATCATCCGGACGGCCAGCACGCCGTTTACGCCCGTGGCGCCGAACCGCGGCCGGATCCTCCTGCTCGGGCTCATGATCGGTCTGGGGCTCGGCCTCGTGCTCGCCATCGGGCGCGACCAGTTCGACCAGCACATCCGCCGTCCGGACGACATCCGCCAGGCGGGCTACCCGCTCCTCGGCGTCATTCCGAGCACGGACGACCTCATCAAGGAGGACTTCGGCGGCAAGACGTACATCGACATCGACGGCCGGCAGATGGACACGCGGCTGACCGCGCTCCTCGCGCCGACCTCGACGGCGGCCGAGGCCTTCCGCGGCCTCCGTACGAGCGTCCAGTTCTCGCGCCCGGATACCGTCGTCCGCCGCATCCTCGTGACCAGTGGCTCGCCGGGCGAGGGCAAGAGCACCGTGGCCGCCAACCTCGCGACCGTCATGGCGCAGTCCGGGCGCCGCACGCTGCTCGTGGACTGTGACCTCCGCCGCTCGCGCGTCCACAAGGTCTTCGGCCTCACGCGCTCGCCGGGGCTCACGGACTTCCTCACGAACAGCGGCGAGCTCAAGCAGTCGCTGAAGCTGACTGTGGCCGACGGCCTGGACGTGCTCCCGGCCGGCTCGCCGGTCCCGAACCCGTCTGAGCACCTCGGCTCCCGCGCCCTCCGCGAGCTGCTGAGCACGCTTGAGGACGCGTATGACGTGATCATCCTGGACGCCCCGCCGCTCATGGCCGCGACGGACCCGGTCCTCCTCTCCACCCAGGTGGACGCCACGATCCTCGTGGCCGCCGCGGGCAAGACCAAGGACTATGAGCTGGCGTACGTCCGCGACGAGCTCGACTACGTCGGCGCGCACGTGATCGGCGTGGTGCTCAACCGCTTCGACGTGCAGAAGGAGTACGGGTATCGCTACCAGTACCAGTACCGCTACGGTAGCCGTTACTCGTACGGCAACGAGGGCTGAGCCCCTACGCCCGACCCTCTCTCCGGACGATCTCTGAGCGTTCCCGAGTGCCGCGATCTCGTGACTCCCGCTGAGTTGCGAGATCGCGCGTCGTTTCGCCCCGCCTCCGCCTCTCCAGACCCGGACGCCTTGCGCCGGGCCTCGTTTTCTCCCGACCGCCCCCCATGATCCGATCGACCCGGCTCCTCGCCGTCCTCCTCCTGGCCGCGACCGCGACGGCCGCCAGCGCGCAGCCCGGCACCCTTCAGGTCAACGAAACGCAGGCCGGCGTGCCCGGCTTCTTCTACCTCGTCCGCCCCGGCGATGCGACGGTGACCGTCACGGCCATCGGCAACGTGGGCGCGACCGGGCGCTACGTGCTCAGCGCCGGCACCACATTAGCGGACCTCCTCGCGCTCTCCGGGGGTGTCGCTCCGGACCGGCGGGGACAGGCCATCGTCCGTGTGTATCGCGATGGGACCCGCGCGATGGAGATGCAGGCGGCCTCGCTCTATGGCGACGGCGCCATGCCCGTCGTTCTCCGCGAGGGGGACGTGGTGGAAGTCGTCGGCCTCACGTCCTCTGTGCCCGGCTACTATGTGCACACCGAGCCGGGGAACGATCCGTTCGCCGTCACGGCCGCCGGAGCCTTCGCCGCACCCGGCCGCTACCTCGTGGACCCGGGCACCAGCCTGGGCGACCTCGTCGCGCTGGCGGGCGGCGTGGGCGCGTTCGGCGCGCGGGACGCCCGGGACGAAGTGACCGCGACGGTCCGCCTGCTCCGGGAGGGCGCCCCAGTCTTCGAGGCGCCGCTGGAGGACCTCTACGCCCGGGACACTCAGTCGCTTCTTGCGGGGGACGTGGTGGATCTCCAGGTGACCTACCGGCGCAACGAGCCGTTCTGGCGCGACGCGCTCGCGGTGATTACGACGGCGCTCGGCGTCGCGATTCTCGTCGAACGCCTCGCCAACTAGTGCCGCCAGCCGGGCTGAGCGGGGAGATCGCCGCGTCGCTGCGCTCCTCGCGATGACACGCGGAGGTTGTGTCAGTCGGTCGTAGGCTCTGGGCGGACCGTCAGCTCTGTCCTCCTGTGTGTCTGCGAAGGATCCGAGCGCCGGAGGATCGTCGCGCGTACGAGGTCCCGAGGTGTTCCGGGCTCGCGTTGAGATCCTTCGTTCTGCTCAGGATGACACCCTCGCGGTACGTACTGCACGCGCCTCGTCACCTCGTCCTCGCTCATCGCGAGAAGACGAGTACCCTACTGCTCGGGGCATACCCTCACGCTCCGTCCGACTCTCCTTTCCATCATGCAGGACCTCTCTGATCTCCTCCGCGAAGCACGCACGTGGTGCGTGACGGGCGCGGCGGGCTTTATCGGCTCGCACCTCACCGAGGCCCTCCTTCGCCAGGGCCAGTCGGTCGTCGGGCTGGACAACTTCGCGACGGGCTACCGCCACAACCTCGACGACGTCCGCCAGCGGGTAGGGGAGGAGGCCTGGGGCCGGTTCACCTTTCACGAGGGCGACGTCCGCGACCTCGACGACTGCCGCCGTGCGCTGGCGGGGTGCGACGTGCTGCTCCACCAGGCGGCGCTCGGCTCCGTCCCCCGCTCCATCGCGGACCCGCTGGCGACGCATGCCGCCAACGTGGACGGCTTCGTGAACGTGCTCGTCGCGGCCCGCCGGCTGACGGAGGATAGAATGGTCCGGATCCGGGACCAAATTCCGGATGGTGTTGTTCGAGAAATTGCTGCTGGAGCCTGAAGTGGGCCTGGCAGTAGACAACCGCGTCGTACATCCCGAACAGGTCCCCCTTGATCAGGGCCATGTCGCAGACGGCGCACTTGAAGCAGTCCACGTGGTACAAAAAGCATTTGGCCTTCATGACTAGCTCGGAGGGCCCGATGGACAACAGACATCGGGAGCATGTGCGAATTGCACTATTGCGACTTCCATAGATTCTGAAAAATACATAAATATGTAGATATGAAAATAACTGTTTTACTAGGCTAACTAAATAACTGTTTTCACTATTATCGAATGATTCTCTCCAAAAATCATTTA
>DUBD01000162.1 GCA_012960515.1 Bacteroidota bacterium | reverse complement strand
CCCGAAGCACGCGAGGCCGCCCGCCTGGAGGCGGAGCGCCTCCGGCGGGCGGGGATGGACCTGCTGTCCCGCCTGGGCTCGCGCATCGAGGACGAACTCGGCTCCTTACCCGAGGGACTTCGAGCCGTGATCGAGGGCGCGGTCGAGTCGACGCCGAGGCCCATCGTGACGGACCGTTCCGCACTCGAGGCCGTCCCGACGACGGGGACTCTCGAATCAATGCTCGAACGGGGTCTGGCGAGTCTGTTGGGGCGGGTCCCTACAGGCTGGCTCGCCAGAGAAGAAGAGAAGGGAGGCCACCGGCTTACGCTCGCGGACCTGGGTGCCCCCTTCTCGCTGCTGTCGAACATCCGGGCCGGTCGGGGGACGGGTCAGCATCCCTTTGCTCGGGCCTTGCTCCAGGCCCGAGACTTCGCCGACGACCGCGTCGACCGCGACGTGTTCGCGAGCGCGCTGTCGGTCGCCGAGATCGCCCGCCTGGGCGAGCTGCTGCCAGTCCTCCACGGCGTGCCTGGGAGCGACGAGCGGGTTCGCCAGCTGTGGGGTAAGGACAGACCGAGGGCGATGAACACGCTCTACGAGCTCGTCGTCGCGGGCGCGCTGGCCGAGTTCGGACGGGACGTGGAGTTCGTCCCGGAGACGGACAGGAAGACGCCCGACCTTCGCGTCCACGACGCCACAGGTGTGAGCACCTTTGTCGAGTGCAAACGAAAGCGGGGTCTCACGAGGGCAGAGATCGCCGAGGAACGGGCGGTCCGCGAGTTGTTCGACGTGCTGGCCGGCCGTGCGGACCGGCCCTTTTGTAGAATCGGAACAGAAACGCGCGGTAAGGGCTCGGCGGGGCTCAGGCCCACCTGATCCCGCTGCTCAGTCGGCTTCGTCGAATGAGAGCATCCCGATCAGCTCTACCGACTGGACCTCAACGTCGGCGTCCGGAGGGCCGAGCGCTCCGGACGCGGCTTGAAGCATCTCGTCGAGGGCACTCTTCAACGACTCGTCGGGGTGGACGCTGAGGATGGAGACCGACCCGTCGCAGAAGGTGGCCTTGTACTCGGTAGACGGGAGCAAGACAGAGGTTTGGAGTTCGCTCATGTTTGAGTTGAGGATATGGCATCCGCACGGGGATGGCCCTCTGTAGGGCGGGTGTAGTTCCACGCGGTCCCGTACGAGACGCCGAGCCGCTTCGAGATCTGGTTGACCGAGACGCCCTCCTTATGTAGGGAGCGGATCTCGCCCTGGACGGCCTCAGGGATCCTGGGTCGCGAGACCCGCTTGCCCTCGGCTTTCGCGCGTGCCATCCCGGCCTTGACGCGCTCCGAGATCAACGCGCTCTCGAACTGCGCGATCGACGCGAGGAACCCGTAGACCATCTCGCCCTGCGGGGTCGTGGTGTCGACGTTCTCCTGATACGAGATGAAGTCGACGCCGAGCGCCTGGAACTCCTTCAAGCCCCCGATGAGCGCCTGGGTCGAGCGCGCGAACCGGTCGTAGCGCCAGACGAGGACGACGTCGAGCCGACGGCGCCGGGCGTCGGCGAGGAGCCGCTTGTACTCGGGGCGGTCCTCGCTCCGTCCGCTCCCGACGTCGACGTACTCGCCGACGGTGTCGAAGCCCCGGCGCTCGGCGTACTCGCGGAGTTGCCGGAGCTGGGTCTCCGGGTCTTGTCCCTTTTCGTGCGTGGACACGCGAGCGTAGAGAGCGACGCGCTTGGGCTTCGGCATGACCACGGGCGGGGGTTTCGGACGTATCAAGAAGGACTTCCTGTATGAGGATACGACCGCCTCTCTCGGAACGCCTCACACGGACTGGAATCGGGGCTTCGAGCGGCGGTCTTCCCGAGACCCTTTTTGATAGCCCTCTGATGGTATGCCCGTTCGACTCCTCACGGCCGTCGAACGCGACCGGCTCTCCCGCTTCCCGGCCGACGTCTCGCTCGAGGACCTCGCCGCCTACGCGACGCTCTCCGGTGCCGACCTGGACGTCGTGCGAGTGCAGCGCGGCGACACCAACCAGCTCGGCTTCGCGGTCCAGCTCGTGGCCCTCCGGTTCCTCGGCTTCGTGCCCGACGACGTGGGGGCTACGCCCGAGCCGGTCGTTCGTCATCTCGCGAAGCAGGTCGGAGCGGATGTGTCCGCGATCACCGAGTACGGCGGGCGGTCCGAAACGGGGCGAGGACACCAGACACTTGCGATGGACCACCTGGGCATCCGCCGGGCGACCGCGTCCGAGATCGAGGGACTGGAGGACTGGCTCGTCGCGCGTGCCCTCGAGCACGACCGCCCTTCGGTCCTCGTCAGTGCCGCCTGCAACAAGCTGAAGCGGGACCGGCTTCTCCGCCCTGGGCTCACCGTCATCGAGCGCGCCGTAGCCACGGCACGGCTCCGCGCGCATGAGGAGACGCACCAGAGGCTCCGCTCCGTCCTCACGCACGTCGTCGAGGCCATGCTCAACGAGCTTCTGGTCCCAGACGCAGAAGGTGCGATGACGACGCTCGGATGGCTCCGAAAACGTGCCTCGGCCGAGACGCCCGGCGCGCTTCTCGACACACTCGCCAAGGTCGAGTGGCTCCGTGAGCAGGGTGTGGACCAGTGGGACCTCTCGGCCGTCGGCCCGAACCGGTTGAAGCTGCTGGCCGGGCTCGGGAGGCGATACACGAACCAGGCGCTCCAGCGGGCCGTCCCCGAGCGGCGGTACCCCGTCCTCGCAGCGCTTTTGCAGCGGACGCTCCGCGAGGCAACCGACGAGGCCGTCGATCTCTTCGACGCCCTGCTCGCGGGCGTCTTCGCCCGGTCACGCCGCGCGCTCCGTGCCCACGACGAATCGGTCGCCCGGAGCACCGAGGACAAGGCCCGTCTCTTCCACGAACTCGGCCAACTCGTGCTCAACCCGGCCGTGAGCAACGCCGACCTCCGGGCCGAGATCTTCCGGTGGCTGCCGCCGCTCGAATTCGCCGCAGCGGTGGAGGAGGCCGGGCGGATCGTCCACCCCGAGGGCCAGGCGTTCTTCGCCTACCTCGACGACCGCTACGGCTATGTGCGCCAGTTCGCCCCGGCGTTCCTGGACACGATGGCGCTTCGCTCTAACCGACCCGGCGATCCGGTCGTGGAGGCAACCGACGTACTCCGGCGGCTCAACCGGGAGGGGCGGCGAAAGCTGCCCGCGGATGTCCCGACCGCGTTCGTCGAGAAGCGGTGGCGACCATTCGTCTTCCAGGACGGCAAGACGGATGGACTCGTAAACCGTCACGGGTGGGAGTTGGCCGCGCTGGCAGTGCTCCGCGACCGGCTCCGTTCGGGCGACGTCTACACCGAGCCGTCGGCGCGCTACGCCGACCCTGAGTCGTACCTCGTCCCCGAGGAGGAGTGGCCGGACGTCCGGGACGATGCGTGCGCCCAACTTGGGCTCACCGCATCGGGCCGGGAGCGGGTGGCGGAGCGCGTCCGAGAGCTGCGCAGTCTACTGGGCCGAGTCGACGGCGCTTTGCGAACGGGCGACCGCGACGTTCGCATCGAAGACGGGCACATCGTCGTGCCCCCGTTCGACGCCGAGACCCTCCAGACGAGCGCGGCGGCACTCGCGGCCGCCGTCACGGACCGGCTCCCGCTCGTCGACCTCCCAGACCTCCTCATCGAGGTCGACGCCTGGACCGGGTTCTCGCGCCACCTCACGCATGGCGGCGTGACGCCCCACCCGCCGGAGGGCGATGCGCTCCGGCACCTCTACGCCGCCGTGCTCGCGCAGGCCTGCAACGTCCCGTTCACCGACATGGCCCAGAGCGCGGACCTCGCCTACGACCGGCTCCACTACGCCTCGACGTGGCACCTCCGCGAGGAGACGCTCACCTCGGCCACGGACACGCTCGTGAACGACCAGTACCGCCAACCGCTCGCGGCGCTCTGGGGCAGCGGGACGCTCTCGTCGTCCGACGGGCAGCGGTTTCCCGTCCGGGGCAAGGTCCGAGGAGCCACGGCCATTCCTCGCTACTTCGGATACGGTCGCGGGATCACGTTCTACACCTGGACGAGCGACCAGTACAGCCAGTACGGCACCAAGGTGATCTCGACGACCGTCCGCGACGCCACCTACGTGCTCGACGAGATCCTCGACAACGAGACCGACCTCGACGTCCTGGAGCACACGACCGACCACGCGGGCTACACCGACCTCGTGTTCGCGCTCTTCGACTTGCTCGGGATGCGGTTCTCGCCCCGTCTGCGAGACCTCGGCGACACCCGCGTCTACCGGGCGACCGGCGGGCTCGTCGGCGACTTCGAGCGGTACCCGAACCTCGACGGTGTCCTCCGGGGCCGTGTCGACCTCGACCGGATCGCAGCGGGCTGGGACGACCTGCTCCGGGTCGCGTGGAGCCTGAAGTCGGGCCACGTCACAGCGTCGCTCCTGGTCTCGAAGCTCCAGGCTCGCCCGCGACAGGGTCGGCTCACGCGGCTCTTGCAGGAGTACGGGCGGCTCGCCAAGACGCTCCACGTGCTGAGGTGCCTCGAGAGCGAGGCCCACCGGCGGCGGATCGGGGCGCAGCTCAACAAGGGCGAGCGGCTCCACCAGCTCCGGGCGTGGCTCACGTTCGGCGGCGACGGCAAGCTCCGCCGGAAGACCGAGGAGGGGCAGTCGGAGCAGGCCCGGTGCCTCAACCTGGTCACGAACGCGGTCGTGGTCTGGAACACGCGCTACATCGCCGCGGTCGCCGACGCGCTACGCGACGAGGGGCAGCAGGTCCGAGACGAGGACCTCACCCACCTCTCGCCGACGCGGTTCGAGCACGTCAACCGATACGGGCGCTACCGCTTCGACGTCGACGGGGCGCCACAAACCGGACTCCGGCCGCTACGGGAGCCATGACGCCAAGCTTTCCTTGGCTCCTTACCGCGCGTTTCTGTTCCGATTCTACAAAAGGGCCGTACCCTCGGTCCCCAGCGGCTTCGCATGAGGGCCACCGCCATCGGTGCCCCGGCCGACTGGCGCTGGCCACGAACGGCCGATAGCCCTGGAGGTGCGCGACGTTAGCCAGGAGACCGACTCCCACATTCTCTAATGGCTTGGGCGGGAGCCTACCTTCCGTCGCCCCGCCACCCGCCCCTGTGTCCGAGTCGCTGCCGAGCCCCCTCCCGAGTCGACGGGAAGCCGTCACCACGATCTTAGAGCAGGCCGTAGAAGAGGGGATCCCGAGGGACGCCCTGGCCGAGCGGCTGGTCCCGATCATTTACGAGGAACTCCGGGAGATCGCGCGCGCACAGCGACGGCGGATCGACGCTCGCGGGTTCCAGACGACTGCTCTCGTCCACGAGGCCTACATCAAGCTGGCAGGGCGTGAACTCGTCCCGAACCGGGCGTACGTATTCGCCGCTGCGGCCCAGGCCATGCGGGACGTGCTCGTGGACCACGCCCGACGGCGAGGCGCGAGGAAACGAGGAGGAGGCCACCCCCCCCTCACGATGAGCGCGCTCTCGGAGGTCACCAGCGGGCGCGACCTCGACGCGGTCGCCTCACGCGTGCTCGACGTCGACGCCGCGCTCCGCCAGTTGGAGGAGATCGCGCCGAGGGCTGCGCAACTGGTGGAGTGCCGCTTTTTCGGGGGGCTCTCCATAGACGAAGCCGCGGACGCTCTCGGGATCAGCCCGACGACGGCCAAACGCGAGTGGCGGCGTGCGCGGGCCTGGCTCCACCGCGCGCTTGACGATGCCCCCGCAGAGGGGGCCTGAAGCCTCCCCGCTCGGCTCCTGCGAATGAGCCCAGCCCGCTCCGGTGACGTGCTCACGCTCTCCTACTCGGCTGAGGAGCGCGCGCCCTCAGACCGCCTTCGCAACCGCCTCGCGGCGTAAGCCCCCCCAGCGAGAGCCAGGAAACCGAGGCCGCCGTCGATGGGGACACTCGCCGGTTCGTCTGGGAACGCTGGCGGGCCGCCCCCAGAGCCGGGGGCATCAGGGAACCCCGGTGGCCCCGATTCGGAGCCGGGGGCGTTGGGGAAGCCTGGAGGGTCGTCGGCCTCGATAGGTTGCGCCCACGTAGGGAGCGACCCCACGGATTGAGCGGCGGGAGTCTGCAGCCCCGCAACCACGAGGCATCCGAAGAACACGACGACGGGGAGGGACGGCATGCGCATGGCTCTAGCGAGAAACCGTGAGGGTCCTCACGTCCACTCCCCCGCTCGTGGACCAGACCAGGACGTACGCGCCAGCCGAGAGGCCCCTCGAGTCGAACGTGAACGTGTGCGCGCCCCGGGGGAGGCTCCCCTCGTGCAAGACGGCCACCTCTCGCCCGAGCACGTCGACCACGACGAGGCGGGCGGAACCGGTCTCCTTGTGGCGGACGTCGACGACGGACCGGCTAGCGATCGGGTTCGGCCGCACGCTGGCGATCCCTGACACGGACTCCCCGCTCTCCTCCGTAGCGACGACGGCGCCGGTGAAGCGGAGGGTGAACCGGGAGGCGCGTTGCCCCACGCTTGCGGGCGCGTCGAAGAGCGGGCGCGGAAGAGGGAAGGCTTCTGCCTGAGGGGCGGCCGCAAGCCCGCTGCCCGGCTCGACCGAGAACGTGTACGAGTCAGCGGTGCGGAGGTCTACCACAGCCCCCGTCACAGCGTCTGAGAGGGTGAGGCCCCACGAGGCTGGAACGGTCGAGAGGTCCGGCCAACGCAGCGTGAGTGTGCCGCCCGCAGACGTGCCGCCTGCGACGAGCGCCGCGCCGAGCGAGACCTCGGCTCCCCCGTTCCAAACCGGGCGCGCGTCGATGTCGAGAGCGACGCCGTTCACCTCCGCGAAGAGGCGCGCGAAGCTCGAACGGAACGGCGCGAGTTCGTAGGCATCGTAGCCGTCGACCGCATCCGACGCCCCTTCGACGAACGCTACGAACGCCTGGTCTGACACAGCCACCCCGCCTGCGTTGCCCTCGACAGAGAGCGCCAACCGACTGGCGGTCACGGCGCCAACTGGAGGGGGACCCGAGGTCTCGGCAGCTGCGGGCGCCACGAGGGTAGGCGCCCCGTTGGCGGTGACCCAGAATCCCTGGAACGGCGCGATGACCCCGTTCCCCAGGCTTCCCGTCGTGCCGTTCCACGTCTTGTACTCGCCCGCGACGGCGTCGTACACGTAGATCGTGTTGTCGACGTTGGTCCGGACCCAGTCCGGGTGGTCCCAGTCGAGGGACTGCGTGAACGGGTTGCCCACGAGGTTCCAGCCGTCCTCCGTCGTCGGGCCGGTGTTCGATACCGGGAGCTCCACGTCAGTACCAGAGCGCGTTCCCCCTGTGGCGGAGAGGGACTTCGGGAAGCCGCCCTGAGTCCCCGGGGTAAAGGGGTCGTCGTCTTCGAACACGTAGACCGCGTAGCCTCGTCCCGGCGTGGCACTGGCCGTGAGGTCCGCGATGGGGACGTAGCCGACGTTCCGGTCTCCAGCGGCCGACTCTTCGTACCGGAACACGTTGGGGTCACCGTCTGCGCCGGCCGAAGCTCCGACGGCGCCTTGCGTACGGATCCCTGCGAACACGTCGAAGAGGAGGGCGTCTACCGGCGCAGCCAGCAGCCGCCAGCCCTCGGCGCCGGCGAGCGTGGCGCTGGCGGTGGTCGCGGGAGGGTACACGTAGTGGTAGGCCGCGCCCGCATCCGCGAGCCCGCTCGTATTCGTCTGCGGTGCGCCGACGATCAACCGGTTTCCAAACGCGGCGACGGCCTGCCCGAACCGGACATCGCCGACGGGGTCGCCTGGGGGTGGGGTAAACGTCTGGACGTGCACCCCACCAACGGTGAACTGGGAGACGCGCCCCGATTCATCCTGGGAATAGGTCCCGACGAAGAGGTCGGGAGAGCCGTCGCCGGTCACATCGGCAGCGGTAGCGCTCCTACCGAACTGGCCGAACTCTTCAGGATTGGGTGAGACCAACGTTGCTACGAGTTCCCCATCATCGGCCCCGACGAGATCCGCACGTCCTGCGACGTCCACCGTGCCCCCGCTCCCGTCAGGCACAAAGGCCAAGGGCACCCCAATGAGGAGTTCTCCGAGCCCATCCCCGTCCGTGTCTCCGACGCCCGCGAGACTCCACCCAAAGACCTCCCCTCCCACTGGGGAGGTCAAGACGCCGAAGAGGGCGTTGGTATCCCCGTCGTAGAGGTAGACCCTTCCCGAGCTGGCGACGCCCTCGACCGTCTCCAAACGAGCGGAGATGGCGACGTCGACCCTTCCATCCCCGGTGGCGTCCGGGACACCAGCAAGGGCCGCACCGAACCCCCCTCTGAATTCGGGTTTGGAGGACGTGTACGCTCCGATGAGCGTTGCGCTCGTGCCGCCGCTGGAGAGCTTAAAGCGGTAGGCCCGACCGGCGTCTGCGACCGTAGCACCACCCGGACCAGGGACGTCCTCGTTTGGGGCCCCGACCAAGACCGTCCCGTCCGACAACGCGGCGAGGGCGTTCCCGAAGCCGGCGTCGGTCCCACCTGGCGTGTCGATCGAGCCCACCAGAACGCCCATACTCCCGTCATACACCAGGACGCGACCCGGGCCGGTGTGTCCGACGAGCAGGTCCCCCCGTCCGTCGCCCGTCACGTCTTCCAACCCGGCAACGGCCGCTCCAAACGAAGAGGCCGAGCCAGGGGTAGGGCTTTCGAGCGTATGAATCAGAGCGTTCGTTGCGCCGCTGAACACGTAGACACGTCCTTCTCGGACGGTCGTCGCTGGGTCGAGTTGCTCGAACGTCCCCACAGCGAGGTCGTCCGTTCCGTCTCCGTCGGCGTCGGGGACGATCGTCACCGATGTGCCGAACCGGCCGCCTGACTGGGGGGATGGGGAGAGGAGCGTAGATCGCGTCTGGGAGAACGCAGGGGGCGCCACCAAAAGGGCGGTGAGGATGAGGGCTCGCATGGAACGGGCAGGCGGAGGAAGCGGACACCCTTCCCTCCGCAAACCGCGAGCAAGGTGGGCCACCGCCGCGGCTGACCTCCCGGTGGACGGCCTGCGGCGACCTACCTTCGACGGCGGCTACTCCGCCGTCTGTCCTTCCCCCCACCCGGCGTGCCAGGCCAGACCACGCGCCACCGATGACGTTCTCGTCCCCCTCAATTGGTACCGGGCACACGTTGTCTGCTTGAGCCCAACGCCGCTCGTCGCCCTCAGAGGATGGCACCCGCGACCGCCAGCCCACGGAGGGAGAACCGAACGCACCTTCTTACCGATGGAGACTGACCCCGATCGCTGGACCCGCATTGCCGGGGTGTTCGACTCCGTGGTGGACCTCGCTCCCGCCGAGTTGGACGACGCTCTCGGCCGCCTCTGCCGCACGCCGGACGGGCAGCCAGCCCCCCTCCTCCGCTCCGAGGTCGAGTCCCTGATCGCCGCTGACCGTGCGGCGGCGACGGAGCCCGCCTTCGAGGTGGCCGACGCCGCGGCCCTTCTGGACGCCTCGACCCCGGCGCCCGGAGAGCGCGTCGGCCCGTGGCGGGTGATCCGAGAGATTGGGCGGGGTGGGATGGGGCGCGTCGACTTGGTAGAACGGGCCGACGGGGCATACGAGCAGCAGGCGGCGCTCAAACGCCTGGGGCTGGTGGCGCCGTCCCGCGTCCGGCGGTTCCTCCGCGAGCGGCAGATCCTCGCCTCGCTCCGCCACCCCGGCATCGCCCGCCTCTTGGATGGCGGCGTCGAGGAGGGCGCGCCCTACCTCGTCATGGAGTACGCCGAGGGCGAACCGATCACGACGTACGCAGACCGTCACGGCCTGCGCCTTCGCGACCGGCTGGCGCTCGTTGTCGAGGTGTGCGACGCCGTCGCGTACGCGCACCAGAGGCTCGTCGTCCACCGGGACCTCAAACCCTCAAACGTGATCGTCGGAGCGCGCGAGGACGGACGCGTTCGCGCCACGCTCCTCGACTTCGGCGTCGCCCGGCTCCTCGACCCCGACGTTCAGGACCCGATCACGGCGGAGGGACCGGGGGCGCCACTCACGCCAGGATACGCGGCCCCCGAACAGATCGACGGCGGGGAAGTGACGACGGCGACCGACGTGTGGTCTCTCGGCGTGCTCCTCTACGAGCTCGTCACGGGCCGGCTGCCGTTCCCCACGCACAGCCGCGACGCCTGGGTGGAGGCTGCCCGGCTGGCCGCCCCCACCCTCCCGAGCGAGGTGGTCAAGACCGCGAGCACGACGGGAACGGAGACGCCTCCCGCCGACGCCCGGCGTATCCGGGGCGACCTCGACGCGATCTGCCTCACGGCGCTCCGATCCGAGCCCGGCGACCGCTACGCCAGCGCCGTCGAGCTCCGGGCCGATGTGCAGCGGTTCCTCGACGGGTTGCCGGTAGAAGCGCGCCGCCCCTCGGCGTGGTACCGCGTGCGGCGGTTCGCAGGCCGTCACAAAGCGGCGGTCGGGGTGGCCCTCGTAGCGCTTGCCTTGGTCGCCGGAGGGACCGCGTTCTACACCGCACGGCTGTCGGCCGAGCGCGACCGGGCGGAGACGGCCCTCGCAGAGGCGGAGGCCACGGCGACGTTCCTCGAAGACGTGCTCGGCGCAGCCAGCCCGTTCGCCACCGATCGCCGCGACACCCTACGCGTCGTGGACCTCCTCGGCGAGGCCGCCCGGGAGGTCGGCACCCTGAACAATCCGGCGCGGCAGGCGCACCTCTATACCGTCATCGGCCGGACGTTCGACGACCTCGGGCGAGCCGTCGAGGCCGACTCCCTCCTCCGGCTGGCGGCCCGCCTCGCCGCACCCGGCACCGAGCGCTGGAACTCGGCGGCGGCCGCCCTGGGGTCCGTGCTCGTCAAGGGGGACTCCGCCCAGATCGCCGAGGCCGTCGGACTCTTCCGCCGCGTCCACGAGGGCCGCCAGCGTGGACTGCCTCCCACGGACCCCGATCTCGCTGACGCCACGGCCGACCTCGCCTTCGGCCTAATGCGCGCCGGGGACTTTGAGGAGGCGGAGGTCCTGGCTGGACGGAGCGTCGAGTTGTACCGGAAGGCCGCCCCCCCGGACTCCATAGGCCTCGCGTACGCCCTCATGGTGCACGGGGACGCCCTGGAGGCGACCCAGCAGATGCCCGAGGCGGAGGCCGTCCTCCGGGAGATGCTGGACGTGCGCCGGGCGGTCTACGGCCCCGACCACCCCTCCGTCCCGGTCGGGCTCAGCAGCCTTGCAGGGCTGCTCCGCAACCAGGAGCGCTTCGGCGAGGCGCTGCCGTACGCCGAGGAGGCCCACGCCGTCTCCCGGGCCGTGCTCGGCGCGGACCACCCGAACACCCTCGACCACGCCGTCCTCGTCGCCTCCATCCAGCGGGGCCGGGGCTACCCCGAAGAGGCGGTCGGCGTGATCGAGGACGTCATCGAGCGCCTGACCCGCACCCAGGGCCCCCAGTACCCGTTCATGCCGTACTACTACGACCAGCACGCCAGAGCGCTGATGGCCGCCGAGCGGTACGGCCAAGCCGCCGACGCGCTGGAGCGCGGGCTCGCGTCCGCTCGGGCGGTCCACGGGACGCCAGCGGTCGAGGCGGCCAACATCGTCGTGAAGCTGGCGTACCTCGCGGCCCAGCGGCAAGACGCGAGGACCGCCGCCCGTTTGTATCGGGCGGGAGCCGACGAGTTCGAGGCCGTGTTCGGCACGTCCGCGAACGCTTTCTCCGCCGGCGCCCTCAACGGGCTCGGCCAGGCCCTCGTGGAACTGGGCCGCGAGCAGGACGCGCTGGACGCGTTTCGGGAGAGCCTCGGGGGGTATGAGGCCGCGTACCCCCCAGAGAACCCGACGGCGGGGTTGATCCGGGAACGGATCTCGGCGATCGAGAGCTGATAGCCGCACCCGCCGGCGTACCAGACGTCGTCGCTCACGGCCTAGACCGCAGCCCCAACCGTGTCTCCCATCGTCCCGGTCTAAAGTGTTACCCATCGTCCTGGCTCCTACAGGCCCTTGTGTACACGCCGCGCTGGCGGCGCAGAGGATCAGGAGCAACAGCGACCGGAGTAGCATCAAGGCGGAAGCCACATAACAGATTGCGGCTCAGCCGCAACGGGCAGCGACCGCGAACGGTGGAGAAGGCAACGTAGACGCCGAGGCCCCGACGGAGCAAGGACGCTGGAGTCCGTTGTCGGCCTGCAGCCGCGGGTTATGCGGCAACTGGGCTGAGTACACGGACGCACGAGCCCACCGGCACCTCTGACTTTTCCACACCTGGAAGGAAGAACACCACGACTTCCCCGGGCGGCACCTTCCGCGCGAACTCCCGCTGCGCCTCTGTCTCAAAGGCCGAGCCGTCCGGGCGGGTAATTATCACGTCGAGCCGATACGCCATCGGGATTGGGTCGGGCTCTTCTTCGAAGAACAGCGCGAGCCCTCGCCCAGTAATCCCGGCCGTCTGGACGACGAGCAAGTCGGTGGAGGGCTGACGCATAACAAATGGCCGCTTAGCTGCCGGGGGCTGACGGCACAGCGAGGGAACGAGCGAAGGTATGCGCCGGCGTTCGGACGAGCCAAGAGCGCTCACGCCCCCGGTCGGCCTACAGCGGCAGGTTACACCGCCCCGTCCGTCGGGTGCGGGTGCGGCCACGCCAGCATCCCGTCGAACGCCAGCGCTAGCCGCTCCGGCATCAGCGCCCGCGCCGTCTGCTCGTGTGGGGTGCCCCACGCGAACGCCTCCGCGTACGAGACGTGAAGCGCGTTCCTCAGTCCGGCGTCGGCCCCCTCGAACGCGCCGCTGGCGAACTCGAAGTACCGGCGCACCCGGTCGAGGTCGCCGGCATTGAACGCCTCGACCGAGAGCCGGGCGAACTCACCGACCTCGCAGTGGAGGAGCCCGGCGATCTCGTACGAGTCCACGGCTGCCTTCACTTCCGGGAACAGGTCCCGGAGTGCGAGGACGAAGGGGTGGCGGTTTGGCACAGGCGGTGTAACAGGGGGGCGCTCACCTGCGCGGCCCAGTGTTTGAACGAGGCGGGGCACACCAACCGAACGAGGTATGACGGACGAGACGAAGAAGGAGCAGCCGGAAGCGTCGGGTGCAGCGGCGGGTTCTACCGCGCGGGAGGGCGACCGCTGGCAGCACGAACTCGTTGACGGCTGGATTCACCGTGTCCGTGACGCAGAAACGGGCTGGTGCTACGATGTGCCCGCTGGCTCAAACGAAGTGTCGAACATGGTGTCGGGGATCAACTTCCTCCTCCGAAGGGCTCGGGCGGGCTCTCTCGTCCCGACTCGTCCTCGTATGACAGCGTGACCTTGTGTAGTTCGCCCTCAAGAGAGTTCGCTTCGGCCAAGTCGCGGATTCCGAGACGGCAGACCCGTAGCGCGTCGCCCTTGGTTACGCCGTTGCGGACCTTGAGGTGAACAATGAGGTCGTGGCCCACATTCCCGGCGCCGCCCTTCAACTCGAATACGCCCATCCAGTAGGTGCCCGCTGGTTCATTTCTCATCTGAGAGGTGTGGAATAGGGCGTCTAGGATCGGAGTTGATCCTTCGACATGGATGCGGGGCGTAGGCATAGAGGGAGTGCGGTAGAACAGGGGGCCGCTCAGCCGCGCGAGCTAGCGGCACGGAGGAATGAGCGCGCAACGTAGGCACCGAACTCGCACCGGAGCAACGGCCCTTCGCGCCTCGCGTCGGCCTGCAGCGGCGGGTTCTACCGTGCGCGGCCGGAACGTGCCAACGCGCGGAGCCGGAGTGGTGGACACCAGCGCGCCTTGGCCACGGGAGAAGAGAGCCCGGTCAACGCTCTGATGCCGACGACTGGCGGGAGCGACCGCCAGCGGGACGCGGGGTTACCGCGGGGGCAGGGCGAGGCTGGAAGCGCAAGCCGGCCGCGCGCGGTAGAACCAGTACTTGAGCCGACTGGCCGTCAGCAGAAGGGGAGGGATTCGTCAATATACACGACGGTAGTCTGCAGAAGACGCTCGATGCGTACATATGCGGAGGTAGCCGTCCTCGAAGGGGACAGCAAAAGAAAACGCCCGTGGCCGAACGGGCCACGGGCGCTCGGGCGGAGCGGCTGCGCGCTACGCCGTCTGCATCGAAAAGACCTCCTTCAGCTTCGCGTTGAAGGCCGGGAGGTCGTCCGGGTTGCGGCTCGTGACGAGCGTCGGCGAGGCGGAGTCATCCACCACCACCTCCGCGTCCTGCACGTCCGCGCCGGCGTTGCGGAGGTCCGTGCGGATGCTCGTATAGGAGGTCAGGCGGCGGCCCTTCGCCAGCCCTGCCTCAATGAGGATCCACGGCGCGTGGCAGATCGCCGCGATGGGCGTGCCCGCGTCCGCGAACGCCTTGACGAAGCTGAGCGCGTCGTCGTCTGTGCGGAGGGTGTCCGGGTTGATCTGGCCGCCGGGCAGGACGAGGCCCTGGTAGTCACCCGCGGTGGCCTCCTTCAGCTGGCGGTCCACCTGGACAGACTCGCCCCAGTGGTCCTGGTCCCAGCCCTTGATGGAGTCGCCCTTGGGGGAGACGACGTGGACGGTCGCGCCGGCGTCCTCGAGGGCCTTCTTCGGCTCGGTGAGTTCCACCTGCTCGAAGCCGTCCGTGGCGAGGATGGCAATGCGGAGATCGGAGAGGTCAGACATGGGAGGGGGGAGTGGGAGAGAGGACGGGGTTAACTGCGCGAGGCGTCCGCGTGATTCCTCCGCGGGCCGGATCGCACCGCTCTTCATGCGCCTCCCGACCTCCCCGCGCGGGATCCGCCCCGGTGCGGCTATCCTCCGCCGTCCCCACCCGACGCGACCGTGCCCCGACTCCTTCCGCTCCTCGTCCTTCTTGCGCTGGCGGGCTGCACCGCCAGCCAGAACGCCGCGACGCCCACGCCCGCCGCTTCGGCGTCCCGCCCCGCCCCCAAGCCCTCGGACGACGGGCCGAAGCCGTACGCCGAGGTCATCACCGAGGCCGCCGTCTCCCAGGCCGGGCTGTTCAACGTGCACGAGGTAGGAGACAAGCTCTACTTCGAGATCCCGGACTCCCTCATGGGGCGCGATCTCCTCAGCGTCAGCCGGATTGCGCAGACGCCGGCGGACCTCAGCCCGTTCATCAACGGCGGGAGCAAGACCGCCGAGCAGATCCTCCGCTGGGAGCGCCAGGGGGACCGCGTGCTGCTCCGGAAGGCATCGTATTCCGCCGTCGCGGATTCCACGCTGCCCATCGCGCAGAGCGTGCGGGCCAACAACTTCGAGCCCGTCGTGGCCGCGTTCGAGATCGCCGCGCTCGCGAAGGACAGCGCCGGCGTCGTGCTGGACGTGACGGCGCTCTACACCGACGACGTGCCCGCCCTCACCGGCCTCCCCCAGAGCCTCCGCCAGCGGTACAAGGTCCGCAACCTGGACAAGTCCCGCTCCTTCATCGACCGCGTGCGCGCCTTCCCGCTCAACGTCAACGTGCGCCACACGATGACCTACAACGCGACGGAGCCGCCCTCCAACTCCGGGACGGGGACCATCTCCATGCAGATGTACCAGAGCATGATCCTGCTCCCGCGAGAGCCCATGACGCCGCGGCTGGCGGACGAGCGCGTCGGGTGGTTCACCATCCGTCAGGTGGACTTCGGGAGCGAGGCGCAGAAGGCGGACGAGAAGACGTACATCCGCCGCTGGCGGTTGGAGCCGAGCGACCCTGCCGCCTACCTCCGCGGCGAGCTCGTGGAGCCGGTCACGCCCATCGTGTACACCCTGGACCCCGCCACGCCGGAGCGCTGGCGGCCCTACTTCTGCCAGGGCGTCGAGGACTGGAACCGCTCCTTCGAGGCCGCGGGCTTCCGCGATGCCATCCGCTGCGAGCTCCCGCCAGCCCCCGGCGACTCGACGGCGTTCGACCCCGAGGACGTCCGCTTCTCCACCGTCCGCTACGTCGCCAACGAGACCCGCAACGCGACCGGCCCGAGCGTGAGCGACCCCCGCTCCGGCGAGATCATCGAGTCGGACATCATCTGGTACCACAACCACATCCGCTCGTACCGCAACCGGCTGATGATCGAGACGGGCGCGGCCAACCCGCAGGCCCGCTCGCTGGAGATCGACGAGGAACTGATCGGCGAGACCATGCGGCAGGTGATCGCGCACGAGATCGGGCATGCGCTCGGCCTCCCGCACAACATGATCGCGTCCTCCAGCTTCCCCGTGGACAGCCTCCGCTCGCCCACGTTCACGAGCGAGTTCGGCGTCGCGCCGACGATCATGGACTACACGCGGCAGAACTACATCGCGCAGCCGGGCGACGGCGTCACGCGGTTCGTCCGCATGATCGGGCCGTACGACGACTACGCCATCAACTGGGGCTACCGCTGGTACCCGGACGTGGAGCGCCCGGAGGACGAGACCGCCCGCCTGGACGCGCTGATTGAGGCGCACGCGGACGACGAGCGGTTCCGCTTCTCTTCCGGCTTCGGCGGCTACAACCCGGACGCGCAGACGGAGGACATGGGCGATGACCCGGTCGCAGCGAGTGGCTACGCCGTCGCCAACCTCCAGCGCGTGGTGCCCAACCTGATCGAGTGGACGAGCACGCCCGGCGAGGGCTACGGCGACCTCGCGGAGATCTACGGCGAGTTGCAGGGCATGTACCGCCGCTACATGGGCCACGTGGTCACGGTCGTGGGCGGCGTGCGCGAGACGCCGAAGGCGACCGACCAGCCCGGCGCGGTCTACGCCCCCGTCGCCCGCGCGGAGCAGGAGCGCGCGCTCGCGTTCCTGGCGGAGAACGTGCTCCAGACGCCCGAGTGGCTGCTGGACCGCGAGATCCTCCGCCGCATCGAGCACGCGGGGGCGGTGGACCGGCTCCGCGGCATCCAGGTCGGCGTGGTGCGCGGGCTGTTGGACCCGGGCCGGCTGCACCGGCTGGTGGAGCGCGAGGCCATCGACGGCGGCGAGGCGTACCCGCTCGAAGCCTACATGGACGACCTCCGCGGCTACGTCTTCGCCGAGATGGACGCCGCCCGACCCACCATCGGGACGCAGCGCCGGCACCTCCAGCGCGGCTACGTCGAGACCCTCGAATCGCTCCTCACGACGGATGAGCGCCCGATGCCTTCGGCGTTTACGAGCGTGGACCTCAGCCAGTCCGACGTCCGCGCCGCCGCCCGCCGCCAGCTCAAGGCCGTCCGCGACGCCGCCCGCTCCGCCCGCGGCGCCGACGCCGCCACCCGCGCCCACCTGGACGATCTGGCCGACCGCATCGACGAGACGCTGGACGTGGACTGAGCCCCGCCCCGCTGGCGGTCGCTCTCAGCGGGGCGCACCGCCAGCGGGTCGGCGCTAGCCTTCCACGCGCAGCAGGTTCGCCGCGATGGTGAGCCCCGGCCCGAACGCGAGCGAGAGGACGAGATCCCCGTCGCGAACGGCGTCGTCCTCCGCCAGCCGCGCCCAGATGTGCGGGAGCGTGGTGGAAGACATGTTGCCGCGGTCCGCGAGCACGGCCCGGCTGTGGCGCGTCTGCTCGTCGGAAAAGCCGAGCGCCTCGGCGGTCGCCTCGATCACGCGGGGGCCGCCGGGGTGGATGGCCGCGAGGTCGATGTCGTCCACCGTCAGCCCGTGCCGCGCGAGGAACTCGGAGACGACGCCCTCCACGCCCGCACGGATGTGGTCCGGGACGCGCCGCGAGAGCGTCATCGCGAAGGCGCCGTCTGCCAGCCCCCAGGTCATCTCGTCCAGCGTGTCCGGCACGAGCGCTTCGTGGTGGTCCAGGAGCGCGAGGGAGCGCCCACTCGGTCGGCTGGCGGTCACGTCGAGGCGGGCCGCGCCGTCCGCGAAGAGGCACTGCTGCACCACGATCTCGATGTCGGTCGCCTCCACGCGGTGGTGGAGCGTGCACATCTCCAGCAGGAGCACGGCGGCTCGTGGGTCCGCCTCGGCCTCGCTCGCGCCGGCCGCCAGCGCGGCGCGGGAGCGGACCGCGTCGGCGGCGGTGGCGAGGGCGGGGAGCGCCGCGTAGCAGCCCATGTGCCCGATGTGCAGCAGGCGCGAGGTGGTCCAGCCCTTCTCCAGCGCCACCCGCTGGGCGGCGGTGGGGCTGTCGTAGCCGGTGCAACTCACCTGCACGAGGAGGTCCGGCGCCTCGGTCTCGTCCGCGAACGTGTCGCGCGCGATGCTCAGCGCCGTCTCCGCGAACACCTGCATCCGCTCCTCCAGCGTGGGGTGCTGCCACGGCCGGCTCGGGCCGGCTTGTCCGTCGCCGCTGGCGGGCGCGGCGAACAGCGACATCCGGTCCCACTCCTGGTGCGTGTAGTCCTCCAGCGCCGTCGCGCGGGTGTCCACGTTGCTCTGCCTCGCGAGGAGGTCGTAGAGCCGGAGCGCGCGCGAGGCCTCGGGCCCGGAGACGCCGGAGCGCTCCAGCGCGGCCTTCATCCACGCGATGCCCTCGCGCTGGGGCACCCGCCAGCCGATCGGCAGCGGGCGGGGGACGACGTAGGCGAGCGGGGACATGGGCGGCGAGGGTTTCCGCTCCTAGCCTCGCGAGACGTGCCCGGTTCCGCAGGCGCTACTCGGCTGCGTCTACCCGCAGCTCCACCTCGCGTGCGGTGCTACTGGCGTCGGCGCTACCCGGCGCCGGGATCAGATCCACGAAGGTGACCGTCATCCCGCCGACCGTCCAGCTGGCGCTCTCTTCCTCCGTCATGCTGCCGTACGGGAGCGTGAGCACCTGGCGGGACTCCTCGCCGTCCGCTAGAGAGGCCGCCAACTGGACCTTCGCGCGGCCCTCCCAGACGCACGCCACGTCCACGGGGCAGCGGCTGTCCTCCACGACGTCCACGAACCGCAACGCCTGCCCCTCGATCTCTACCGTTTCCCCGAGGCCCAGGCGGAACGGCTCGTCCACGGAGATGGTGGAGGACGTCTCTGCGGGGGCGGTGGTTTTGGTGCCGTTACAGCCGGCGGCCGCCAGCAAGACGACGAGGGGAATGAGGGCCAGGGAGCGGAGCATCAGCGGTGGGGTGGGGCGTCTGAAGGGTAACGCCGTCCCATGCCGGATGCGTCTGCATGGTGGGGAGTAGGGCCGTTAGGGCGGGCAGGTCCCGAAGGATCAGTCGGCTGCCGCGAAGCGGACCATCACCTGGGAGCGGAGCCCCGTCGCGATGCCGTCCACGCGGGCGGGCTCGAAGGTCATGCCTCGGACGATCCGCTCCGCCAGCGCGTCCAGCCCGCCGCCTAGCGCGCGGGGGACGGCGGTGCGGATGACTCGGCCGGTGTCGTCGGTCTGGAAGAGCACGAGCACGTCGCCCTCCATGTCCGCCGCGCTGGCGGAGACCGCCGCCGCGTCGATGGCCTCGCGGACGGCGTCCGGGTTCCGGAGGCGGCCGAAGTCGAAGCCGGGCAGCTCGATTCGGGCGGAGGGCGCGCCGGGGGCCGGACGGGGGGCGACCGGGGCAGCGGGCGGTGCTGGAGCGCGGAGGCGGTCCACCTCCTGGGCGAGCGCGTCCACTTCGCTCCGGAGCTGATCGCGCTCGCGGCGGAGGGCGTCGGCGTTGTCTTGTCGGGAGCCGAGCGCGGACTGGAGCGAGAGGCGTTCGGCCTCGGAGGCTTCGAGGGCAGCGGAGAGCGCGGCGATCTCCGCGCGGGCGGCGGCCAGCTGCTGAGCCATCCGGTCCATCTCGGCCTCGCGGGAGTCCAGCTCGGGCGTCTGAACCGTCGTGAGCTGCGCCAGCCGGTCGCGCTCGGCGCGGGCCTCCGCCAGCTGGGCGGTGAGGCGGGTGGTCTCGGCGCGAAGGGCAGCCACGGCTTCGGCGGGTTCGGCGGCGCGGGCGAGGGCTTCGTCGCGGGCGCGGACGGCCTCGTCGCGCTGGTGGCGGCTGTCGGCGAGCTCGGAAGTGAGACGCTGGACCTCGGCGGAGAGCCGCGCGATCTCGCCAGCGCGGTCGTCGCGCTCGGCGGTGAGGACGGTGATGGCCTCGTCTCGCGCGATGACCTCGCGGCGGAGCCGGTCCAACTCGCGGCCCAATTCGAGGGCCTCCTCGCGCTCGCGTGCGCTCGTTTCTGAATGGCCGGCGGCGCGTTCGCGGGCGGCCTCAGCGTCTCGCCGGGCGCGCTCCAAGGCCTCCGCCAGCTCGGCGCGCTCGCGGACGGCCCGGTCGCGCTCCGCCCGGAGGGCGTCACGCTCGGCGGTCACGCGGGCGAGGTCGGCGCGGAGGGTGCGGCGGGCGCCGTCGCGCTGGCGGACCT
>DUBD01000161.1:4552-20139 GCA_012960515.1 Bacteroidota bacterium | reverse complement strand
CGAGAGGCCGGCCTCCGCGTACGCCTCGTCGTAATCCGCCTCGAAGCGGGCGAGCGCCGTGGCCCGGCCGCTTGCGGTGCCGGACGCCGCCAGCGCCACGCGGAAGCTGGCGTACTCCTCGTCCCGCGTCTCGCGGGCTTCGGGGGTGGGGTCGCCATCGTCCACGTCGTCGGCGGTCTCGCGCTCGGCCTCCACGGCCGCCACGACCGCCGCCGCCACGTCTGCCGTCGCGACGCTGCCGCTCCGGATGTCCGCCGCCACGTCCGCCGTGACGACGTAGACCGCGTCGGCCACGTCAACGGCGCTGTTGCGCGCGCGCGCGGCGAGGAAAACGTCTGCTTCCGCCTCCGTCTCCGCCGTCATCGGCGGGGCGGTGACGCGGGAGCTGACGGCCGCGCCCGCCTCCAGCAGCGCGCGGCTGGCGAAACCCGTGGCCGACGCGCTGAGCACGACGGGGTCGAGCGTGGCCTCGGTGGTGAGAGAGAACGAGCCCTCAGCGTCGGTGGTGGCGGTGCCGTCGAGCGCGGAGAGAGAGCCGCTGCCGCTGACGGCCGCCGCGGTCACCACGGCGCCCTCGACGGGGGCCTTCGCGGAGGCGTCGTCGGAAGTGACAGAGCCGTTGATGGTGGTGTCGTCGCCGGGCTCCAGGGTATCGGAGCCGCAGGCGGAGAGGGTGGCCACAAGGAAGGCGGCCAGTACGAGTCGGGTCATCATGAGTGGTGGGTTAGGATGGACGCAGGGTGCCCGGAGCGTCTGAACGAAGCTCGCGACACTTTCTCCTGTGCCTCCACTCATCCGCCGCGCCCCTCATTCCCGCCATACCCCTGCCACACAACAGGTTAACCCATCATGACGTGTAGACACTGACCGCCGCATCGGCGTTCATCCTACACGTTTCGCACCTGTTTCGCGAGGTTCTCGAGGAAGCGGTCGGTCATCCGGCCAAACTCGACCGCCAGCGCGGCGCGGACGACGCCCGCCATGAACCGCGGGGCCGGAATTTCGAGGGCCGCCTCCAGCCAGAGGGTCCCCTCGGCCTGCTGGCGGTCCGCCTCGGCGAGCGTGACGCCCCCCGCGAACGCCGCATTCCCGACACCATCGACGGGCGTCCACGTCACGGAGCGCGTCGCGGCATCGAAGGTGTAGCGGCAGGCGTAGACCGTGCGGACCTGAAGCCCGGGCGGGCCGAGTGGCTCCATCGTCCACTGCCAGACCTCGCCCTCCCGTGCCGGGAGAGGGTCCACGGACTCCACGTGGGGGAAGAGGCGGGCCCAACGGGGCACGTCCTGCAAGTGCGCGAAGGCCGCGCCGACGGGCACCGCCAGCCGGAAGGAACGCCGGACCTCCGCCGGGACGCGGATCACGCCGCGACGCTCTCGCCGAGGTGCGCCAGCGCGGAGCGGAAGAGGACCGCGCCGTCGGCGCCGCCGTGCCCGAGGATGGCCTCCACGCAGCGCTCCGGGTGCGGCATCATGCCGAGCACGTTGCCGTTCTCCCCCAGCACGCCCGCGATGTTCCGCGCGGAGCCGTTGGGATTGGCCTCCGGCGTGATCTGGCCGTCGGCATCGGCGTAGCGGAAGACGACCCGGTTCTCCGCCTCCAGCCGGTCCAGCGTGGCCTCGTCGGCGGTGTAGTTGCCGTCGCCGTGGGCCACGGGGACCGTGAGCAAGTCGCCGACCTGCGCCTGGTTCGTGAACGGCGTCTCGGCGTTCTCCACGCGGAGGTGGACGTCGCGGCAGACGAACCGGAGGGAGGCATTTCGCATGAGAGCGCCCGGCAGCAGCCCCGCCTCGCAGAGCACCTGGAACCCGTTGCACACGCCGAGAACGAGCCCCCCTTCCTTCGCGTGGCGCACCACGTCTTTCATGACCGGCGAGAACCGCGCGATGGCGCCGCTCCGGAGATAGTCGCCGTAGGAGAAGCCGCCGGGCACGATCACCAGATCGGCGTCGCCCACGGACTCCTCTTTGTGCCACACGAACCGGGCGTCTTGCCCGAACACGTGCTTCGCGGCGTGATATGCGTCGTGGTCGCAGTTGGACCCGGGGAAGACGAGGACGGCAATGCGGGCCATGGGAAGAAGGCGAAAGACGGAACGCGGAAGGCGAAAGGGCACGCGGACCGCACACGACCGGCGAGGCCCAGCCGTAATCTACCGAGACCGGGCAGGCGCCCCCTTCCGACTTTCCCCTTCCGACTTCCGCTTTCTCTTGATTCCCCGAGAGCTCTTCCGAACGATCCGCCACGTGGAGATCCGCACGAAGGGACTCGTGGAAGACCTCTTCGGCGGGGAGTACCACTCCGCGTTCAAGGGCCGCGGGATCGAGTTCGCCGAGGTCCGCCCGTACCAGATCGGCGACGACGTGCGCACGATCGACTGGAGCGTGACCGCGCGAACGGGCGAGCCGTTCGTCAAGCTGTACGAGGAGGAGCGCGAGCAGACGCTGCTGCTGTGCGTGGACGTGAGCGCCAGCGAGGCGTTCGGGAGCACGGGCACGCTCAAGCGCGAGCTGGCGGCCGAGGTCTGCGCCGTGCTCGGCTTCAGCGCTATCCGCAACGGCGACAAGGTGGGCCTGCTCCTCTTCACAGATCGCGTGGAGCGGTTCGTACCGCCGAAGAAAGGCCGCCGCCACGTGCTCCGCGTCGTCCGCGATCTGTACGTGCACGAGCCGGAGCACACCGGAACAGACCTCGGCGCCGCGTTCGAGCACGCGCTCCGCGTCCTGCACCGTCGCGCGATTGTCGTGGTGGTGAGTGATTTCCTGGCCTCTGGGTACGAGAAGCCGCTCCGCCACCTCGCCGCCCGCCACGATGTCGTCGCGATCCGGACGGTGGACTCGCGCGAGGAGTCGCTGCCGGCCGTGGGCCTGGTGACCGTGCGCGATCCCGAGACGGGCCGGCCCGTCCTCGTAGACACGAGCAGCAAGAAGGCCCGCGAGGCCTTCGCGCGCCGTGCCCAGGACCGCGAGGCCCGGACGGTGGAAACGCTCGCCCGCGCCCGCGTGGGAGCGGTGACCGTCCGCACCGGCGAGGACTTCGTGGGCCCGCTCGCCGCCTTCTTCCGCCGCCGCAACCACGAGGCGTGATGCGCCGACCTCCCGCCTTCCCTCCCGCCGCGCTGGCGGACGCGCTCCGCGCGACCGGCGTCCTCGCGCTGGCTCTGCTGACGGCGGCCGCCAGCGCGCAGCAGGTCCGGCTCTACGTCCTCGCGGATACCGTCGCGCTGGGCGAGGCGTTCGAGGTGGCCGTCGCGGCGGATCACCCGGCGGGTGTGCAGACCGTCTTCCCCGAGGTCCCGCGCGACCGCACGGCGGAGGCCGCGCCTCTCCTCGCGCTCGGAGGCGCCGAGGCGACCGAGGCGCAGCGCTTCGCGCCCATCCTTCGTGGTGAGACTCGGACGGACAGCGTGGTCTACCGCGCGCTCGCGTTCGCGGCGGACTCGGCCCGCGTCGGGCCGGTGGAGGTGGCGTTCGTGAGCGGCGGCGACACCACGCGCGTCGCCAGCCCGAGCGCGCTCGTCCGCGTCCGCCAGCTGGTGCCGGGGCCGGAGGCGGAGCCGGAGCCACCCGCGCCCCCCTTCCCCTTCCCGAGCACGCTGCCCGTCTGGATCGCGCTCGGCGTGGCCGGCGTCGCGGTCGCCGCGCTGGCGTTCTGGGGGATCCGTCGTCTGCTGCGGCGCCCGTCGCGCGAGGCCTCGCGCCCGCGACCAGCGCCCTACCCCGAGGCCACGTCCCGCCTGGACGCCCTCGCGTCTGATCTTCCCGCGCCCGAGGCCGCGCAGCCGTGGCTCGTCGCGCTGGCGGACGCCCTCCGCACGTACGTGGAGCGGCGGCTGGGCGTCCCCGCGAAGGAGATGACCACGCGCGAGTTGGACGTGGCTCTCGCCTCGCGCATCCCGGACGAGACACGCCGGACGCTCCGCAACGTGCTCCGCGTCTGCGACCGCGGCAAGTTCGCCGACCTCCGCCCGGGAGCGGAGGCCGCGCAGGAGGTCCTCGCGAGCGCACGCGCAGCGGTGGAGTCCGCCGAGGCGACCGTCCGCGAGCGCGAGGCCGCGGCAGCCCCCGAGGGCTGAGCTACCGCACGCGCACCACCCGCTGCGTCACGACTTCCCCGCCCGCGTCCAGCCGGACGAGGTAGACGCCGGGCGCGAGATTGCCCGCCTCGAACCGGGCGTGGTGCGCCCCGGCCCCGTACACGCCCTCCGCCAGTTGGGCGACGTGGCGGCCCAGCGCGTCGTACACGGCGAGGGACACCGGGGCTTGGGTCTGAAGCGTGAACGAGAGCATCGTGGCCGAGCGGAACGGGGACGGACGGGGCGAGCCGAGGGTCGCGTGGGCGGGGCCGGCGCCGTCGTCCAGCGTGGCCTTCCAGTCCGTAACCGTCACCGCGCTCGCCGCGCTGGCGGACTTCGTGAACGCGAACGACGCAGAGGCCGTCGCGTCCGGGAACGTGCCGATGTGAGCGCGATAGCTGTACGCCCCGGTGGGCGCGTTGGCGGGCACGCGCTGGCGGGCCTTGACCGTCGCGGAGCCCCCGGCCGGGACGGCGACCGTCCGCGCGCGGAGTGCCGGCCCGTACTCGCTGCCGTTGGGCAGCACCGCGTCCGTCCACACCTCCACGCTCTGCGCGCTCGCGCCCGGGTTGGTCAGCGTGACGGTGTAGCGGAAGCTCCCGCCCCCCGCGCCGATCTCCACCGGCCCGTTCCGCGGCGCGATGGCGACGCTCACGCCCGGCGCCTCTTCCGTGATCGCGATCGTGTACGGCTGCCGCCAGTCGAGCGGGCCGACGCCGTCGTGACGGACGCGGACGTAGTGCGTGCCCGCGCCCATCGCGCTGGAGGGGAGGCTCACCGAGGCTGTGCCGGGCGCGAAGTCCACGCCGAGCGCGGACGGCGCGGTGGAGTAGTCGCCGGGCGACGTACCGTACAGATCCAGCCGGCCGCCGAGCCCGGCGCCGGGCGTCAGGTCCACGCGGATGGCGCCGCCGGTGCTCGTGAACGAGAACCAGTCGGGGTCGGTCGTGGGAGGACCGTCCGGGGCCTGGAACGAGCGGACGGATGCGAGGCCCGCGTACGTGGTCCCGAGCGCGAGGCCGTATGCGTGCGCGGGGTAATCCGGCTCGTCCAGTCCTCGCGCCACGGCGTCCGTGTCCTCCTGCTGGTCCAGGTGGAAGGAGTCCGTGAGCAACGAGTCCGCCAGCCGGTAGGGCACACCGTCCGAGGGCACCGGCCCGGCGGCGTCGTAGATCCACTGCCGCGCGAGGTCCACGACGAGATCGCCGTTGGAGTCCGCGTCCGAAGTCAGCCACGTGTAGCGGATGCCCGCGGGGAGCGGCATCGCGGGGTTATCCGTCGTGCCGTCCCACGCATCGGAGAAGCCCTGATTGCGGCCGTCGATGTTGAGGCCCGTGACGGTGGAGGACTCGTCCCCGTCGAGGTCCACGTCGTCTGTGTGGAACCCGCTCGCGATGTCGCCCTCGTCCCCGCCGAAGAGGTAGGGCGCGGGCGCGCTGCAGAAGAGGCAGAAGTAGTTGTAGCGGAGGTCGCGGACGGCGGCGCTGTTGATGTCCGGCGTGCCGTCGCGCTTCGCGCTGGCGGAGGGCGTGGGCGAGTCCGGCTCCGTCGCGAACGGGTTGCCGAAGAGGTTGCTGCCCCGGTGCGGCGTCCCGACGGTCAGAAGCCGAGCCACGCGGTGCCCGTCCGGCGCGGTCGGCTCCACCCACCAGAGCGGCGTGCCGCGGTCATCGCGCCGCTGGAGGTACTCGCGCGCGATCAGCCCGCCCATGCTGTGGCCCACGAGGATGACCCGGTCCTTCCTCGGGTTCGCCGCCAGCACCGCGGCAATCATCCGGCCGACCGCGTAGCCCTGCTTCTGCGCGGCCTCCTCGTTGGAGTCGCTCTCGGAGGCGAAGAAGCCGCCCGGCGAGTCGCCGCTGTTGACCTCCAGTTGAGGGTTGCCAGGGTCCTCGTTCCAGAAGTTCTCCCAGTTGGAGGCGTAGACGCAGCCCGGCTCGAGGGCGTTGCTCTCGTTGACGAACTGCACCAGCACGTCGTCATCTGCGGTGCCGAGCGTGCCGTCGGGCCCCGCGATGCGCTCCTCGTTCTCGTAGGCGTTGAGGACGGCGTGGAAGACATCCGCGCGAGCCCCCCAGATCGCGGCCACGTCGGCGTTGCCGGTGAACGGCTGCCACGAGTTCTGACTGCCGGTGTAGCCGTGGAGGAAGAGGACGGGGTACGGGCAGTCGCCGGCGGGCTGCGCGGCGAGCGGCGCCGCGAGGAGCAGCGCGAGGGCGAGGGTGAGAGAGCGCATCGGTCCCGGGGGATGGGCCGGCCAATGTAGAGGCCCACCCTGTTTCGCTCTCTCTCGCGCCCACCGCCAGCGGGCGGCGGGGTCAGACTCCGAGCGTCTCGCGGACCTGCGCGACGCGCTCTTCCAGGGTCCCGCTGACGACCGTGTATGGGATGCCGCGGATCGTGAGGTCGTTGCGGATGGCCCCGTCCATGTACTGCTGCACCTGCGGGTGAACGCGCGTGCCGTCCTGGTCAAAGGGGAGGTCCGTGGCGCAGACGAAGGTGTGCGCGTAGCGCTGGCGGCACCGGTCGGCGTAGGCCTGGACCTCCGGCGGGCACTCGCCGAAAAAGAAGAAGGCGTACTCCTGCGTCGTGATGGCGTTGGTGTCCACGAACACGAAGCGGCGGGCGCGCTGGACGGCCTCGTCCTCCAACCGGACGTGCTCGCGGCAGATCGTGACGTACTCCGCGAGCGGGAGGTCCCCGCCGGCCTCCACCCAGAGCGTCCGCCCGACCTCCTCCACGTAGGGCTCGCCGGTCGCCTCCGCGAGGGCCTGCGCGAGCGTGGACTTGCCGGTGGACTCCGCCCCGAGGAAGACCACCTTCTGCACAAAGTGACCGCGCACGAGCGGATGCAGGGCATCGGGATGGGCGAGCGGGTCCTCCTTCAGAGCCGAGCCCGACCACCCGTCCTCGCGCCGGTCCACGACGACGTGCGCCGCGCCGAGCGCCTCCGCCAGCGCGTCGCCGTAGGGCTCGCCGCCGGTGAACACGGCCTCCACCGGGAACGGGAGGTGGTCCCGCACGAACGCGCGGTGCGCCGCGCCGGGCGCGGCGTTGGGCGGCGCCTCGCCCGCCTCGAACGCGACGACCGTCACGTCCGGGTGCAGCTGGCGGACCCATTCGGCGCGGACGGCCGTGGGCATCGCGGGGAGATCCGGATCCGACCACAGCATCACCGCCACGCGCCCGCACGACTGGCGGGCCGTCTCGATGAGCCGCTGGTGGCCGCGGTGCAGCGGCGCCAGCTTGCCGACGACGAGCCCGCTCGCGAACTGGCTCATGCGACCGCCCCGGCCGGGCTCACGCCCTGCGCCGCGTAGATCCGCCGCCACTCCACGATCCCCTGCACGCACAGCGCGAGGAGGACGGCGTAGATGCCCGCCGTCAGGTACAGCCCCTTCGCGCCGTAGACCACCACCGCCACCACGTCCACGGCGATCCAGATCGGCCAGTGGTCCATCACGCGGCGCATCATGAGCACCTGCGCCACCACGCTCCCGCCGAGGATGAACGAGTCCGGATAGGGCAGCGCGGCGTCTGTGAACCGGTCGAAGACCGTCCCGAAGAAGAGGACCGCCGCGACCACGGCCGCGCCCGCCGCCAGCCGCTGGCGGTTCGTGAGCGTGGAGATGGGGAGCTCGGTGTGGCCCTCGCCGCCGAACCGCCACTGCCACCACCCGACGACGCACGTCCCGAAGAAGAACACCTGCAGCACGACGTCGGCGTAGAGCTTGGCGCCGAAGAAGAGGACCGCGAACAGGCTGACGGCCGCCATCCCGGTCCACCACGTGTGGACGCTGTTGCGGCGCGCGAGGTAAACGGAGGCGACGAGCGCCACGTTGGCGCCGACTTCGAGAGGGCTCATGGCGTCAAGCTACCCGCCCGCGGCGCCGAGGGTCCGGCGAGCCTCCGCCGACCGGCCGCTGGACGCAGTCCCTTCTCCTTGGAAGCGATCGCCGACTGGGACCGCCAGCGGCGCGGGACCCTCCGGGACGAGGACGAGGTTGGAGCGCAACGTTCCCGTAACCCGCCCCATGCCCGACACCCCGCTCCTCCTCTTCGGCCGCCTCGGCGCCGCGCTCGCCATCGGGCTGCTCATCGGCACGCAGCGGGAGTACCAGGACCACCAGGAGGGCGAGACGCACTCGTTCGCCGGCATCCGGACGTTCCCGCTCGCCGCGCTGGCGGGCGCGCTCGGCGCGGTGCTGACCGGCCTGACCGAGGAAACGCTCGTGCTGGCGGTCACGCTCGGCGCCATCGCGCTGATGGCGCTCATGGCCTACCGCGTGACGGCCACGACCGGCGACGTGGGGCTGACGACGGAGATCGCGCTCGTGGCGACGGCGCTGGCGGGCGCGCTCTGCATCCTCGGGCCGCTCTCGGTCGCCGTGGCCGTGGGCGTCGCGATGGCGGTGCTCTTGGAGCTCAAGCCCGAGACGCGCCGGTTCGTCCGCGCGCTGGACGACGAGGACATCTCGGCCGCGCTCAAGTTCGCGGCGGTCAGCGCCCTCATCCTGCCCGTCCTCCCGGACGAGACCTACGGCCCGCCGCCGTTCGACGTGGTCAGCCCGTTCAAGGTGTGGCTGATGGTGGTGTTCATCTCCGGGATCTCGTTCCTGGGCTACGTCCTCGTGCAGGTCGTCGGCGCGAAGAAGGGCGTGGGGATCACAGGCATCCTGGGCGGGCTCGCGTCCAGCACGGCGGTGACGCTCTCGTTCGCGGAGCGGAGCCAGAACCAGGCGGCGCTGGCGCCCGCCCTCGCGTTCGGCATCATCGCGGCGTGGACGGTCATGTTCGGGCGCGTGCTCGTGGAAGCGGGCGTCGTGAATCCCGCATTGCTCGCGGAGGTCTGGCCGGCGATCGTGGCCGGCGGCGTGGCGGGGCTGGCGTACGGCGCCTTCCTGTGGTGGCGCGGGCGCGGCGAGGACGCCTCCAGCGACGGGCACCGCCAGTTCAGCAACCCCTTCGAGCTCAAGAGCGCCCTCGCGTTCGGCGCGCTCTACGCCGTCATCCTCGTCGGCTCGAAGGCCGCGGAGATGTACCTCGGGACGACCGGCGTGTACGCCTCCGCCATCGCGTCCGGGCTGGCGGACGTGGACGCGGTGACGCTCACGATGGCGGAGCTGAGCGCGAACGGGAGCCTGCCGGTGGAGACCGCCAGCCGGGCGGTGGTCCTCGCCGCGGCGAGCAACACCGTCGTCAAGGGCGGGATCGTGGTCTCGATCGGCGCCGGCGCGATGAAGAAGACGATCCTGCCGGGTGTGGGCCTGATCCTCGCCGCGATGCTGGGCGTCGGGTTCCTGCTCTAGTCCCGCTCGCGCCCTCCGCTAGCGCGCGGCTGGCGGGACCGTTCGGCGGGCTCAGTCGATCCGCCGGAGGCCGATCACGTTCTCCACGTGGTGCGTGTGCGGGAAGAGGTCCACTGGCTGGATCGCCTCGATGCGGTAGCCGCCGTCCGTGCTCGCGAGGAGCCGCTGGAGGTCCTTCGCCTGCGTCCGCGGGTTGCACGAGACGTAGACGATCCGCTCCGGCCGCAGCGCCGCGATCTGCTCCGTCACCTTCGGGTGCATCCCCGCGCGAGGCGGGTCCACGAGGAGCACGTCCGGCTGCCCGTGCTCCGCTACGAACTCCGGCGTGAACAGCTTGAGCATGTCGCCCGAGACGAACGTGCAGTTCTCCACGCCCGCCGCCTCCGCGTTCGCCCGCGCGTTCTCCACGGCCGCCTCTACGAGTTCCACGCCCACCACCCGCTTCACACGGTCGGCGACGTACATGGAGATGGTGCCGGCGCCGCAGTAGAGGTCGTACACGAGGTCGTCCGGCTGGAAGTGCGCCATCTCCGCCGCGACGGCGTAAAGCCGCTCCGCCTGCACCGTGTTGGTCTGGAAAAACGCGCTCGGCGCGATCTCGAACGTGTGCGCCCCGATCCGGTCGTGCACGACGCCCGGCC
This sequence comes from Bacteroidota bacterium, assembly GCA_012960515.1. Taxonomy (GTDB): domain Bacteria; phylum Bacteroidota; class Rhodothermia; order Rhodothermales; family Rubricoccaceae; genus Rubricoccus. The sequence goes on along the minus strand of DUBD01000161.1, from coordinate 10,114 downwards.
CGAACACCACGACCTCCTTCTCCCCGAAGGCCGTGGACGCCTTGCCGCTGTTGATCGTGTTGACGAGCGTGGTCGTCTCCGGGAAGTGCTCCTGGAGCCACTCCGCGAACTGCTCCATCCGCTCGGGGTCCTCGCGCGAGGTCACGAGGTTGACCATCCGCTCCTCCGTGTGCGCGGGCGTGCGCACGACGAGGTGGCGGAGGAAGCCGGTATGCTCGTGGACGTTCCATGGCTTCCAGCCGTTGTCTTTCGCGAAGAGGCGGACGCCATTGACGAGCGCCGCGCTCCACGTGCTCTGGAGGTAGCACGCGCGGAGGTCCAGGACCTTGTCGTAGCGGCCGGGCACGTGGAGGCCCAGCGCGAAGTCCTTGTCCAGCGCCTCCCCGGAGGCGATCTCCCAGTCCGTCAGCCAGCGCTGCGCGGAGAAGGAGAACTCCATCTTGTTCCGGTAGAAGTAGGGCTCGCCCTCCGCACCCATCGTGGGGAGCACCGTCACGCCCGCGCCGTCCGGCCCGTGCGCGCCGAGGTCGATCCCGCCCTCATGGACGAGCGCACCTTCCACGTGGTCGCGCTTCATCTCCAGCTGCGCCTCGTAGCCCACGTGCTGCCACTTGCACCCGCCGCAGGATTGGAAGTACTCGCAGCGCGGCTCCACGCGGAGATCGCTCGGCTGGAGCACCTCCAGCAGACGCGCTTCGGCAAAGCTCTTCTTCCGCTTGAACACGCGGGCGCGGACGCGGTCGCCCGGCACGGCGCCGGCCACGAAGACGACGTAGCCACGGTCGCCGTCGCCCACGCGCGCGAGGCTCTTGCCGCGGTCGGCGAAGTCGGTGAGGGTCAGTTCGATCTCCCGACCGCGCTTGAGGTCGGAGGCTTTGAGGGTCTCAGGCATGGCCTCAAGCTAGCCGGCGCGCGGCTCGCATCGCGGGAAGACGGGACGGATCGGGCGCGAGGCCCCCGTGCGAAGGCGTCTCCGCACCCGCCCACCGCCGCCGCCAGCGGGACGGGGAGCCCGCTCCGTCACGTCCGCGCGACGGAGCGGCAGGGCATTTGCCCTCTCCCAGTCGTCCCCCCGAACGCGCCACGCGCGCGCGGTGTGAGGATGCCCCTGTTCCCTTTCGCGCCGCCGGGTTCCGAAACCACCATGTCCGTGGCTCCCCCCCCCTCCTCCGACCCCCTCAAGTTGTACCGCGTGCTGCTGGCGGTCGGGGGCGTCGTCCTCGTCGGCTTCGGCGCGCTCTACCGGCTGGCGGAGCCCGGCATCGTGGACCCGCTGGCGGAGCGCCTCGCCCTCGGGCTGGCGGCCGTGCTCCTCGTGGCGCTGACGTTCACGAGCGAGTGGGTGCGCGCCCGCGCCCTCCGGTTCGTCTACGGGCTGTTCTACGCGATCTCCGCGTGGCAGATCTACGTCGGCTACCTCAACGACTTCTCGATCTCGTCCGTCCTCGGCATCCTGCTGGTCTACTTCGGGTGCTCCGCCGGCATGCGGACGACCCGCCAGCTCGCCGGCTACTCCGTCGCGTTCGTGGCCGGCGCCGCCCTCGCGGCGTTCGCCGTGGAGACGCCGCTCGTGCCCCGCGCCACGTTCCTCGCCACGCTCAGCGCGCTGGCGGTGCTGGGGACGTACCTCCTCCGCGCCCGGCTGGCGGTCGTGGAGCACCTGGAGGCCGCACGCGAGGACGCCCTCGCGGCCGCCCGCGCCAAGAGCGACTTCCTCGCCACGATGAGCCACGAGATCCGGACGCCCATGAACGGCGTCATCGGCATGGCGGACCTCCTGGCGGGCACCCGGCTGACCGCGGAGCAGCAGGACTACGTGGACACCATCCGCGCCAGCAGCGACACCCTCCTCGCCATCATCAACGATGTGCTGGACGTCTCCAAGATCGAGGCCGGCCGCCTCCGCCTGGAGCACGCGCCCTTCCACCTGCGCGAAGGGCTGGACAACGCGCTGGACCTCGTCGCGCAGCGCGCGGCCGAAAAGGGACTGGAGCTCGTCTGCCGCGTGAGCCCCCGCGTGCCAGACGTGCTCGTAGGCGACCCCACCCGCCTGCGCCAGATCCTGCTCAACCTCCTCTCCAACGCCGTCAAGTTCACGGACGCCGGTGAGATCGTCGTGGACGTCTCGCGCGAGGGCCCCATCCTCCACGACCGCGCGACGCTCGTGCTCCGCGTCAGCGACACCGGCATCGGGATCCCCTCGGACCGTCTGGACGCGCTCTTCGAGAGCTTCGCGCAGATGGATTCCTCCACGACGCGCCGCTACGGCGGCACCGGGCTCGGCCTCGCGATCTCCCGCAAGCTGGCGGAGCTGATGGACGGCACGCTCACCGCCGAGAGCGCCCTCGGAGAGGGCTCCACATTCACGCTCCGCATCGAGCTGGACGTAGCCGCGGCCCAGCCCGATACCGCGCCACTCGATGCCGACGTGCTCATCGTAGACGCGCACACGGCCTCCCGCGAGGCGCTCGCCGAGACCGCGGCACACCTCGGGGCGCGGGTGGCTGCCCTGGACACCCCGGAGGCCGCGGTGGGCCACCTGGACACCGGCGCGCCCGCAGACGCGGCGCTCATCGCGCTCGGCCAGGTCCGCCTCGGCGGCGAGCGCGAAGGCGTCTCCCTCGCCCGCGAGCTCCGCCGCCAGCGGCCCGATTTGCCCCTCGTGCTCGTGGCCCCTGTAGGGTCCCGCTCCGCCGCCCCGGGTCTGTTCGACGCCGTGCTGACGCGCCCGCCGCGGCACTCCCGGCTGCGCGACGTCCTGGCCCGCCTCACCGACGGCCAGCCCGTCCACCGGACGCCCGACCCCGACCGCGCGCCCGTCGCCGCGGGCCAGCGCATCCTGCTCGTCGAAGACCACGCGGTCAACCGGAAGGTGGCGCTCGGCCTGCTCCGTCGCCTCGGCGGCTCCGCCGATGTCGCCACGACCGGCCTCGAAGCGCTGGAGCGTATGCGGGAGACCGCGTACGACCTCGTGCTGATGGACGTGCAGATGCCGGAGATGGACGGCCTGGAGGCCACGCGCCGCGTCCGCGCCGAGCACGAGCACCAACCGCGCATCGTCGCACTGACGGCGAACGCCCTCGCCGGAGACGCCGAGCGGTGCCGCGAGGCCGGCATGGACGGCTACCTCTCCAAGCCGGTCCGCCTGGACCACCTCGCCAGCGTCCTCGCCGAGATGGAGGCGCCCGCCGCTCCCACCCCTGCGGCGCCGCCCTCCGACGCGCTGGCGGTCCTCGAGAGCCTCCGCCAGTCCACCGGGGTGGACGACCCGGCCTTCGCGATCGAGGTGCTGGAGGCGTTCATCGCGTCCGTCCCGCCGCTGACGACGCGCCTCTCTGCCGCCGCCCGCGAGCGCGACACCAAGACGCTCATCGAGACGGCCCACGCCCTCAAGGCCGCCTGCCGCACACTGGGCGCCACCCAGGCCGCCGATGCGTGCGCGGACGTGGAACGCGCGGGGCGCGAAGCGCGCGTGGACGACGCCGTCAAGATGGCCGGCCGCACCGTGCACGCGGTGCACGCCGTCGTGCCACTGGCGGAGGCCGGGATTGAGGCCGCGCGGGCGCTCCCGGAGCCGCACGCCCTCGCGCCCGCGTAGCCTGACACTCCGTCAACGGAGAGTGAGACGGCCCGTCCCGGAGTGGGACGGGCCGTTTTCAGTCGGACCGAGTGTCGCGGAGTCGGGTACAAGGCGGCGGTTCAGAGGCCGTGAAGGGGATGTGGCGGGCCTGTTGCAAAACTCGTCCGCAGTCCCCGCCGATACACCCTCTCCGGCTCTACCATGTCGTTCGCCGCTACCCTCTCCCGCACGATCGTGACCGTCCCCCGCCTCGTCCTCCGCCATCGCGGCTTCGACCTGACGGTCGAGCGGGCGAACGACGGGTCCGACGGCTACGGCTTCGCGATCTCGCACCGCGGCCTCACGCTGCACGCCTCGCCTGCGGAGTTCCGCACGCCGCAGTCCGCGGAGCGCTCCGGCCGCGTGTTCATCGACGACGCGCTCTCCGGCTTCGACTACGCCACGCGCCCCACGGACGCCTAGCTCCCCGGACGTCGCTGCTGACCTGCAGCCGGGTCCGTGCGCGTGGTGGGGAGTGGTGGCCGTCTCGCGCCGCCGCTTCACGTTACGGTCCTGGCTGCTCCGGGCGACGAGCCCCTGGCCCCTCGGCCGGGGGCTCGTCTCATTGTCAGGCGCCCGCGAGGGGGCGCACTCGCTGACGGCTAGCGCCAGCGGCTGGCGGGGCACGCGAGCGGCCTGCTCACGCGGCGTCCCGCCTGAGGGCTCGGGGGCTACTCGTCCTCGAAGTAGAAGTCCTCGTTCTGGGTCGGGTAGTCCGGCCAGACCTCCTCGATGCTCTCGTACGGCTCCCCGTCGTCCTCCATCTCCTCGAGGTTCTGGATCACCTCGTAGGGGGCGCCGGTCCGGTCAGCGTAGTCGATGAGCTCGTCCTTGGTCGCGGGCCAGGGGGCGTCTTCGAGCGTCGCCGCGAGTTCGAGCGTCCAGTACATGTCGTGTTGAGCGGTGAGAGACGGGGCCTCCCGTGAGGCCCCAGGGGATGGGGTCTGAAGTCGGGCCGCACGATAGGGCGGCTCCAGGCGAAATGCAATGGGGTGGGATTTCCGCCCCGTTCCTACACAAAGCGGGCTGCCCCTGCACTGAGGCCGCCCGCGGAGGGTTCCGAGCGAGGCCGCTCCTAGTCGAAGGAGACGGTCTGCGTGCGCGCGGCCTCCAGGAGCTCCTGGTACTCACGCGGGCTCACGCCGGGGACGAACGTGGTGACCGGGTTGATGGGCTTGAGCTCCTGGTCCAGCAGGCGGACCTCGTAGTGGAGGTGCGGTGCCGTGGAGAGGCCGGTGTTCCCGCTGTAGGCCACGGTCTGGCCTCGGCGGACGGCGGTGCCCACCTGGATGCCCGGCGCCACGCGCGAGAGGTGCGCGTAGCGGACCATTTTGCCCGCCAGCGGGTGCTCGATCTCCAGCACGTTGCCGTAGCCACCCTTCGCGCCGATGAAGCTCACCACGCCATCCCCCGCCGCGTAGAGCGGCGTGCCGACGGGCGTTGGGAAGTCCACGCCCGCGTGCATCCGCGTGGTATGGAGGATGGGGTGGTAGCGCATCCCGAAGCCGGAGGTCAGCCGCGCGTTCTTGAGCGGGAGGATGGCCGGCTGCTGGCGGAGGACGGCCTGACGGGAACTCGCGAGATCCTTCAGTTCGTCGTAGCTCCGGTTCTGCAGCTCCATCTGGCGCTCCAGGCGCTCGATGGTCTCGCTCGTGGTCAGGAGCAGCTGCGCGGTGGGCGTGGAGTAGTGGGCCACGTCCTCGCGCTCCGCGCCGCCGACGCCCATCTTGAACTCGTCCTCGGAGATGGGCTCCGCGTTGAGGACGGTGCGGTAGAGCTCGCGGTCCGTCTCGGCGAGCGTCTCCAGCTCATCGGAGAAGGTCACGAGCCGGGTGTTCGCCTCATCGAGCTGTCCCTGGAGGGTCCGGATCTCCTCCCGCTGTGCCACCTCCACCGGGGACGTCACGAACTGCGCGAGGACGCCGACACCGACGGCGGAGAGC